>NZ_JBHTKK010000019.1:0-82198 GCF_042675985.1 Oceanobacillus locisalsi
GAATAATCCGGTGAATCGGGTATCTCAACCGTTATGCTGACGAACCAGTGCAATCCTTCTCGGCTGACACGGTAAGACAGCGGTTTGAACTCGATAGGTAAATACCCTCTTTCATCATTATATCGGTCAAAACCACAAATTTTTAATATCTTTTTATAGTTTTTTATAGTTATTCAGAAACAGTTACGAACCTCCTTCACTCTCCTATAAATAACATAATTATTTCATTGCTGCCTCATTTTTTGCTGTTTATTGATTGCCTGAAATAAACTTCACACTGGTATTTTACCATATATGAAAAAGAATTATTTATGTTTTTTAGAGTAAAACACCAATAATGAAGGGAAAGTCTCCAAAAGAAACTTTCCCTTCCTGTTTTTTTATTCATTAAGCTTTGCTGTTTATGTAATCTACAGCATCACCCACTGTATTAATCTTTTCCGCATCTTCATCAGCGATTTCAATATCAAACTCGTCTTCCAATTCCATAACAAGTTCAACAACGTCTAATGAATCTGCTTCAAGGTCATCTTTAAATGAAGCTTCTAAAACAACTTTTTCTTCGTCTACATCAAGACGATCAGCAATAATGGACTTTACTTGTTCAAACACGTCTGCCATTTCTCCGTTCACCCCCTTTCAAAGTTTTCATCTCTTTTTTCATAAATTTATTCTTATACAGAAAAAGCCATGTCCACGAAAGCGCCAAACTTTAGAGATTTCACGTCGTGCCCTACGATAAAGAAGACTTAGCGATTGGCAAGCCGACAGGCGCAGACAGAGCTAAAGTCGCACTTATGCCCTGCGGGTGAAAAGAAGACTTAGCGATTGGCAAGCCGATAGGCGTAGACAGAGTTAAAGTCGCACTTATGCCCTGCGGGTGAAAAGAAGACTTAGCGATTGGCAAGCCGACAGGCGCAGACAGAGCTAAAGTCGCACTTATGCCCCGCGGGTGAAAAGAAGACTTAGCGATTGGCAAGCCGACAGGCGTAGACAGAGCTAAAGTCGCACTTTCATCGACTAAGAACGGTCACGTCCTGTGACCAACGTCGATACTAGGACGTCGTGTCCGTCGTGCCCAGCGGGTGAAAGTCAACATCGGTTTAAGGTGAAGGAAGGCCGACTAATACCAGGCTAAAGCCTAACGTCGGCATACCCCTAAAGGGGCATGTTTCCTTTATCTCAAGCATAAAGGAAGTTCGACTAAAGTCGAACCACCTCCAAAAACCGCAGGCGCAATCTCTACGTTTTTAAACGGGCGCTTTCCGCTTTTCGCTTTTGTTCTGTAATTGTATTACATCACCATTCCACCGTCAATATGAATGGTCTGACCTGTGATGTAATTAGCATCTTCACTGGCTAAAAAGCGGATTACGCGTGAAACATCTTCCGGTTTGCCAAAGCGCTCTAACGGTACCAATTGTAATAAAGATTCTTGCTGCTCTTCACTTAATTCGTCGGTCATATCTGTAGAAATAAAACCGGGAGCAACTGCGTTTACCAAGATGTTTCGGGAAGCGAGTTCTTTCGCTGTTGTTTTCGTTAAACCGATTACGCCCGCTTTTGCTGCAACATAGTTGGCTTGTCCCGGATTCCCGCTCACGCCGACAATGGAGGCAACATTAATAATACGCCCTGATTTTTGTTTCATCATTTGACGAGTCACTGCTTTTGTACATAAGAATGTACCTTTCAAATTCGTTTGAATAACTTCATCAAATTCTTCTTCTTTCATCCGCATTAACAAGTTATCTTTTGTAATACCTGCATTATTTACCAGAATATCAATGGAGCCGAATTCTTTCACAGTTTGTTTCATCAATTGTTTCACAGATTCCTCATCAGCGACATTTGCTTGTATCTTTACTGCTTTGACACCAAGTTCCTCGACCTCTGTAACAACCTCTTCTGCTTTTGCTTCACTTCCTGAATAATTTACTACTACATTTGCTCCATTTTTAGCAAGTTCCAAAGCAATCTCTCTGCCGATTCCTCTGGAAGCTCCTGTTACGACTGCTGTTTGCCCTTGTAACATTACTCTTCCTCCTTATACCAGCGAATAAACGCTTCGAGTGATTCCTGATCCTGCACAGCAAACGTTTTTGCTTTCCGGTCTATTTTTTTCAACAAACCGCATAAAACTTTCCCAGTACCTACTTCTACAAATGCATCTACACCTTCTTCCAACATCTTTTCAATCGATTCTTCAAAACGAACCGGCGAATGTAATTGTTGGACTAATAATTCTTTAACTGTTTCTTTTTCCGTTACTGCCTCTGCTGAAACATTTGCATAAACAGGCGTTTCTGGATTTTCCAGAGCTACTTCATTTAAGTATGCTGCAAAGTCTTCATTCGCTTGTTTCATTAACCGGGAATGGAACGGCCCGCTCACGTTTAATGGAAGCACACGTTTTGCCCCGGCTTCTTTTAGAAAGGCCGTTGCTTGTTCTATACCCGCAACGGAACCGGAGATAACAATCTGTCCTGGAGAATTTAAATTAGCCATATCTACAATTTCATCCGTCACTTGATCCAAAGCTTCCTGCACTTTATCTTGGTCAAGACCTAAAACAGCCGCCATGGTTCCTTGTCCCTCGGGAAAAGCTTGTTCCATTAAATGGCCTCTTACCTTAACGAGCCCGATAGCGTCCTGCCAATTCATTGCGCCAGCCGCAACCAGTGCGCTGTATTCTCCCAGACTGTGCCCGACAACCATCGAAGGGCGAATGCCATTTTCTTCTAACAGCTGAGTAACCGCAACACTGGATAATAATAATGCCGGCTGCGTATTTTCTGTTTCCGTCAATGTCTCTTCCGGACCTTCAAACATAAGCGTCTGCAAATCCATCTCTAACACTTCATTTGCTTCTCTGTATAATGCTTGTACTTGCGGATAAACATCATATAAATCCTTCCCCATACCAACTGTCTGTGACCCCTGGCCAGGGAACATAAATGCAATACGTTTCATTTATTTTTCCTCCTCTTCGCCCATAGTTTCAATGGTGTTTTGAATTGTAGCTGTTACATTGTTGTCTACCATATAAACAGCTTGTTTCACCGCATTGGTTATCGCTCGGCTTTTTGAGGATCCATGGGCTTTAATAACCGGTGCACGGAGGCCGAACAAACCTGCGCCCCCATATTCCGAATAATCTAATCGGCCTTTTAAGCCTTTCAAATCATTCTTAACGAGTGCAGCAGCAATTTTTGATTTTGCGGAAGACATAAACGCATCTTTTAACTGGGAAAAAATCGTTTCTGCAACGCCTTCCATTGTCTTTAATGCTATATTTCCGCTAAAACCATCAGTTACAACAACATCTGCGACACCATTTAATATATCTCTCGCTTCAACATTCCCCACAAAATGAATCGGGGCATCTTCTAAGAGTTCAAAAGCCCTTTTCGTCAGGTCATTTCCTTTTCCCTCTTCGGTGCCTACATTTAATAAACCGATCCGGGGGATTTTGATGTTTCTTACTCTCTCTACGTAGATAGAACCCATAATGGCATACTGCAGCAAATGCTCCGGCTTGGCATCCACATTCGCACCGACATCCAGCATTAAGAAACCTTGCCCGTCCACTGTCGGGAAGGTAGGACTTAAAGCCGGACGGTCAATACCAGGGATCCTGCCCACGACAAACAAACCTGCACTCATTAATGCACCGGTATTCCCTGCAGAGATACACGCATCTGCTTCTCCGTCTTTGACAGCTTTGGCCATTAATACAAGGGAAGCATTTTTTTTGCGCCGTACTGCTTTTACCGGTTCATCCTCTGAAGTGATTTTTTCCTCTGTATGTATGACTTTAATCTGCTGGTGATCCGTTAAAACCGGTTTAATCTGGTTTTCATCACCATAAAGTGTAATTTGTAAATCTTTATTATCTTTGACAGCTTCCATCGCACCAGAAACAATTTCCTTTGGTGCATGGTCGCCTCCCATTGCATCTATCGCTAATCGCATTCGTTTATTCTCCTTTGCTTTCACTGGAATGAAACATGAAAAATTCACCTGTAAGCACAAGCTCGTTATTCACAAAGCTGTTCACTTCCACAATGGTATGGCCACGGTTATCTTTCCCTTTTATAACCGCCTTGGCAATCACTCTTTCTCCTTCTTTCACCTGTCTCTTAAAGCGCAGGGTGGACTTTGCTGTTAAAGCAAGTTCATCATTAATAACAGCTACAGCTAATGAATTTGCCTGAGCAAACAGATGATGTCCTCTGGCAATCTTATTTCTGGAAAACACAAACTCCGAGGTGATATCGAGCATAGATATAGCCCGTTCATCTAATTCCAAATCAATAATATCCCCGATTACTTCTTCCACCGGCAAAGCCTTGACCGTTTCATTCCATTGCTTGGTAGCAACATGTTTTATCCGTTCACGAAGTTCAGGGATAGACAGCTCCATCCGGTCTAATCGAATAGTTTGAATGCTGACTTCAAAATCTTTCGCCAGCTGTTCGTCCGTTACGAATGGAGAGTCTTCTATTTTTTCTCTTAATAATGATTGTCGTTCTGCTTTTGAGCGTTTCATTTCTATCATCAAACTTTCATTTCATATTTTAGAGTGATGCTGATTCTGTTGATTACGACGTAACGGTTTCCGGCAGAGCAAGTAATCGCAGGAAAACTGCTTCCATACTCTCTCGGAAGAAATGTTCGTTCTATGACTTGGTACTAATAGTAATATATAATAGCAGACTTTTTTATGCAAGCAATCTATTGAATCATCGTAATACAACCGACTGCTGATGCATTCAACTTCCATCAAGTTTTCCGAATTAATCCAGTTTTGCCGATAGCCCTTCTTCTTCAGCCAGGATTTCTTTTAAGACCTTATAGTCTTCCGTTTGTAATAAATTATTTTCGACAATATAATGTGCGTCTTGTCTAGCTGTTTCCAGCGCTCTGTAATCATGGACCATATCAGCTACTTTAAATTCCGGCATACCGCTTTGTTTCCTGCCGAAGAAATCGCCCGGACCGCGTAACTGCAAGTCTTGTTCGGATAATTCAAATCCGTCACTTGTTTCCGACATAATCCGCATACGTTCTTTTCCGACTTCTCCTTTAGGTTCTGCGATGAGAATACAATAACTTTGCTTTGCTCCTCTGCCGACACGCCCTCTGAGCTGGTGCAGCTGCGACAGACCAAAACGTTCCGCATCATAAATCACCATTACGGTGGCATTAGGAACATTAACACCTACTTCTACAACGGTTGTAGAGACTAATACATTTATTTTATTATCGGCAAAATCACGCATCACTTCATCCTTTTCCGCCGAGGACAAACGTCCATGCATTAAACCGATTTCTATTTTTTTTTCATAGTAGGACGTCAGCTGATGATATAAATCAATTGCATTCTGGATGTCCAATTTATCCGATTCCTCAATAAGCGGACTGATGATATATGCCTGTTCTCCTTGTTTAACCCGCTCATGAATAAAATCAAGAATCCGTTCCAGCATATTTTCTTTCACCCATAATGTCTCAATCTCTTTTCTCCCGGAAGGAAGCTGATTAATAATCGATACATCCATATCGCCAAATGTTGTAATCGCCAATGTCCGGGGAATCGGTGTTGCTGTCATAAATAAGACATCGGGATCTAATCCTTTATCCCGCAATGTCCGGCGCTGTGCAACGCCAAAGCGGTGTTGTTCATCCACAATCGCCAGTCCTAAATCATGAAACAGGACATCTTCCTGAATGAGGGCATGCGTTCCAATGACAATATCTATTTCCTGATTTTCAATTTGCTGTGTCCGTTCTCTGCGTTTCTTTCCTTTTACAGAACCGGTCAGCAAGGCAACGTTGGCTCGCCCTTCCAACAGAGATTGAAGAGATTGGAAATGCTGTTCCGCTAAAATCTCCGTGGGTACCATTAAAGCCCCTTGTTTGCCTGCTGTAACAGCGGCATATAAACAGATTGCCGCAACCGCTGTTTTTCCTGAACCAACATCTCCTTGAAGCAGCCGGTTCATCCGGTAAGCAAGTTTCATATCCTTTAAAATTTCATTCAATACCTGTTGCTGCGCCTCTGTTAACGTAAAAGGCAGGGAGGTGATAAAATTATTGACTTTATCCATCTGATAGTTCTGGGTATTGCCTTTGGTAGACTCCCGGTTTATTTTACGCATCAACTGCATCTTTAACTGAAACAATAGAAATTCTTCATATATAAATCTTCGCCGTGCATGCTTTAAAGCAACCCTGCTCTGGGGAAAATGCATCGTTCTAACTGCTTCTTGCCGACTTGGCAGCTTATAATTTTCCAGATAGGAAGCAGGAAGTATTTCTGTTATACCTTTTTCATGTGCATCAAGCACTTGCTTTAAAATCTTTTGGAATTTATAAGAAGTCAAATCGCCCTTCAGCGAATAAACAGGGGTAATCGTGTCATTTTCTTCCATTTTCCCGATTTTATATTGACTGACTGTGATTTGCAGACGGCGTGCATCCCATTTTCCTGTCAACGTAATATCCTGTCCCTGCTCAATTTGTTTTTTAGCAAACGCCCGGTTAAACATAATTGCTTTGACAGCAACACCTTCCACTTCTACGGTAAAACTTAACCTTGATTTGTTTTTCCTAAAAAAAGTAAGAGAAGGATCGTAAACCACCTTCCCTTTAATCGTCACTTTTTCATCATGTACCAGTTCTTGCAAAGGTTTATCCTCATAAATATCGTATCGATACGGGAAATATTCCAATATGTCTTCTATTTCATAAATATGCATGGAAGCAAGTTGTTCTGCTACTTTTTCGCCGACACCTTTCACTTCTAATATCGATTCGTTCATTTCCAACATCCTTTTCAATCAGAAAAACGGCAATATCTGCTCAAGGCGCATGAACAGATGCACCTGTTTTTCTTAAATACCTGCCTAAACGGATACCCCAAAGATTTTTTCCTTTAATAATCGTCCTGTTGGTGTATCAGCCAATCCGCCTTCACCCGTTTCACGCAACGAAGACGGCATCTGTTTTCCGATGCGGTACATCGCACCGATTACTTCATCACAAGGAATACGGCTTTCCACTCCTGCCAGCGCCATGTCAGCAGATACAATCGCAAGAGACGAACCTCCTGCATTTCGTTTCACGCATGGAACTTCCACCAAACCTGCTACCGGGTCACAGACCAGACCAAGCATATTTTTTAAAGTCATTGCAAAAGCGTGCGCTGATTGTTCCGGCGTACCTCCTGCCATTTCCACAATCGCCGCTGAAGCCATGGCGCCTGCTGAACCAACTTCCGCTTGGCACCCGCCTGCTGCACCGGAAATAAAGGCATTATTGGCCACTACAAAGCCAAACGCTCCTGAGGTAAATAAATAACGAATCATGCCGTCTCTGGTCGGGTTCAGCTGTTCTTTTACTGCAAACAACGTTCCCGGCACACATCCGGCACTTCCGGCAGTCGGTGTCGCACAAATAATGCCCATCGCTGCATTGACCTCATTGGTTCCCATTGCTTTACTGACAGCGTCCATCATAAGATTACCAGATAATGGCGTTTTTTCTTTCATATACTTCTGTACTTTCACCGCGTCTCCGCCAGTAAGTCCTGTTACTGATTGGACTCCTTTCAGAGCATCCTCCACCGCTTTTTCCATCACGTCGAGGTTTTTCTCCATTTCTGCAAAAACTTCTTCTCTTGTTTTTTCTTTCACGTCCATTTCCTGACGTATCATGACTTCTGAAATGGGAATGTTTTCTGTTTTTGCTTTCTCTACTAACTCTGCAACCGTTCTAAACATCAAAATCCCCCTTTTTAACTTACAATCTTCGAAATAGAAATGATATGATCAGCATCTTCGAGTTCTTGCAGGATATGATCATCCACATTCTGATCTACCTCAATTACCATCAGCGCCTCTTTACCCACATCTTTCCGGTTCACTTCCATATGGCCGATATTCACTTCGTATTTCGCTAAAATTTTTGTTACAGATGCAATTGCACCGTAACGATCATTGTGCATAATTAAGATAGCCGGATGATTCCCGGATAATCGGAGTTCAAAACCGTTCAATTCTGTAATCTCCACTTTTCCGCCGCCGACAGATATACCCATCAGCTCCTGCTGTTCTGTTCCGTCTCCAATAAGGATACGGACCGTATTAGGATGATTGACTGCTGCACTATCCTCTATAAATTCAATATCCAGACCTTTTTCTTTTGCCAATTCTAATGCCTTATTTATTTGCGAATCATCTGTTTCCATGCCTAATAGACCGCCAGCAAGCGCAAAGTCTGTTCCATGCCCACGATACGTTTTGGCAAAAGATTCATAAAGGTGTATTCTCGCCCATGTCGGCTGTTTTCCAAACAGATTACGGGCTGCTTTTCCAATACGGGCAGCACCAGCTGTATGCGAACTGGATGGACCTACCATTACCGGGCCAATAATATCAAATACGGAATTATATTTCATGAGACAACACCGTCCTACATGTATTTAATGCCACTGACACCATTATAACAAAAATCCAGTTTATAAACAGATACGAAAACAAAAAACAAAGCTCAGGCTGATTTATATTATCAGGCTGAGCTTTATATGCTTCAGAAACTTTATTACGGTTGTTATCCTGCAGATTCATAGAAGGTTATATATTTTCTTTATTCAACAGAGAAAATATATGAATAAATCGGCTGTTCTCCTTGATGCACTTCCACTTCGATTTCATCATATTTCTCTTCCACATAAGATGCCAGCGCTCCAACTTCTTCTTCGGACACATCTTCTCCTGAAAGAATAGTCAATATCTCTGCATCATCCGAAATCATTTGGTCAATAAGCGCTTCTGCCGCTTTCTGTTTTTCCTTATGTGTGGTTACAATTTTTCCTTCATCTATCCCCATAAAATGCCCTTTGGCAATATCAATACCATCAATTTGCGTATCTCTGATGGCATACGTGATTTGTCCGCTCCGGACCTGCTTCCCTGCTTCTTCCATAGCCGCTTTATTTTCATCTAACGAAGCCTCCGGATGGAATGCCAGCACTGAACTGATGCCTTGAGGGATTGTTTTGGTCGGAACAACCCGAACATGATCGCCAGCCAATTCCGCAGCTTGTTCCGCAGCCATTTGAATATTTTTATTGTTAGGAAGCACAATAATCTTTTCTGCATTTGCTTTTTGTATCGCGTCCGTTATATCCTGCGTACTTGGATTCATGGTTTGTCCACCTTCAATGACTACAGCGACACCAAGGTTTTCAAATAATTCCTTTAATCCATTTCCCATAGCCACGGTAACCATTCCATAAGCGGATTTTTCTTTCGGCACTTCTTTTTTATCGTCTTTTTCCCCAACAATCGCCGTATGCTGTTCCCGCATATTTTCAATTTTCAAGTTAATCAAACTGCCATATTGCTGTCCTAAATTCAAGCATGTTCCCGGCGCTTCAGCATGGACATGCACCTTCACAATATCATCATCGGCAACCACAAGAAGGGAATCGCCCCACTCGCTTAATTCATTACGGAACGCCATTTCATCAAAAGGATGCTCTTTTAATTTTTCGTCTTCTAATTTCACCATAAACTCTGTACAGTATCCGTATACAATATCTTCCGTATCCATGAAATCCTGCGTCACTTTATGATGCTCTGCATTTATCATCTCATCCATTTTCGTAGAAGCATCTGATTCGCCGGGCAGTTCTTCCCCTTTTAACGCAGCCAGGAAGCCTTCATAAATTGTCACTAAGCCTTGTCCGCCCGAATCCACGACACCAACTTCTTTAAGTACAGGCAGTAAATCAGGGGTGCGCTTCAATGATGCTTTTGCTTCTTTTAATATTTCTTCCATAAAAGCAATGATATCCAAGTCATTGTCCGCAATTTCCATGGCTTTGTTTCCTGCATCTTTTGCTACTGTAAGAATGGTGCCTTCCACCGGCTTCATTACTGCTTTATAAGCTGCTTGAACGGAACCTTCAAAGCTCTGTGCGAAATCTTTCACACTAAGTTCCTTCTTCCCTTCACAAGCTTTCGCAAAGCCGCGGAAAATTTGCGATAATATCACACCCGAATTTCCTCTGGCGCCCATTAATAATCCTTTTGAAAAAGCATTGGTTACTTCATACACTTTATCTGTTTCCATCTTTTTCACTTCATTTGCTCCGGAAGTGATGGTTAAATTCATATTTGTGCCGGTATCTCCGTCCGGAACCGGGAAAACATTTAATGCGTCAATTTTTTGTGCATTATTTGAGAGATGGTAAGCTCCTATCCGCACCATTTGAGATAGTAACGCTGCATCTATTTTTTCAAGTCCCACGCCTTTTCCTCCTTCTGCTCTAGTCCTTTGCTACACGGACCCCCTGGATATATATATTTACCGAATCAATTTCTAAGCCCAGGGACTGGCTAAGTGTATATTTTACTTGCGATTGTACATTATGTGCCACTTCTGAAATTTTTGTACCATAACTTACAATAATATACAAGTCAATATGTAATTTGCCATCTTCCTGACGGACCACAATTCCTTTAGCATAATTTTCTTTTCGCAGTATTTCAGCAATATTATCTTTAATTTGGCTTTTAGAAGCCATCCCAACAATGCCATAGCACTCTACGGCTGTGCCGCCGGCTATTGTAGCAATAACATCTGTTGTTATCGTAACGAGTCCATCGTTCGTATGCAACTCAATAGACATAACTACAGCTCCTTTATTACGAATTATAAAACGAAACTTCATTTGAGCGTTTTACGAGCGGTTCTCCGTGATAAAACGTCGAACATATTCCATTCATCCGTTTTTTCCCTATATATGGTTCAAATTATACTATACGCCCTGTCATTTTAAAAGTGAACAGGCGATGATGGAGAAGCCTGTATTTCCAGGGGATTTCAAATAAAAGAAAAAACTTCACTATTACAATGTATGATTTTCACGTATCTGTCAAGCAGTTCTTCTTTAAGAAGTTGTCCAAAATACAAAGATTCAATTGCAAAATCCGTTAACATATGATAAATTAATTTAGTAGTACACTGAATTTGGAAAGTAAGGAGGGAATAACATGGCTAAAAAATGTGTTGTAACTGGACGCAAGACTCGTAGTGGTAACCACCGCTCTCACGCTATGAATTCCAACAAACGTAATTTTAAAGCAAATGTACAAAAAGTACGTATTATGGTAGATGGAAAACCGAAAAAAGTATATGTATCTGCTCGTGCATTAAAATCAGGCAAAGTAGAACGTGTATAATATACGAAAATATGTGCATATGCCTTAAAAACACCATGGTCCTCCGTGGTGTTTTTTTGTTTCAATATACATTAACTAACGATACCATGCAGCATCAAAGACATCCTAAAAACGAGCTTTCACCATCCAAAAGAGGCAAAAGCTCGTTTACTATTACTTATCTTTTTTAAATACACCAATAACCACTTTCACAAATCCACCTACAAACTTAGGAAGCTTAATCGTATAGAATTTCATTTATAAAGGCCCTCCCTGTTTAACCATCCTATTTGCTCCTAGTTAAACTGCATCAAAACTCTTTACTAGTATTAATATGCCTTTATGAAACGAAAAAGTACCTTTTTTTTGACTAAGCTCATTAGATATGCATAAAGAAGATCCCCATAGTATCGTTTGGTTCTCCAGAGGGTATAGGAAACCCGTCAATGTTAAGCCGGTCACTTCGGGCGTAAACGGCAAAAAAGAAATATAGGAATAACCTTCCGAGTCAACAGTATAACTGCCCGGAGCCACTAATTCTATATAATTGCCATTATCTATCATAACAGCACGCTTTCCTTGCTGTAATAACGGGTAAAGCAATTGTATATTCATCAACGTATGGTCCGTCCTGCCTCCTGTCACACCGAAGAAAAACAATTGATCCGCGCCATTTGCCAGCGCAGCATCCACCGCGATTTCTAAATCCGTCTGATTCTTCATCGATGGATGCTGATCAAAATGAACGGCATGTTTTTCAATCACTGTATATTCATCGGCAGAGACGGAATCAAAATCTCCGAGTGCTATATCAACAGGCAGCCCTTGCTCCGCTAAATAAAATGCCCCGCGGTCGGCACCAATCCAGAAATCAACATCTTCCTGATAGCTTAAAAGATGAGGCAGATACCATCTCGGACCATTCCCGACAATTCCGGCACGTTTCATTCTTTTTCTGCACCCGCACGGATTTCATCCATTGCCTCTTTTCGATTTTCCTGATTAAAAATAGCACTTCCGGCGACTAATACATCCGCGCCATTTGCTGTACAAATGGAAGCTGTTTCTTCGTTGACGCCGCCATCAATTTCTATTTCAAAGTCTAATCCCATTTCATCCCGCCATGCTGCTATTTGGGCCACTTTAGGAATTACCTCTTTGATAAATGCCTGCCCCCCGAAGCCCGGGTTAACTGTCATTAATAAAACAAGATCCACTTCTGGCAAAATCGGTTTAATCATCTCTGCCGGCGTCCCCGGATTAATGACAACCCCCGGCTTGACATCATAGGAACGAATCAACTGCAATGTCCGGTGTAAATGGACACATGCTTCCTGATGAACCGTAATGATGGAAGCACTTTTGGCAAACAGCGGAATATAGGCATCCGGATTTTCTATCATTAAATGAACATCTAAAGGAAGCTTGGTAATAGGTTGAATAGCATCTGCTATTAAAGGACCGATTGTAATATTAGGAACGAAATGCCCATCCATGACATCAACATGAATATAATCCGCTCCGCCGCGTTCCACGTCTTTAATTTCTTCCCCTAACTTCGCAAAATCTGCTGATAAAATAGATGGTGCTATTTTTGTCATGCTTAATACCTCGGCTTTCTTGTTTTAATCTCTTCTAAAAATCGTAAATAATGCTGATACCTGAAAGCAGCTATTTCTCCGTCATCAACAGCAGCTTTCACCGCACATTTCGGCTCTTTATCATGCAGGCAGCCCCGGAACTTGCAATCGGGCATGTGCCGTCTTATCTCCGGAAAACAAACACCTAAATCCTCCGTCTCTAAATCCGAAAACTCTAAAACACTAAATCCGGGCGTATCAGCTACCAGACCTTCTCCGATTGTTAAAAGTTCCACATGTCTGGTGGTATGTTTCCCCCTGCCAAGACTTTTGGAAATCTCTGCTGTTTCTAAGAACAGATTCGGATCCAGGGTATTTAACAGGGATGATTTTCCGACTCCAGACTGCCCTGCAAAAACAGAAACTTTATCCTTAAAATAAGGGAGTACTTCATAAATCCACTCCGATTCCTTCGATGACAACAATTCCACTTCATAGCCGATATCCCGGTAAGCAGCTTGATATTCCTTTACGCGTTCCTTTTCTTCTGATGTTGCCAAATCCATTTTTGAAATAAAGATGATCGGCTGGATGTGTTTGGATTCAATCAGAACAAGGAAACGATCCAGTAATAATGGATTAAAATCTGGAGAGGTGGCTGCATTAACAATACACACCTGATTAATATTGGCAACAGGAGGCCGAATAAGTTCATTCGACCTGTCTTTCACTTTCATAATATAGCCTTCATTTTCATTACGAACTTCAAATTCTACAAAGTCGCCAACTAAAGGAGTAATCTTTTTATTTCGGAGTACACCTCTGCCCCTGCAAGCATAAACACCTTCATTCGACTGCACATAGTAGAAGCCGCTTAATGCTTTAATGATTCTGCCTGTTGCCATCTACTCTTCCTCTCCCTCATAGGATACAGTCCTTTCTGTAATTTCTTCATCATCTCTGGTAATGCGGTATTCTGCATCTGTACCTGGGGCAATCGTTAGTGTAAATGTAACTTCCGTATCTTCTGTTATCGTCTCTTCCCGATATACATCAGAGATATCATTATTACTGTCTTCAATATAGATGCGCACGGTTTGCTCTTCCGGTTCGGATGATTCTGCATCTGCTTCTGACTCGGTTTCTTCTTCATTTTCCGATTCTGCTTCGCCATCTTCATTTTCTGCATCCGTATCTTCATTGTTTTCATTCTCTTCGTCTGATGCATTCGTATCTTCATTATCTTCATCTGACGCGTTCGTCTCTTCTTCCTCATTATTCGCGTCATCAGAAGCGCTGTCTCCATTTTCCGTTTCTTCTCCGTCCTCTTGTTCGTCGTTTCCTTGTTCGTCTTCCTCAGTTCCTTCTTGGTCATCTAATGTGTAAGGAACCATATAGGAAACAGAGTGCGAACGAGGCGGCTCTTCTTCAGACCCCAGGGAGAAATAAACATCTACTGCAGAGCCTTTCTCTACATCCGTTCCTGATTCAGGAGATTGCCTGGCAACAAGACCTTCTTCCACATCATCCGAATATTCTTCATGCGTATTCATTACCAATTCATTACGATCTACGTAATCTTGTACTTCCTCTTCGTTCATTCCTGTCAGATTATTCAGGCTCACCATTTCCGGTCCGGCACTGACTTCAAAAATGACTTTCGTGTCAGCAGGTACTACCGAAGATCCCGGTTCTGGCTGAATTTGTGAAATAATTTCACCCACAGGCTGGTCGGAATTTCTTTCAAAAGGAGTAATATCATTAAATCCTTCTTGATTCAATTCCGTTTCCACCTCTTCAAAATCTTCTCCTTCATAATCATCCACTTCTATTTCTTCCGGACCCTGACTGACAAATAAAGTTACTGTTGATCCTTCTTTAACAGTTCTTCCAGCAGCAGGGTCGGTTCGCTCCACATATCCGGGCTCGATTTCATCCGAATTAACCTCTTCTACGTCAACAAGAAGGTTTTGGCTTTCAAGCAAGTCTCGTGCATCCTCTGCCGGTTGATCTTCAAACTCTTCTATGGTTACATCCTGAGGCTGCATCGCATATACGATCGCGGCACTGCCAATCCCGAGAAGGAATACGACCAGAATGGAAATCCAGATCAATTTCTTCTTTTTACTGGCAGGCTTCTTGTCCTTTTTCTTCTTTTTGTCTTTTTTCTGTTCGCTATTTTCTTCAGGATAGCTTTTTGTCGGCTCTGCATCTGCTTGATGAACAACAGTCTGATCCGCATCAGCTTCATCCTCGGACAGGTTGTCATCTGTTATTATCGGAATGGCCTTTGTCTCATCGCCTTCTTCGTCCGGAATCGTAAAAGGTTCTTCATTTAATTTCTCCGGAGAAAGGGCTGCAGCTAATGCCGCTTCAAACTGATAAACATCTTCATAACGATAAAATGGATTTTTTGCTGTTGCCTGCAAAACAATATTCTCTACGCTTTGCGGAATATCCGGATTAATCTCTTTGACAGACGGTGTATCGCTCTGCAAATGTTTTAAAGCAATCGAAACAGGTGATTGTCCAGAAAAGGGAAGTTTTCCCGTTAATAATTCAAACAGTACAATACCTAGTGAATAAATATCTGATTTCTTTGTTGCCATTCCGCCGCGGGCCTGCTCCGGTGAAAGATAATGAACCGAACCCAGAATGGAATTGGTTTGCGTTAACGCGGTTGCACTAAGCGCCATCGCAATCCCGAAGTCCGTCACTTTCACTTGGCCAAAACGGTCAATTAATATATTCTGAGGCTTAATATCCCGGTGAATAATATCATTTTCATGCGCATGTGCAATCGCCGAGGCAATCTGTTTCATGATATCCAAAGCCAGTGGAACGTCTATCGGGCCATACTGTTGGATATACTCCTTTAAAGTCATTCCCTCCACATATTCCATGACCATATACAGCGTCTGGTCATCCTCGCCGACATCAAAGATATTAACAATATTCGGATGGGAAAGGGAGCTTGCAGATTGTGCCTCCCTGTCAAAACGGGCAATAAACTCCTGATCATGTATATAATCCGTGCGCAGTGCTTTGACTGCTACATCGCGTTCAAGAATGGTGTCTCTAGCAAGAAAGACATTGGCCATGCCTCCTCCGCCGACTTTTCGCTCGACGCGATATCGATCATTTAATAAATGTCCTGTATTCATGCAGGTTCACCTGCCTCCGAGTCCGAACCGTCATGTGCCATTAATATAAGCGAAATATTATCTTCCCCGCCGCGCTGATTCGCTAAATCGATAAGTTGCTGGCCTATCTCATTCATCTCTTTATCTGCTGTTATAAGCTGAGCTAATTCCGTTTGATTCATCTTGTCGGATAAGCCGTCTGAACATAATAATAAGCGATCTCCAGCTTGCCAGGTCAGTATTTTGACATCTGTGTCAACTTCTGCATCTGTTCCCAGCGCGCGAATAATATAGTTTTTATAAGGATGGACTTCCGCATCCCCTTCTGTAATTTCGCCTCTTTTCACAAGTTCATTGACAAAAGAATGATCTTCTGTCAACTGTTCAATCTGGTCTCCTCTTGCCATATATAAGCGGCTGTCTCCAATATGTGCGATAATCAGTGAATTTCGGATGATTGCTGCAGCCACAAGAGTTGTACCCATACCTTCCAATTGCTTATTTTCCTGTGCTTTCTGAAAGATTTGGGTGTTTGCTTCTCTGATTATGTTTTGAAACCAATGTTTAATATCCTCAGCGTTTTCAATCTGTTCTGTTTCTTCCCATTTATTTTTAATTTTATCAACAGCCAGCATACTTGCTACATCGCCGGCTTGGTGTCCGCCCATACCGTCAGCAATAACAGCAATCGGCTGTGTGCTCTTATTTTCAAAAATGCCGCCTGCATCTTCATTATGATTACGGACTTGTCCGCAATGCGTTAAGAAAAGCCCTTTCAAGAGCTACTCCCCCTTTACAATTCCAATTAGATATCCTTTTTTCAAACATGGATCATCCTTTTAAAAAATGTTCCATCACACGATTACAGTTACAAATCGGGCATTTAAACATTTGATGCTATCCATCATTATGGCACATTCTCACCTAGATTAAAACTATGTAATGTATAAGTTATACAGGTTGCTCAAAAAGCCGGCAAAGGTCCAGCAGGGAACACTCTTGTTGAGGCCCTTTCTTGCATAAGGCTTGAGCTGTGTTTCCTCGCACTGCTGAAAAACATTGGCTGCTTTTTGAACAACTGCTGAAATAACCTTTTGCCTACATTACGTATCCCGCTTGATTCTTGTCAGGAAAAATCCGTCTGTTTGAAAATCTTGAGGGAATAATTGCAAGCCCTCTGCTGACCATCCAGGCGCTTGCTTTAATGATTCGGAAAGTTCATTTTTAAAGGTAAGGTCTATGCTGAAGGCAGGATGATTTTCCAGAAACGTTTGAACCACTTGATTATTTTCCATTTTATCTACCGTACAAGTACTGTAAATAAGCAATCCGCCCGGTTTCAGAAGGGAAGCTGCTGTCTCGATAATATCCTGCTGAATCGATGCAAGTCGTTCTATATCGCTGGGTTGTTTTTCATATTTAATTTCCGGCTTTCCGTTAATCACACCCAGTCCGGAGCAAGGAGCATCGATAAGAATTCTGTCAAAACTTGCTTCTTCATACTTTTCATCAAGTTTTCTGGCGTCACCCTGAAAAGCAGATATAGCATGCAAATCTAATATAGCTGCTTTTTCCTCAATTAATTTTACCTTTTTCTGATGCAAATCGCAGGCATGAATATCGCCCTGATCTGTCATTAATTCAGCAATATGCGTCGCTTTTCCGCCCGGAGCACTGCATGTATCCAGCACTTTCATCCCTGGCTCTAATTGTAAGGATTCTGCTGTAAGCATCGAGCTCTGGTCTTGTACAGTTACAAATCCATCCTGCAAAAGCGTAGTTTGAAAAATATTTCCTTTTTTTATCAAAATCCCTTGAGAAGAAAAGGAAGAAGGTTCTACTTCAAATCCCTCGTTTTCCAGCTGCATCATAACCGAAGCCCGTGTTGTTTTCATTGGCTGAATCCGTATGGACATTGGAAAATGTTTGATATTTTCATGACACATCGCGTCTGTCTTCTCGATACCGTACATCTCCGCCCATCTTTCCACGAGCCATAAGGGGTGGCTAGTTTCTATCGAAATGCGTTCAATCGGATTCGCAATCAAAGATAAATCTGGAACACCTTTCCGCTGCATACTCCGCAGTATGCCATTGACAAAAGATGCTGTCCCCTTATGCCCGCGAATTTTAGCAATTTCAACAGACTCATGGACAATCGCATGATCCGGAATTTTTTCTAAATAAACCATTTGATAGACCGACATTCTTAATAGCTGTTTCACCCAAATGTCTAATTTCTTCTTGTTTTTCATAAACTGTGCCAGATAATAGTCAATCGTTATTTGATTCTGCACTGTTCCGTAGATAACCTCTGTTAATAATCTTTTATCCTTTTCATTGAAATCCGTTTGCTGCAATTCATGATTAAGCAAGAGGTTGCTGAATCCTTTATCTTTTTCAATCCGGATAAGGATATCAAGCATTGTTTGTCTCAATTGATATTTTGCCATGATTTTATTCTCCTAATATGACACCGATTTGAATCCTGTCCTGGGAAGCTTGTAAGTAATCTTTCACTTTCATTCGTTTTTTCCCGGCAGGCTGGATTTCTGTTATTTTTATACTTGTTTGCTGCCCGCATTGGACGGTAAAGGACACACTGTCTTTTGCTATAATTTCACCAGCTGGTTTGGAACTGGAGGTGGCTGGACCTTCTTCTCCCCACCAGATCTTCATGACTTTTCCTTCATAGGTTGAAAATGCAACCGGCCAAGGATGAAGTCCTCTTATTTGATTATAAATTTCCCGGGCAGGCTGATTCCAATCAATCTTTTCCTGCTCACGCTTAATGTTGGAAGCAAAAGTAGCAGCTGTGTCATCCTGCTTTTCGGACGCCAGGTTTCCGGCAAACAAATCTGGCAAGGTATCAATTAGAAGGTCAGAACCGATATCTGCCAGCTTGTCATGCATCGTTCCAACATGATCCGCGTCTTCTATTTCCACCTCTGCCTGTGAAAGAATATCGCCCGCGTCTAAGTTTTCTGCCATATACATGATGGTGATACCGGTTTTCTGCTTTCCTTGTAAAATAGCATAATGAATCGGCGCTCCGCCGCGCAGTTCCGGTAGCAGAGATGCATGGACATTAATTGCTCCAAACGGCGCTATATCAAGCACTTCTTTCGGCAGAATCTGCCCATAAGCAGCCGTGATAATTAAATCTGGCTTTGCATCTGCAAGCACTTGGTAATCTTCCCTCAATTTTTCTGGTTGAAATACTTCTATATCATGCTTTAGAGCTTCTTCTTTTACCGGCGGCGGTGTGATGGTTTTTTTCCTGCCTTTAGGCCGGTCCGGCTGTGTCACAACAAGCACGATTTCATATTTATTTGCAATAAGTTTTTGTAAAACAGGGACAGCAAAATCCGGTGTCCCCATAAAAACAATTCGTTTCAATTGGATCCCTCATTTCCTTATATCATATCCTTACGATTTGAATTTCCTTACGAGTTGTATTCAAAAAGTTTCCAAATTAGAAGCAAGAAGGTCAAGGCGACGTGTCTTTTCCGAACGGAGCGTATGTTTTTATATACGTGAGTATCGGATAAGACATGTCAACGCAGAGATTCGCCGCTTATCATTTGGGTACTTTTTGAGTTTCCTTACATCATATAATACGGCTGCATATCGATAAACAACTGCAACTCCTGCTTTCGTATTTCCTCCGCATATGTCGATTGAATATGTTCTAAATATCGGATTAACTCCGGTTCATGCTTGTATTTTATCATGCACTGGTACCGATATCTATCTTTTATCCGTGCAATCGTCGAAGGAGTCGGTCCTAAGATGGTTGTCCCCTGGGAAACAAATCCGCTCAGCTGTTTAACAATTTCCCCGGAAACTTGCACTGCCCGAACATGATTTTCATGCGACACAGTAATCAAGACAAGGAAGACAAACGGAGGATATTGGAAGGCTTTTCGAACGGCCATTTCATGCTGATAGAAATCAAGAAAATTATGGTCTGCCGCATAAGTCACACTGTAATGTTCCGGTGTATACGTCTGGACAATGACTTTCCCGGTAAGTTCATGCCTTCCCGCTCTGCCGCTTACTTGAGTCAATAACTGAAAAGTACGTTCCGATGCCCGAAAATCAGGCAGATGCAGCATCGCGTCTGCAGATAACACACCTACCAATGTGACGTCCTTAAAGTCCAGGCCTTTGGCAATCATTTGTGTCCCTAGTAAAATATCCGCCTTTTTCTCTGAAAACTGTTTTAATAATTTTTCATGCGAGCCCTTTTTCCGTGTTGTGTCTACATCCATCCGTATAACACGAGCTTCCGGTAATAATTTTGTTAAAGATTCTTCCACCCGTTGTGTTCCTGTCCCAAAATACCGGATCAAATCACTGTCACAGGATGGGCAATGCTCAGGAACTGCCTGCTCATAAGAACAATAATGGCATTTAAGCCGATGCGTTTTCTTATGGTAGGTTAATGCAATATCACAATGCGGACATTCCGCTACATGGCCGCAATCCCGGCACATTACAAAGGTGGAATAACCTCTGCGGTTCAGAAGCAGCACAATTTGTTCTCCCCGCTCCATACAGGCCTTCATATTTTCCATCAGTGACGTAGAAAACATGGTACGGTTGCCTGCGTGCAGTTCTTCTCGCATATCCACAATCTCTACACTTGGCATTTTCTGGTGATTTGTACGGCTTGCAAGTGTTAGAAGTTTGTACACCCCTTTTTTAGCTCTGGCGTAACTTTCTAATGAAGGTGTCGCACTGCCAAGCACAACCGGACAGCGATGGTTGCCCGCTCTTTCTATTGCAACGTCTCTAGCATGGTACCGGGGCTGGTCTTCTTGCTTATACGTGGTTTCATGCTCCTCATCAATAATGAAAATGCCGATATTGGTAAAAGGAGCGAATATTGCCGAACGGGCCCCGACGACTACTTGCACCTGCTTCTGCTGAATCTTTCTCCATTCATCATACTTTTCTCCAGCGGAAAGACCGCTATGCATCACAGCAACATTGGACCCAAATCTTCCTTTGAAACGCCGTACCATTTGCGGTGTTAACGAAATTTCCGGAACTAACACAATAGCTTCCTGGCCTTTGGAGATGACATGCTGGATAGATTGTAAATATACTTCTGTTTTCCCGCTTCCTGTCACCCCATGTAATAGAAATACATTATTTTCGTTTTCATTGATTGCATCCACAATCGGCGCCATCGCCTGTGTTTGCTCATCGGTCAATTCGAATGCTTCTGTCCGTTCAATCGGCTGATTCTTATAAGGATCACGAAACACTTCTTGTTGAAAAGTCTTGATAATCCCTTTGCTTTCCAACGTTTTCACTGTCTGTGCAGAAGTATGAAGCTGTTTGATTAATTTTGCCTGTTCTATCGGCTCCGGATGATCGATAAAATATTGAATCAGCTCTTTTTGTTTTTTGGCCTGTTTGGTTAAATCTTCTTGCGCCTCCATTGCACGCATCTCAGACACATCTAACTGCACCATAGTCAGCTGCTTTTTAGTGATTCTTGACTTCACATGGTAATAAACGGTGATATTCCCGGCTTCTATCTGTTTTTGCAGTTGATAATAACTGATAGAAGAAGCAGTAAATGCTTCAAATGAGATCGACTCTCTTCCTGCAAATAAATCTTCTAATTCCGGTGTGAGAAATTCATCTGTTTCCCGAACCAAATCTTTTGTATAATGCGATTTTAATACTTGGGGAAGCATCGTCTGAAATACCGTAATATATAAGCTCAGTGTCTTGTTGGCAACGGATTTCCCTAGATGTAACAGTTCCTCCGTTAAGACGGGTGTGATATCAAGGACCTCATGCAGTTCTTTTAATTTGGTTAAATGAGATTCTCCCTTGAGCTCCACAACAAACCCCATAATCTTCCTCGGACCAAATGGAACCGTAACACGCATACCAGGGGCAATGATTTCATGATATTTCTCCGGAACGAGATAGTCGTATGTTTGATTTGTCGCACTAGTCGGGACATCCACGATAACACTGGCTATTTTCAAATTGAATCATCCTTCATATCTTGTAAAATACAGTCCAGAAGCTGCTCTGCTATCTGTCTTTTCGTAGCTTGCTGCAATTCCGTGACCGATTCCGTTTTATTGATATAGGAAACCATATTTGTATCTCCTTCAAATCCGGAACCCTCTTGGCTGACATCATTCACAACAATCGCATCCAAATTCTTTTTCTTCCGTTTTTCTAACCCATATGCAACCGGGCTGTCCGTTTCTGCAGCAAATCCGACTAGAAATTGATTTTCTTTTCTTTCTCCAAGCTTTTGTAAGATATCCTCGGTCCGTTCCATCACAATCGTGTCATCTCCAGCTTGTTTCTTTACTTTAGAAGCATGAACCTCTTTAGGACGAAAATCTGCTACAGCTGCTGCTTTAATCACTATATCCTTATCTGTAAACTGTTCGTTCATGGCATCATACATTTCCTGTGCAGTAACGACATCGATCCGTTTTATCGCCGGATGCTGTGTCTCTATCGATACCGGACCGGCCACCAATGTTACATCTGCCCCGCGCTCAGCAGCTGCTTCCGCCAACGCAAACCCCATTTTTCCGGAAGAACGGTTGGTA
The DNA here is from genome assembly GCF_042675985.1 of Oceanobacillus locisalsi. Lineage (NCBI taxonomy): Bacteria > Bacillati > Bacillota > Bacilli > Caryophanales > Bacillaceae > Oceanobacillus > Oceanobacillus locisalsi. Next base: position 22,557 of record NZ_JBHTKK010000019.1, read on the forward strand.
AAGAAACGTACCGGATCAACCTTTTCCTTTGTCGGACCGGCAGAGATAAGCACCTTTTTCCCTTGCATATCCAGATTTTTTTGCTGGTGACGTTCCAACACGCCAATAATCTCCTGCGGCTCTTCAAGACGGCCTTTCCCAACATAGCCGCATGCTAAATAGCCATCTCCCGGCTCAATAAAATGATAGCCCCATTTTTCAAGCTGTTTCATATTTTGAATTACTGCAGGATGGTCATACATATGCACATTCATAGCCGGTGCAATATATACTTCAGCCTGTGTTGCCAACATCGTGGTCGAGAGCATATCATCTGCTTGTCCGTGGGCTATCTTTGAAAGAATATTCGCTGTCGCCGGCGCAATAATAGCAATATCTGCCCAGTCGGCCAAATCAATATGCGCGATTTTTTTCGGATTTTTTTCATCAAACGTATCTGTATAAACCGGATTTCTTGTCAAAGCTTGGAAGGTCAATGGCGTCACAAATTCTGTCGCACTTTCTGTCATAATTACCTTCACTTCGGCTCCAAGCTGTGTCAGTTTACTTGCCAGCGCACTCACTTTATAAACGGCAATTCCGCCAGTAACACCTAAAAGTATTTTTTTCTGATCAAGCATGAAAATCATCCTCTCTATCCTTCATTCGTATTATATCCATGCGTAATTCAAAAACTTATTTCAACATCCATTCTTATTTTCTCTATACATAGTTATAACATATATCTATCGAATTCTGCCGAATAAAGACTTGAAAAAGATACGGAAAAATGGAACAAATCCTGTATAAAGAGAAAGACCTTTGCATGTCGGGCAATTCTTAAATGAAGAATTGTTCAACAAGCAAAGGTCTTTTCCTACGCATCAGGTATTTCCTGTTTTATTTTTTAATATAAAGTTTTCCAGCTTCAATTTCTTCTAAAGCTTTTCCGAGATATTTATGTGATCTTGCATTTTCTACCAGGACGTCATCTGTTTCGCTCAGCTCTCTGGCTCTTCTGGCTGATAGTGTAACCAGACTATATTTTGACTTAATCTTTTTTTGCAATGAATCAATAGAAGGTTCTAAAATCATGATTATTCATCCTCCAACATTTACTTTTTTATTTTGCCATTCTTTCCCGTTTGACATACATCACTTTCATCATTATTCTTACGTTTATCCAGCTGTTTTCCCCTGTTTTTCAGCTTCGTTATTCATCTGCTATTTCATCGTTTGTCACAAGTCGTTGTCCCACTGTTTCAGGTTGTACAGCAGATAATACAACATGATCGCTGTCTGTAATGATAACAGCTCTAGTACGCCTTCCATACGTAGCATCCACCAGTTTATTATTATCTCTGGCGACCGTAATAATTCTTTTTACTGGTGCTGATTCCGGAGACACAATAGAAATAATTCGGTTTGCGGAAACAACATTACCAAAGCCAATGTTTATTAAACTTAAATTCAAATTTTTTCCCCCTACCATTTCTTTTCTGTCTATAATAGTACCATTATACTGTATTTTTTATGAAAATTATACATCGAACTATTTTATTCCAAGAGCAAAGCAGAAAAACAGGGGAACCGTGTGGAATTTGCAGGCTATGTGTGCTGTGTTTTTCTTTAAAACATGCAAAATCTTTTCGAAGAACTTTTAGCAGCAGTTCCGACGAATATTACGATATTCATCATCTCATGTCCCGATGCAAATCACCGTTTCCAACACTGCCGCCTTTCCTATAAGGGATCAGCTGAAAAATCATTCAGGAAAGGAGGGTATCGTAAATACCATAGAAGACCCTGCCAAAAGGCCGACGCCCTCTATATTAATATAACACACTATCATTTATTTTTAAATGCCTCCGGTGGTCAATAGCTTATTTTCACACTTCAGAGCTGATGTAAAAAATAAGTTTTTAACCCAACCTCCGCACCTAAGAATAAGCATATACACTTGCTGTTCCAGGATGCGGTGTATAGCAACCTCTCCGGCCAACTACTTCGCTTTCCAACGTACAAATGTTTTCAATGGGGCGAGTAAGCGCAGCAACGGTTTTAATAGACCGAGTAATCGCAGGTCTCAATGTTGTCAGGTTAATGAATTTTCAAAAGATTATAGTTGCTACTAGCAGATAGCATGAAAGCTAACTAGCGGAGGAAAAATACGGAGACTCCTGTGGGAATGCGCAGTGTGAAGACCCCGCAGAAAAAAAGCGAACTTCTTTTTTTCGAGGAGGCTGAGGACAAGCCCACGGAAAGCGTAGTGTTTTTCCGTAGCGGTCATATTAACCTAACAACATTGGTAAGCGCAGTCCCGAACCCAGGAGTCACGGTTTTAGCCTGCCAACCACTTAGTAGTCTCCGTGGTTGGCCTGCGCTCTAATAGGATACTACAGCGCTTGGAAGAAATAACATCCTGATGAAGTTAGATGAAATAATCGCTTTTTCGCCTTAATAAACAATCATTCTGGTGTTTCCAATGATTGGTTTAGCAGGTCACATCATGACAGCATGGATCGTTCATATCAAGAATAGCTTGCCTTGCATGCACAGAAAGGACTGATTGCTGAACATTTTTACCACGCACCACGAAAAATATGTTCTGTCTGATCCACTTTTATTCGTTCAGCTATTTTATTTATTAAATACCCCACTAGCGGAGGCGGACCGTTTTGACTCCTGAGGGATCAGCACCCTCTGAAGATGCCCTTTTGCCAAGCGATCTTCTTGGCAAAAGTTAGCTGAAGAGCGTGCCCCTAGGCAGACTAAGAACGCAACGTCCTGGGGTTGCGCTTACTCACCCCATTAAAACCGTTGTTGCAACGTCTGCACTAGTACGTCCTGTACGTCGGAAAACAAAACGGTCCGCCGAAGCGATAGCCTTACACTTTACCTGCTAATCTTTGTCAGCAGATATATGGAAAAGAAGTTACTTTTTAAATAAAAACAACTACCCCGCTTCACATCGTTTGATCAGGATAGTTGTTTCATTAAACTCTATACTTATTTTTTAGTAAATCCGAATAATACAGTTGGCAGTGCTCCCAGTCCGACGATAAGGAACCAGTCAATAACAGACAAGGTTACTGTATGGAAAATCGGCTGAAGCGGCGGGAAGTAGATAACAACCAAGAGTAAGAGCATCGATGAGATAACTGCTAAAATAAGATAGCGGTTCTCAAATAAATTCCTGGAAAAAATGGACTTCTCGCTTCGGCAGTCAAATACATGAATTAATTGCGCTACTACCAATGTTGTGAAAGCAATCGTCTGTGCATAGACAAGATTAGCAGGATCATTTTGATAAGCGATTATAAAGGCAATCAAGGTGACAATGCCGATCAATATCCCTCTGCTAATAATCTTATAACCGAGCCCGCGGGAAAAGATTCCTTCACGCGGATTTCGCGGTCCTCTTTTCATCACATCGTCCTCAGCTTGATCCACACCCAATGCCATCGCCGGCAGTCCGTCTGTTACCAGATTCACCCAAAGGATTTGCACCGGTACCAGCGGCAAAGGCAGCCCCAGCAGCATCGCAAACAGCATTACGAGAATTTCTCCTACGTTAGAAGCCAGCAAGTAACGAATAAACTTACGGATATTTTCATAAATATTTCTGCCTTCCTGAATAGCGGATTTAATCGTTGCAAAGTTATCGTCCATCAACACAAGCGACGATGCTTCTTTTGTTACATCTGTGCCGCTTATTCCCATTGCAATACCAATATCACTTGCTTTCATTGCAGGGGCATCATTCACCCCGTCCCCAGTCATAGCTACGATATGTCCTCGTTCCTGAAAAGCGTTGACAATCCGGAGTTTATGCTCTGGCGTCACCCGTGCAAAAACATACGTATCTTCAATCCTATCCACTAATTCCGTATCAGACAAATGTGTAAGCTCTTTTCCTTCCAGTACCTTTCCGTTCTCTGGAATAATTTCCAAATGGCTTGCAATTGCTTTTGCTGTATGCGCATGGTCACCTGTTATCATGACAGTTTTAATCCCTGCTTCTTTACATTCGCGTACAGCTGCTTTTACTTCTTTTCTAGGAGGATCCATCAGTCCGTATAAGCCAATCAATGTTAAATCCTCTTCCAGTAATGCTGTATCTAATGAATCAGAAGGAGATAATACCCGAAAACCGATTGCAATGGTCCGAAGTGCTTTTTCAGCCATAGATACCATTGCCTGTTCTGTTTTTTGCAGCTGTTCTTTTGCTAAAAGCGCCTTCCCTTCATTTGTTTGAATATGGGAAGATTTCGGAAGCAAGATATCAGGAGCGCCTTTGGTGATTAACAAGCGCATACCATTCTCATCTTCCACCACCATACTCATCCGTTTCCGGTTAGAATCAAATGGAATTTCTTTAATAATTCGAAAAGGCTGTTTATCATTTTCATGAAAACCCATTTTATAGGCTGCAACAAGCAAAGCACCATCTGTCGGATCCCCGTCCACCATATTCTTCCCTTTTTTGGTGGTAATGGATGCATGATTGCAAAGCATTCCATAAAGCAGCATCGATTGTAAATTGGCAGGCGCATCCTCTATTTTTTTCTGATTATACAGAAAATCGCCTTGCGTCTGGTACCCATCACCTGTTACATATAGCGTCTGTCCATTGATATATACTTCCTTTACCGTCATTTGATTTTCAGTCATTGTGCCTGTCTTATCCGAACAAATGACAGAGGCACACCCTAAGGTCTCTACCGCTGAAAGCTTTCTTACAATGGCCTTCTTTTTAATCATCCGCTGCACACCAAGCGATAAAGCAACCGTTACAATAGCCGGCAATCCTTCCGGAATAGCAGCTACTGCCAGGGATACACCCGCTAAAAACATTTCATACATCGGATGGCCTTGGAAAATACCCGCTCCAACAACGAGTACCGTTAAGAATAAAGCAACAACAATCAGTATCTTTCCTAATTCGGCTAATTTCATTTCCAACGGCGTAATCGTCTTTTTCGTGTTATCCAGCAGCGTCGCAATCTGGCCCATCACCGTTTTCATCCCGGTGCCGACCACGATCCCCTCTCCTGAACCACGTGTCACAAGCGTGCCCATAAAGGCCATATTGACCTGATCTTGCGCTTCCAGTCCATCCATCCGGATTTCTTTGGTATGTTTGGCAACAGGCAGAGACTCCCCTGTCAAAGCAGATTCTTCTGTTTCCAGACTGGTTGTTTGAATGATTCTCACATCTGCTGGAATCCTGTCTCCGCTTGAGAATCTGACCACGTCTCCTACCACTACTTCTCTGGATGGAACCTTTGCCCACTGTCCGTCTCGTCTGACACTGGCTACCGGAGCAGACAACTCTTTCAATTTTTCTAATGAATTCTCTGCCTTCTGTTCCTGAAAATAACCAATGATTCCATTAATTAATACAATCACCATGATTGCAATGGCATCAATATACTCTCCTAATAGTCCGGCAACCAGTGTAGCAGCTAATAATACAAGTACCATAAAATCCTGGAATTGTTTTAAAAACAGAATCCATCCTGGCACTTTTTTCTTTGCTGCTAAAACGTTCTCGCCATATTGCTGACGTCTCTTCGCAATCTGCTTCTCCCCTAACCCGACATTCGATTTTACTTGTAATGTCTCTTCTAATTTTTCTGTTGTAAGCTGATACCATTTCATTATACATTCCTCCGGCAGACATGAATTGTACAAGCACTTAATCCATTTCTATGCCCGAACTTAAAAAAAGATGCTATAATTGCCGATGAGGTGATTACTTATGCCATTCGACGGTATTGTAACAAGAGCAGTTACAGAAGAATTAAGTTCGAAATTAAAACAAGGAAAAATCAATAAAATCTATCAGCCATCGGAAACGGAAATTGTGATGACAGTCCGCAGCCAGTCTGTAAACCACACGCTGCTTTTTTCTGTTCATCCGACGTATGCCCGTTTTCATATCACCAATGATTCGTATACCAATCCCAAAGAACCGCCGAAGTTCTGTATGATACTGAGAAAACATCTGGCAGGAAGTGTGATTGAACGAATCGAACAAAAAGGAATGGAGCGGATTGTTACCTTTACCATCCGTACCCGTAATGAAATAGGCGATATCAGCTATAAACAATTAATGATCGAATTAATGGGGAAACACAGCAACTTCATTTTGGTCGATCAGGAAAAAGGACATATTATTGATAGCTTAAAGCATGTCTCTTTATCTCAAAACCGGCACCGAATTATTCAGCCGGGGCAAACCTACCAGCTGCCCCCAGACCAGAATAAAACCTCTATTTTGGATATAGACAGTGCATCCATTGTGAAAAAATTGGATTTTAACGCCGGCAAAATGGATAAACAGCTGCTTGGTTTATTAGAAGGCTTCTCGCCGTTTGTTACCCAAAGAATGATCCAGCGCGTCCGCCTCGGTTCCAATCAGGATTATGAAGAAATGCTTTCCCTTGTCCAAAAGCAAATCCAGGAAAATGATTACCGTCCTGCTATCTATCAGGAGCCGAAAGAAGAATTTCATGTACTCCCATTTCCTGAGGAAGAGGAAAATACTGTATTTGATGAGGTCAACCCGATGCTTGATGCCTTTTATTCTGGAAAAGCCGAACGGGACCGGGTGAAACAGCAGGCAAAAGACCTTTATCGTTTTATTAAAAATGAACAGGATAAAAATGTCCGGAAACTGAAAAAACATCGACAGACGGTGGAAAAAGCCGAACGGGCAGATTACTACCAAAAAATGGGGGAACTTTTAACTGCGCATATGCATTTAGTACAGCCAAATCAAAAAGAGGTCTCTGTGATAGATTATTATGACCCCGATCAGAAGGAAATGACGATTCCGCTGAATCCACATAAATCACCGAGTGCCAATGCGCAAAATTATTTCAAAACCTATCAAAAACTAAAGAATTCCCGTAAAATGATGGAATCTGAGATCAAACGAACCAATGAAGAAGTCGATTATTTTGATCAATTACTGCAACAGCTTGATGTAGCAAGCACCGATGACATTGAAGAAATTCGCGAGGAGCTGAGGGAAGAAGGTTATTTACGCAGACAGCGCACTTCAAAAAAGACTAAAAAACCGCAGAAACCTGAACCGGAAACCTATCAATCATCGGACGGCATCACCATTTTAGTCGGAAAAAATAACAAACAGAACGAATATGCAACCATGCGAATAGCACATCGCGATGATGTCTGGCTGCATACAAAGGATATTCCAGGCTCTCATGTGATCATCCGGGACAGAGAACCCAGTGAAAAAACACTAGAAGAAGCCGCGATTTTAGCTGCTTATTACAGCAAGTCACAGCAATCTTCTTCGGTGCCAGTAGATTATACGCGGATTCGTCACGTTAAAAAGCCGAATGGTGCGAAGCCGGGCTACGTGACATATGATAATCAAAAAACATTATTTGTAACGCCTGTGAAAGAAATTGTAGATCAATTAAAAACAACCTAAATAGGCTGGTGTATCATTTTAACTTGATACACCAGCCTATTTATCTAAAAGACGCCTCTGTCATTTCCTATTTACCATCCGATGAATCACAACATTAGAGTCTTCTCTCTCTACATGATACACTCTTATTATAATCATCAGTGATAATTCATCCGGAAAAGAGGTTAAAATATATGAAACTTGTAGGCATATCAGGCGCTCCTGCCGGGGACAAAACAGCTATTGCAGTAAACCATGTTTTAGTGAACGCTAAGCGCGCCAATCCCAGCCTGAAAACAGAATTGGTTGATATACGGGATTATGAAATTGACTTCTTTAACGGCGCTCCATTAGCAGACTATAATGAGGATACCTGGGATATCGTTAAAAAAATTACATCTGCTGATTTCCTAGTTTTCGGAACACCAATTTATCAGGCTTCTATTCCAGGGTCACTAAAAAATCTGTTGGATCATTTGCCGGAATTTGCATTCAAACGAAAAGTGACAGGCATGATTGCAACCGGCTGGTCCGATCGTCATTTCCTCGTGATGGAATACCATCTGCGGTCGATTCTGTCTTATTTTAAAGGCTTAGTTCCAACTGGAAATGTCTTTGTCCATAACAGTGCATTTAATATGGACGGAGATGAAATAAAAGATGAACGTGTCTTGGATCGGATACAAGCACTGGCAGAGGAAATGGTTTCGCTGCAAGAAGGAATGAAGAACTGGTAATGTTAGACGGAAGAGTTTGTGATGACGATTTTAGCGTCCATATTTTTCATAAAAAAGTTCCAGCATGAATCAGCTGGAACTTTTTTTATAAGAAATATACTTTTAAACTGCTGTCGGTTTTAATTCTACGTCAATATTACCTCTGGTCGCTTTGGAGTAAGGACAGAATTGATGTGCGTCTTCTGCGAGCTCATCAGCTTCTTCTTGCGTTACGCCTTCGATTTTAATGTGCAACGTTGCTCCAATTTTAAAGCCGTCATCAGCAGGGTCTTTCATAAAATGCACTTCTGCTGTTGTTTCGGATGAAATATTTTTCCCTTTATTGGATGCCATTAAATTAAGGGCGCCATCATAGCACGCTGCATAACCTGCAGCAAAGAGCTGTTCAGGATTAGAGCCTTTTTCTCCGGATTTATCTCCAGCCGGATTGACTAAATTCACATCAATAAGTCCGTCATCCGATTTCACATGACCATCTCTGCCGTTCTGCGCGGTAGCTTTCGAACTGAAAATAACATTACTCATTGCAATCACTGCTCCTTTTTTATTTTATCTAAAGGTACTATTTCCGTTATGGATTTGCTTTAAACATTTTTTTAAAAAAAGATGCTCTATTTTTTATCAACAATCAAACAATACTTCATTCAGCGGGATTTTTTACGAGCGGTTCTCCGTGATAAAATCATAGCTTTCCAGCAGACGGAGAAAATGATCGACTTGCGGCAGCTGACGGATGCCTTCCTGAAAACAAGCCCATGTATCGCGGGTCAACGCTTGATCTTTCACAAATAAAGGCACATACGGATAGTGCTCTTTCAAATGGTCAGACACACTGCCCGGCAATACAGCCATCCCGATTCCCTGTTTCATAAATTGTTTACAAGTTTCAATTTGGTCTACAGTCATCTTTTTCTGCGGCTTAATATCATGCTGTTGTTCAAATAACCAGCTGTCGACCAGTTCATGCATGCTGTCATCACTTTTAAAGGAAATGATTGGTCTTTCCTTCACCTCTTTTTCCGGAAAAGGCTCGGTATCGAAAATATAAAGCGGGTCATCAAACAAATGCATGGAGGTCGTTTCTTTTAATGTCTCACCGCGGATAATACATACATGGTACTGCTTATGATTTCTCCGGATATCTTCACTGATTCCGGTGACTAAATCAATCGTTACTTTCGGATAAGCCGCTGTGTATTCTCCTAAAATTTCCGGCAAATAACGCTGGCTGATTAACGAAGAACAAGCAATAGACAGCGTTCCTTGTATTTCTTCCCCTGACTCTGCCAATCGATTTTTAAATTGCCGCTCCTTATCCACCGTTTCCTTGGCATGCTGGATAATGCGCTCCCCGGCAGGCGTCGGCAATAATCGCTTCGATGTCCGGATAAATATCTCTTCCCCGAAGTAGTTTTCCATGTATTTTAAACGTTGTGTCACAGCGGGCTGGGATATAAGAATTGCTTTTGCCGTTCCTCTGATCGTGCCAATTTCATAAAGCTGTAAAAGGATTTCGTAATCATCCATTCGCATAAAAAACACTCCTATAACAATAGGTTATCAATTTTGATTAAAATATAGTATTTTACTTATTCGATTATATCATATAATATTTGATTAAGAAGCGTTTTTTCATGATGGATGACAGCAAAAAAACACAATGCAAGCTTAGGGAAGAAATTTTCGTTTTGTAATGAAAACAAGAGAGGAAGAATGTGGATGGATAAAAAGTTATTGAATCAATCGTTATTTACCCAAAGGAATGATGCGTACGTCAACAGCAAGGTACACAGCAATCCGGAAGCTTTACAAAAAATTGTAGAATGGCTGAGCCCCTCAGGTGACCAAACGATCTTAGACATCGCAACAGGCGGCGGTCAGGTCGCAAAAGCCTTAGCCCCATTCGCCAAACAAGTCATTGCCACCGATTTAACCCCGTCGATGCTGGCAAATGTACGAAACAGTTTCACTAAGGATGAAACCGATACCATATTATTGATTATTGCTGATGCAGAAGAACTCCCTTTTCTCGACGATTCCATGGATATCATCACCTGCCGGATTGCTGCTCATCATTTTCCGCGCCCGGAAAAGTTTAGTCAAGAAGTGTACCGCGTTTTAAAACCTGGCGGAAAGTTTCTATTTGTGGATAATGTTGCTCCGGAAGATGAAGCGGAAGATCAATTTTACAATCAGCTGGAGGCCATGCGTGATCCAAGTCATGAACGGGCCAAGAAGATTTCCGAATGGAAACAGCTCTTTTCCAACGATTCCTTTACCCTTCTGCAAGAGGATATCCGGATAAAAGAACTCCCTTTTCAGGATTGGCTGGACCGCACGTTAAATACAGAGGAAGAACGCAGGCAGGTCACTGATTTAATTGAAACAGCAGATGAAAAACTACAACAGTCAATACGTTTGGAAAAGCAAGCAAATACGATTCTTTCCTTTTCCATTGATGAATGGATTAGTATGTGGAGGAAATGAGAGAAAAAAGCGAACTTCTTTTTTTAGAAGATAGAGCACACGCCCAAGGAAAGCGTAATATTTTCCATAGCGTCCGTTAAACTCCTGCCTCCAAATAAAGAGTGAGAAAAGATTTATGTAAGATAACGGGCGCTAACTCCCTGAAATCACTCAACAAATCATTCAGTGGTAGTAAAGAAAACTCCCACTGAGTGAAGTTTTGTTTTATGTTGATTTGAATTTCGGCCACTGATTATAGCCAACACTCGGATTATTCGATCTATAATTTTTTATATACTCTACCTCTTTTTGATTAACTTCTTTATCCGTGGCTGTTTCTGATTCCCACAGTATTTGCTTTCGTATTGTAAAACTCTTTCGTTCTTCTCTAGTAAAGTCTTTTTCAATTAATTTATTACTTGCACTTCCAAAGTAATTAATACTATCAGTAAGGTCTTTTCCAATATATATTTTATCGTTTGGATAGATTATTTTATATATAACTTTCACAGAATTCCTCCTTATTCCTATTGTATAACAATTTCTTTTTGTTTTCTTTTCTTTAATTTGTAATATTATTGATCATACTTCATTTTCAAATAACAAGACTGTAATTTAATAATACCTTGCTTGATTCCGGATTATTTATATTATTCACACAAAAAGGACATGATCCTCTTTTCAGAATCACGCCCTTTTATATTCCTACAGTTCACTTCTCCAAGCAAGCACAGTCTCTTTTTCCTTTTCCGTCAGTTTATTCTCTTCTATCAACAGTTCTAACAATTGATCAAATCCGGTAATCGATTGATGTGTATATCCAGCTTCTTCAAACGCTTTTTCCGCTCTTGGAAGTCCATAAGAGAAAATGGAGTATATTGCTGTAATGTCAGCTCCGTCCTGTTCCAGTGCTGCAGCAGATTGAATAGATGATCCGCCGGTGGAAATCAAGTCTTCAATAACGAGAACCTTTTTCCCTTGTACGGATACTCCTTCGATCTGGTTTTCTTTTCCGTGGCCTTTTGGTTTGGAACGCACGTAGACCATTGGCAAGTCAAGTTCTTCCGCCAGCCAAGCTGCATGCGGAATACCCGCAGTTGCACAGCCGGCAATAACTTCCGGCTGGACAGCACTCTTGTTCACCATCTCTGCAAATGCATGAATAATTTTTTTGCGGACAGCAGGATAGCTCATGGTTAAACGATTATCACAATAAATAGGAGATTTTAATCCGGATGTCCATGTGAAATAGTTATCTGCATTTAATTGTACGGCTTCGATTGCTAATAAGTCTTTTGTTATGTTATTTTCCATGCTGCCACTCCTTCATTACTTGCTCATATGCTTTTCTCGGATTTTCCGCTTTGGTAATGCTTCTGCCAACCACCAGAAAATCGCTGCCCTGCTGTTTGGCTTCTTCCGGTGTTGCTACCCGTTTCTGATCATCCTGGGAAGAATCGGATAACCGGATGCCGGGGGTTATAGATAAGAAATCTTCTCCGCAATGCGCTTTAATCATCGGCACTTCATGGACAGAACTGACTACTCCATCAGCTCCTGCTTCTTTTGCCAAAGATGCAAAACGGATAACGTTCGCTTCTACATTCCCCGGCAAGCCAAGCTCCTGCTCTAACACCGTATTGTCCATGGACGTAAGTATGGTCACAGCCATCAACTTGGTGGAGGAACCTGCCAGTCCCTGCTTTGCCTGATAAATCATTTCCTTTCCGCCCATTGCATGAATCGTTACGACATCTACGTTCAAAGAAGCAATATTTTTCATTGCCTGATGCACGGTATTTGGAATATCATGAAGCTTTAAATCCAGGAAAATCGAATGATTATCTGCCTGCAGCTTTTCAATAATAGCCGGCCCTTCACGATAAAAGAGTTCCATGCCTAATTTCACAGGAACTCCGGCTAAATCATTTCTTTTTAAAAATTGTTCTGTTTCTGTCCATGTTGAAAAATCTAAAGCGACAAAAACGCTCATACGTGTACACTCCTTCTATCTATCACATCTTGCACAGAAGTATATTGATACTTCGTTAACGTTTCCGGAAGGGCCTCTATTATATCGACACATGCAAAAGGATTCTGGAAATTTGCTGTTCCGACTGCGACAGCATCTGCCCCAGCCTGCAAAAATTCCAGCACATCTTCTGCTGCAGAGATGCCCCCCATGCCGATAATCGGTATAGATACCTGCTGCCGCACTTCATAAATCATCCGAATCGCAATCGGTTTTATGGCCGGACCGGATAATCCGCCTGTCTGATTGGCAATCAATGGTTTACCAGTTGGTAAATGCAGTTGCATCCCTGTTAAGGTATTAATCATGGACAATCCATCTGCACCAGCCTCTTCCACAGCTTTAGCCATTGCTACAATGTTGGACACATTCGGTGACAGCTTGACATAAACAGGAAGATTACTTACCTCTTTCACTGCTGCCGTTACTTTTTTAGCCATTTCTGGATCTGTTCCAAATTGAATACCGCCTTCTTTTACATTGGGACAGGATATATTTAATTCTAATGCTTGAACCCCTTTAGCCTCGTTAAATGCTTCTGCAACAAAAACATATTCCTCTAAAAAGCTTCCTGCCACATTCGCAATAATCGATGTATCGTATCCGGCCAGTCTTGGAACTTCGTCAGCAATAATCCGTTCTACACCGGGATTTTGCAGCCCGATTGCGTTCAACATGCCAGAGGCAGTTTCTGCAACACGGGGCGTAGGATTTCCGGGACGTTCAAATTGCGTCGCCGCCTTCATGATGACAGCGCCCAATCGGCTCAAGTCATAGAATTCACTATATTCTTTGCCAAAACCGAAACAGCCGGATGCCGGCATAATTGGATTTTTTAATGTTAGACCAGGTAATGTTACTTCCAAGTTCATAAAATAACCTCCTGCGCAGAAAATACGGGGCCGTCACTGCAAATTTTCTTGTAGCTATTATCCACTGTCGGCAGCACACAAGCCATACAAGCACCGACACCACAGCCCATTCGTTCCTCAAGCGACACTTTTCCTGTTGTATCTTTTAATTCTGTAGTCACGGCACGGAGCATCGGCAGCGGGCCACAGCTGAAATATTGATTAAATTTGCCCACTTCAGGGAATACATGGGTCACAAACCCTTGATGCCCATAAGAACCATCATTGGTAACAACATACGTTTCTGCGATCTCCTTGAATGCATCTTCATAAAAGACATAATCCTTTGACTGAAATCCCAGTACAGCCACCAGCTCTACATTCTTTTCACTTAAACGTCTGGCCAGGTGGTAGATGGGAGGAACCCCGATTCCTCCACCTACTAACAGGATACGCTCTCCTTCTTTTACATCCTCTATAGAAAAACCATTTCCACTCGGGCCAAGTACGTCCACATTCATTCCCGGGTGGTAGGATGCTAAAGCTTTTGTTCCATCGCCGACTATTTTAAATAAAATGGTTACTGTTCCTTCTTTCGGATGTACTTTTGCAATCGAAATCGGTCTCCGTAATGTAAAACCGGGAACAAGCAAGTGCAAGAACTGCCCTGGCACAGTCTGTTGACTGATTTCCGGTTGATACAAGGTCATCTCAATCGTTTCTTTCGCAATCGTATCCACCGTTAATACTTTCATTTCATATCTTTTCTTCATGATTGTTTCACCTTTTTTCTATCCATAGACTGTGCTATAAATGTCGTTGAATCAATAACATTGATAATTGCATTGACGGTATCCAGGCTGGTCAGACATGCTATACCGTGTTCCACTGCTTGCCGGCGGATTAAGAAGCCGTCCGATCTTGGTTTTTGCCCAGAATTCAGTGTATTGATAACAAATTGGACGTTTCCTTCTTCAATAATGGAAAGAACATTCGGCTCATCTACACCGACTTTTCCTACTTGCATAACAGGAATATCGCCTTTTTCCCGAATAAAAGCAGCTGTACCCTGTGTTGCATAAAGAATAAATCCAAGTTGATGGAAATGTTCCGCCACTTCCAAAATTTCAGCCTTGTCTTTATCCGCGACAGTTAATAACACACCGCCTTCTTGCGGGACTTTTAATCCAGATGCCACAAGTCCTTTGTACAATGCTTTTTCTAATGTTTTATCATAACCGATTGCTTCCCCGGTAGATTTCATTTCCGGCCCAAGAATGGTATCTACACTGCGTAATTTTTCAAAGGAAAATACCGGAATTTTGACAGAAACAAGGTCTTGTTCCGGTAAAATACCGGTCTCATAGCCCATGTCAGCTAATTTTTCACCCAGAATACATTTCGTTGCAATATTGGCCATTGTGACGCCAGTAATTTTACTCAAGAATGGAATTGTTCTGCTGGCTCTTGGATTCACTTCCAGGACATACACTTCTTCCTCACGGATAATGAACTGAATATTGATAAGTCCTTTTACGTTAAGTGATTGGGAAATTTTCACGGCTGCATCTAAACATTTTTCTTTCACCGTTTCACTCAATCGCTGCGGCGGATAGACAGCCATAGAATCGCCGGAGTGCACCCCTGCACGTTCGATATGCTCCATAATTCCGGGAATAATCGTTGTTTCTCCATCACTGATCGCATCTACCTCTGCTTCCATTCCTGTTACATATTTATCAATTAAAATCGGATGTGCCGAGTCAGCACCAGCTGTTTTTGCTAAATAATTATCCAGTTCTTTTTCATTATATACAATTTCCATACGGCTGCCGCCAATAACATACGAAGGCCGGACCAGCACCGGATAACCAATGTCATTCGCTGTCTGCACTGCCTGATCCAGTCTTGGTACAGCTTTTCCCTGCGGCCGGAGCAAGTCCAGACCGTCTAGTAAAACTTCAAATTTATCCCGATCTTCTGCACGATCAATGGCTTCCAGGTCAGTGCCTAAAATTTTTACATCGCGTCGTTCCAGCCCATCTGCCAGGTTAATCGCTGTTTGTCCGCCGAACTGGACAATCACGCCTTCCGGTTTTTCCAGCTCAATCACATGCATGACATCTTCCAAAGTCAGCGGCTCAAAGTATAGTTTATCCGAAATCGTAAAATCAGTTGATACCGTTTCTGGATTATTATTCATAATAATAGCTTCATAACCAAGCTCTTTAATGGCGAATACAGAATGTACCGTCGCGTAATCAAATTCAATGCCCTGTCCGATTCGAATGGGGCCGGAGCCAAGCACTAAGATTTTCTTGCGGTTCGTCACTTCTGATTCGTTTTCCGTTTCGTAAGAGCTGTAGAAATAAGGTGTTTCTGATTCAAATTCTGCCGCACAAGTATCTACCATTTTATAAACAGGGAAGATATGGCTTTCTTTTCTTAATGCATATACCTCATCCTCAGAAATGCCCCATAGTCTGGCAATCTGCACATCTGCAATGCCCCGTTCTTTAGCTGCTTTGAGCACGGGGACATCATGCTTATTGTCAACTAGCGTTTTTTCTATTTCTATCATTTTATTCAAACTGTTTAAAAAGAAGCGGTCAATCTTTGTCATATCAAATATTTTATCCACTGAATAGCCGCGGCGCAATGCTTCCGCTAACAGAAAAATACGTTCATCATCTGGACGTTTTAAGCGTTGATCCAATGTCTCCTCTTCCAGTTCTTCCGCTTTTGGCAGGTACAGCTCTTCGGTACCCATTTCCAGCGAGCGGACGCCTTTCAGCAAGGATTCTTCTAAATTCCGGCCGATCGCCATCACTTCTCCGGTCGCCTTCATCTGTGTCCCTAAACGGCGGTCTCCGGAAGTAAATTTATCAAATGGGAAACGCGGGAATTTCGTTACGACATAGTCTAATGCCGGTTCAAACATGGCATATGTTTTACCCGTAATGGGGTTAATGATTTCATCCAATGTGTAGCCGACCGCGATTTTCGCAGCAATTTTGGCAATCGGGTAACCAGTTGCTTTCGATGCCAGTGCAGATGAACGGCTGACACGCGGATTTACTTCTATGATATAGTATTGAAAGCTGTATGGATCCAGCGCCAGCTGAACATTACAGCCTCCTTCAATTTCTAAAGCACGGATAATTTTTAGCGAAGCATTCCGTAACAAATGATATTCACGGTCCGTTAATGTTTGTGACGGGGCAACCACAATCGAATCTCCGGTATGTGTACCGACCGGATCGATATTTTCCATGTTACAAACAACGATGGCCTGATCCTTATGGTCACGCATCACTTCATATTCTATTTCTTTAAAGCCTGCAATGTTTCGTTCCACCAGGCACTGATGAACCGGAGAAAGGGCGAGACCGTTATATGTAATTTCTTTCAACTCTTCCTCGCTGTAGCACATTCCTCCGCCTGTGCCGCCGAGCGTGTATGCCGGGCGTACAATCAGCGGATAGCCAATCTCATTTGCAAATGCAACAGCTTCCTCCACCGAATGGACAATATCACTTTCCGGTACCGGTTCATGTAATTCATTCATTAACGTACGGAATAATTCTCTATCCTCCGCTTTTTGAATCGATGATGGAGCAGTTCCTAAGAGTTGCACATGATGCTCCTCTAAGATTCCTTTGCGAACCAGTTCCATGGCTAGATTCAAACCGGTCTGGCCGCCCAGTGTAGGCAAAATCGCATCCGGATGTTCTTTTCGAATAATTTTTGTTAAAAATTCTTCCGTTAAAGGTTCCATATATACTTTATCTGCAACGGTATTATCCGTCATAATCGTTGCCGGATTGGAGTTAGCCAGAATCACTTCATAACCTTCTTCTCTCAATGCCTGGCAAGCCTGCGTTCCGGAATAATCGAATTCTGCCGCTTGACCGATAACAATCGGCCCGGATCCAATCACGAGAATTTTTTGAATATCTGTACGTTTAGGCATGAATAGAAACCTCCCGTTTTTTCACTTGCTGCTGCATCATTTCTAAAAAGGTATCAAATAAATAGTTGGTATCTTCAGGACCCGGAGAAGCTTCCGGATGATACTGCACCGAAAACGCCGGATAGGTGGTATGTCTTACACCTTCTACTGTATTGTCATTAATAGCTGTCTGCGTTAATGTCAGTCCCGTATTTTCCAGCGATTTCGGATTGACTGCATAACTGTGATTCTGCGAAGTCAAGTATGTTTTATCATTCTCTAAATCTTTCACAGGATGATTCGCGCCCCGATGACCGAACTTCATTTTGGTTGTGTTCGCCCCGCAGGCTAATGATAACAACTGATGACCAAGACAGATGCCAAAGATCGGTATTTGGCCGAGGATTTCTTGAATCATATCAATGGCTTCCGGTACATCTTTTGGATCTCCCGGTCCATTGGTCAGCATAATGCCGTCCGGACGCAGACGAAGAATATCCGCTGCATCATAATTATAAGGAACGACTGTAATCTGGCAGTCACGTTTCGTTAACTCTCGAAGAATACCATGCTTCGCACCAAAATCAACTAATACAACCCGAAATCCTCTTCCCGGCACCACATACGGCTGGCTTGTCGAAGTCTGTTTCACTTGGTCGGTCCGAAATGCCGTATGTCTCACGGTTTCTATTGCATTTTCTATATCTTCTTCCGCAGAAACAATTGCTGCTTTCATTGTGCCATGCTTCCGGATAATACGGGTTAATTTTCTGGTATCAATTCCTGCGATCCCGGGTATATGATTCGCCTTTAAAAAGCTGTCGATCGTTTCTTCATTTCGAAAATTCGAAGGCTGTTCACTGTACTCTTTAACAATCATCCCATGAATAAATGGCGTTACCGTTTCATAATCATCTCGATTAATGCCATAATTGCCGATTAAAGGGTATGTCATGGTAACAAATTGACCGCAATAACTCGGATCTGTCATTACTTCTTGATATCCGGTCATTCCTGTGTTAAATACAATTTCCCCTTTAGAAAGCACTTCACTTCCAAAACCGTATCCTTCAAAAACCGTCCCGTCCTCCAAGATTAAATGACGTTTACGCATGGACCTTCTCCTCAAACACGACTTCCCCGTTTACAATTGTCATAACAGGTAATCCCGTTACTTCCCAGCCGTGGAAAGGTGTATTTCTCCCTTTGGAAGCAAATTGATACTTGTCAATCTTTGCTGTCTTTTCCAAATCGATAATCGTTAAATCTGCAGGTGCACCTTCTTCCATCGTTCCATATGGAAGTCCGAAAACATCCGCTGGTTTTTTCGTCATTCTATCTAATAGTTCAGATAAGCTCAGTACATTTTTTTGTACCAAATGGGTGTATAAAAGCGGGAAAGCTGTTTCTAAACCGACAATGCCAAATGGCGCTCCCAAAAATCCATTTGCTTTTTCTTCTTCGCCATGAGGAGCGTGGTCTGTCGCAATAAAATCAAGCGTGCCGTCTAAAAGCCCTTCAATCAGCGCTTCCTGATCATCTTTCCCTCTTAATGGCGGGTTCATCTTGAAATTCGCATCATTTTCTGTGACATCTGTTTCATTTAAAATCAAATGATGTGGTGAAACCTCTCCAGTTACTTTAATGCCTGCTTTTTTCGCATCGCGGATAACACGTACAGATTCTTTTGTACTGACATGGCATACATGGTAGTGGCAATCCGCTGCTTCTGCTAATAAAACATCTCTGGCAATTTGTACAGATTCGCTTAACGATGGAATGCCCGGAAGGTTCAAGCGTTTGCTTACTTCTCCATCATGTGTCACACCGGCGTAAACAAGGGAATTATCTTCACAATGCGCCACGATAGCTGCACCGCAAGCCGCTGCTTCTTTCATAGCCTGCAGCATCTGATTCGCTGTCTGAATACCTACCCCGTCATCTGTAAAAGCAAATGCACCCTGGTCGAACAATGCTTTAATATCGGAACGTTCTTCTCCTTTTAGGCCTTTGGTAATCGATGCATAAGGCAGAACACGGATGACAGCATCTTCTTCTATTTTTTGCAAGAGCTTTCCTAAAGATGCCTCACTGTCAGGTACCGGATTGGTGTTTGGCATACTGCATACGGTTGTAAAACCGCCTCTTGCCGCTGATTGTGTACCAGTTTGAATGGTTTCTTTATATTCCCCGCCCGGCTCGCGCAAATGAATATGCACATCAATCAAACCCGGCGCAACCAGATTATTTTTCGCATCAAGCAGTTGATCTACCTCTTCGGTTACTTTCGGTGCTACTTGACGTATTTTCCCGTCTTCGATAAGCACCTCACAGTTTTCCAATTCATTAGATGATGTTAAGCATTTTGCGTTCGTTAATTTCGTTTTCATGAATAATCCCCCATTCTTTTAATACATGAATTAAAATAGCCATTCTGACATAGACACCATTTTCCATTTGTTTAAAAATACGTGACTGTTTACTTTCTACCAGTCTTGTATCGATTTCTACTCCCCGGTTAATCGGAGCTGGATGTAAGATAATTGCGTGTTTTTGCATTTTTGCTGCTCTTTCCATTGTTAATCCATAAAGCGAGAGATAATCATCGGTTTCGGTTTTAAAAACATGGCGTTCGTGCTGGATTCTTAACAACATGACCGCGTCTGCAATCTCGACAGCTTCATCCATGGTGATGTACGGATATTTCAAAGAATAATCTTCAAAGCCCGGTGCTGCACTGAAGTAAACCTCAGCTCCTAATTTTTCCAAAGCATGTGCGTTGGACTTCGCTACGCGGCTGTGAACAATATCTCCTGCAATCACAATCTTTCTTCCTTCAACACTGCCGAATTCCTGATACATTGTCAGTACATCCAGCATACATTGGGTAGGATGTTCTTCTTTGCCGGAACCCGCATTAATGACTGGGATATTCAGCTCTCCTTCTTTCTCAATATCTTCCATCCAGTAATCAGATGGATGACGGACAATTAAGAAATCGGCTCCTATAGCTTCGAAAGTTTTTGCTGTATCATATAACGATTCACCTTTTATCAAACTGGAACCTTCTTTATGCAAATCCAATACGTCTAACCCGAGTTTTTTCTGCGCTACCTCAAAACTTATTTTCGTTCTTGTGCTGGGTTCAAAAAACAGATTTGCGGCAAATAGCTGCTTGTTAATTGTTCTTGGCGATGTTCTAATTAATTCAGCCTCTTTAAGAATTTGGTTCATGGTTTCTTTCGAGAGTTGTTGCATCGAAATAAAATGTTTCACGATTCATCTCTCCTTTTGGTGTCATTTTTATATTTGTCAGTAAAAAAGCTCCCTGCAAAGGTTGCAGAGAGCTAGACGAATACCCGGACGTATGTCCTGCATTCGCTATCTGGAACAACCTTTCAAACCTCTCTGGATTTGATTAAAAGTTATCATGTATGCTTTTCGTAAATGGAAACAAGATCAACTTGATCTGCTTCACTCAGCTGAACAACAACAATTTCCTGTTCAGAAGTGGGGATATTCTTGCCGACGTAGTCAGCCCGAATCGGCAGTTCGCGGTGACCCCGGTCTATCAAAGCCCCCAGCTGGATAGTTGCCGGTCTGCCGACATCCATCACAGCATCCATCGCTGCGCGGACCGTTCTGCCTGTGTAAAGTACATCATCAATCAAAATAACTTGTTTATTTGTAATATCCATGTCAATAGAAACCGAGTTGATTTGCGGATCTTCGAGATGGTCTTTTTTCTCTAAATCATCTCGATACATGGTAATATCCAGTTCACCAAATGGAACTTCCACTGCTTCAATTTGCTTGATCTTTTCTTGAATACTTTTGGCCAGCGGAACGCCTCTTGTTTTAATTCCGATTAATATGAGGTTTTCTCCGCCTTTATTCTTTTCCAGAATCTCATGAGACATTCTGGTTAATGCTCTGTTGATTGCGGCAGCATCAAGAATCTCTGTTTTTTTCTTCAACCCGGTCCACCCCTTTCTACATGAAAAATGCCCTTTTCCTGTTATTGGAAAAGGGCATACGTGTAACGTAAGTAAACTTGCTCATCGCAGCCTTCCTAGCCTCACAGGACTATTGTTAAAGGGCTTCATTTGTTGTTACTTATTATGTCAGAATATGCGGAGCCTGTCAATACTTTTTACGGATTTGGTCGAGCACTTCTGTAAAAATCGCAGGAGAAGCAGCTTCAAACGTCATCCACTGTTCTGTTCTTGGGTGTATAAAAGCTAATTGCTTCGCATGCAGCGCCTGCCCTTGTACATCCAAGGTTTTTCGCCGGCCGTATTTCGGATCCCCGACAATTGGAAAGCCGATATAATGCATATGCACACGTATTTGATGGGTTCTGCCCGTTTCTAACTGACATTCGACATGGGTATACTCTGGAAAATGTTCTAACACTCGAAAATGCGTTACAGCTGGTTTCCCATTATCAACAATTCCCATTTTCTGCCGGTCTTTCGGATCTCTGCCGATAGGTGCATCAATTAAGCCGGTCTCATGACCAATTTCCCCATGAACAATTGCTTCATACGTTCGCTTTAATGTCTTTTCCTGCAGCTGTTCAGATAAGTGCTGATGGGAAAAATCATTTTTGGCTACCACTAACAACCCGCTGGTATCCATATCAATCCGGTGTACAATTCCCGGCCGCTCCACACCATTAATCCCTGATAAATCCGTGCAGTGATATAACAGCGCATGTACCAATGTTCCTGACTGATGACCTGCGGAAGGATGGACAACCATCCCTTTAGGTTTATTTACCACCAGCAAATCGCTATCCTCATAAACAATATCCAATGGAATATTCTCCGGTTCCAGGATAAGCGGTTTTGTTTCAGGAATTTCCCAAGTAATAACATCATCAGCCAGGCATTTGTGATTCGCTTTTACTGCCTCGCCATTTAATTTTACATTGCCTGTTTCGATCCAGCTTTGAATTTGTGAGCGGGAATGGTCTTGTAATAAATCAGACAGAATTTTATCCACCCTTTTTTTATGCTCTGTTTCTGTTACTGTATGTTCATGTACGGTCATTTTTTCGCTTTGCCCCGCTTTCTTTCATCTAATATAATCGCAATGATGACCATGATAACTCCAATTGTCAGGGAAGCATCTGCGACATTAAATATTGGAAAATTATAATTAAAAATATAGAAGTTCGCAAAATCTACCACTTCCTGATATAAAATGCGATCGATAAAGTTTCCTGCCGCTCCCCCTATCAATACACCGACGCCTGCAGCAATCAGACGATCCTGTTTTCCATGTGTATGTAAAAAGTATATCAACCCAATCATAACAATTACCGTTATAATATAAAACAGACTCATTTGCCCTTCCAGAATCCCCCACGCTGCTCCAGAATTCCGGTGCGAAGTAATATAGAAAAAATCATTGATAACCGGGATCGATTCCCCTATTTCCATTCTTGTAGCCACCAGCCGCTTTGTCCATTGGTCCATCCCAATTAAGACAAGGGCAATCAAATAATATCTCCACATATTCATATCTCCAATCTAAGGAAGTCTTTTTTATCGCAGTGTAACTGGCTATAAGACTCCCACTTCAAAAAATGAATGAAAATTTTATTTCTAAGTGGGAGATCCAACAGCCAGTAACGGCCCGATTCGTTCAACTAACCTTCAGTGGGGGGTGAAGGAACCCTCCACTGAAGGAAGTTTCACTTTATCTTATCCTTTCTGCTGGTAATTTTCAAGGAACAACGATGGAGAAAAAGAATATGGAAAAGGTGTTTCACAACAATAGCGGGTTCCATTGACCATCCATGAAAACATCGTTCTTATACAGGGAGAGTATGAACTATAGATCATTCTTATGAAAGGGTATAACCTAACTCATCTTGCGCACCTAAGTATAAGCATATAAACCTTGCTGTTCCAGGATGAACATGACATCTATTATCATGCTTGCTTTTCGTTAAAACATCGTTCTATTTTTTGAACAGGATATGGTGTATAGCTTCCGCTCCGGCCAACCACTCCGCTTTCCATGGGGACGGCTTCAGCTCGCCCTGTTCCCATAGAAGTCTACGTGGTTGGCCTGCGCTCTAATAGGATGCTACAGCGTTTGGAAGAAATAACATCCTAATAAAGCGAGATGGAATAATAGCTTTCATGCACAGAAAGGAATGATTGCGGAACATTTTTACCATGCACCACGAAAAATGTGTTCTGTCTGATCTACGTTTATTTGTTCATCTATTTCATGCATAGAATACCCCACAAGCGGAGGCGGACCGTTTTGACTCCTGAAAGGAAAGCGGAAAGCGTCGTTTAAAAACGTAACAACTGGACCGAAGCAACTGAGATAAAGGAATCACCGTGAGTTTACGAACGGATGATGACTTTCACCCGCGGGGCATAAGTGCGACTTTAGCTCTGTCTGCGCCTGCCGGCTTGCCAATCGCTAAGTCTTCTTTATCGTAGGGCGCTCTCGGGAAGTTGTCTAGTTTTTGACGCTTGTAGCTGGACGAGGGATCAGCACCCTCTGAAGATCCACTTTTGCCAAGCGATCTTCTTGGCAAAAGTTAGCTGAAGAGCGTGCCCCTAGGCAGACTAAAGTCGCAACGTCCTGTTGCAACGTCTGCACTAGTACGTCCTGTACGTCGGAAAGCAAAACGGTCCGACGCACCGGTCGCCTTACACCTCACCTTCTCCTCTTTGTCAACAGCTTTATGGAAGAAACGATCATCCTCTGTTCCTATGGAATGGTAGTTACTTTTTAAAGTGCAAAGGAGGAGTAACCTAAAAAAAGAGCCAGCTCATAGAAAGCCAGCTCTTTTTTTACTTTAATCCGTATAATTTTCTTCCACAACACTTGCACATCTTGCGCATAGTGTTGGATGATTCTGATCTTCGCCCACGGTTTCAGAAGAGACCCAGCAGCGTTCACAAGTTTCACCCGGATGTTTTTCAACTTTTACTTCTACATAATCATATGCTTTACCAATTCCTTTTTCACCGGTAACAACTGCTTCAGACACAATAAAGTACTGATGCAGATGTGCAACATTGTCAAGCACCTGTTTTGTCTGCTCATCAAGCGGCGCTAATGTGATCTTTGCTTCCAATGATTTACCGATCACTTTTTCACTTCTAGCTTCTTCCAGAGCTTTCAGAACATCATCTCTTACTTCCATAAAGTGATCCCATTTTCCGACAATCTCTTCGGAACCTACAACTTGACGCGGTTCAGGAATGTCTGTTAAATGAACTGTTTCGGCTTCCACACCAGGAATATATTCCCAAACTTCTTCCGTGGTATGCGGAATAATCGGAGCAAGCAATTTCACAAGTGCTGTTAAGATTTCATAATATCCTGTTTGAATACTGCGGCGACGCGGATTATCAGCTGCCTCAATATAAAGAATATCTTTCGCAAAATCTAAATAGAAAGAGCTTAAATCAACAGCACAGAAATTATGAACCTGACTGATAACCGGTGCAAATTCAAACTGCGCATAATTCTCATGTGCATTTTTTAAGACTTGCTGCAGGCGATGAAGCATATAGCGGTCTACTTCTTCCAAATCTTCATCCTTCACGCGATCCTTGCTCGGATCAAAATCAGCAAGATTTGCTAATAAGAAACGGAATGTATTCCTGATTTTACGATAACTTTCCGAAGTCTGTTTTAGAATGGCATCCGAAATGCGCACGTCTGCCTGGTAATCAACACTAGATACCCAGAGACGCAAAATATCAGCGCCTAATTGTTTTTGTACTTTTGAAGGGTCCACGGTGTTCCCTAATGATTTACTCATCTTACGTCCGTTTCCATCAAGTGTAAAACCATGACTGATAATATTTTTAAATGGTGTTTTGCCAGTCACAGCTACCGATGTAGATAAGGATGAATTAAACCAGCCGCGATACTGGTCACTGCCTTCTAAATACACATCTGCAGGACGAGCGAGCTCTTCCCGGTTTACCAATACACCTTCATGAGAAGAACCTGAATCGAACCATACATCCATAATGTCAACTTCTTTTGTGAATTTACCATTAGGGCTGTGCTCAGATGTATATCCTTCTGGCAGTAAATCTTTGGCTTCTCTCTCAAACCATACATTGGAACCATATTCACGGAAGAGTTCTGATACATGCGCAATCGTTTCATCGTTAATGATTGGCGTACCATCTTCCCCGTAAAATACCGGAATCGGAACACCCCATGCGCGTTGTCTGGAAATACACCAGTCTTCCCGGTCTCTTACCATATTATAGAGTCTTGTTTCGCCCCAATGCGGATACCAATTTACTTGTTTGATTTCATCCAGGATATCCTGACGGAAGTCTTTAATCGACGCAAACCACTGGGATGTCGCACGGAAAATGGTTGGTTTTTTCGTTCTCCAATCATGTGGATAAGAGTGTGTAATAAATTCCAAGTTTAACAACGATCCATTTTCCTCTAATTGTTCTGTAATCACTTTGTTTGCAGCGTCATAGAATAAACCTTCAAAGCCTGGTGCTTCACTGGTGAACACCCCTTTTTCATCTACCGGACAAAAAGCATCGATGCCATAACGGCGGCAAACATAAAAGTCATCTTCCCCGTGACCCGGCGCTGTATGAACACAGCCGGTTCCGGCGTCTGTTGTTACATGCTCTCCCAACATCACAAGGGATTTACGGTCATAAAACGGATGTTGTGCTTCCACGCGGTCCGCTTCCTGTCCTTTAAATGTCTTCACAACAGTGACATCTTCCCAGCCTAATTCTTCTTTCACATCTTCTAATAAAGCTTCAGCAACAATATACTTTTCATCATTCACTTGCGCTACCGCATAGCTTAAATCAGGATGTAAACTGATGCCTAAGTTCGCAGGAAGTGTCCAAGGTGTTGTTGTCCAGATAATCATTTTCTCGCCGCCATCTAGCACATCTTTTCCATCTGTTACTTCAAATGAAACATAGATAGAAGGAGAGCGTTTATCTTGGTACTCGATTTCCGCTTCTGCAAGCGCAGATTCTGAGGACGGAGACCAGTATACCGGCTTGAGACCTTTATAAATATAACCTTTCCGAGCCATCTCACCAAATACTTTAATTTGAGAGGCTTCATAATCCTTTGTTAACGTAATGTACGGCTCATCCCAATCGCCACGCACACCTAATTTTTTAAATTGTGTACGCTGATTGTCAATTTGTTGCAGCGCGTATTCTTCACAAAGCTTACGGAATTCAGCTACAGACATTTCCTTCCGTTTTACTTTTTTCTTCGCTAAAGCTGTTTCAATTGGCAACCCATGTGTATCCCACCCCGGCACATAAGGAGCATAGTAGCCGGTCATAGATTTATAACGGACAATGAAATCTTTTAAGATTTTATTCAAAGCATGCCCGATGTGAATGTCACCATTTGCATATGGCGGTCCATCATGCAAGACAAATAATGGTCTATCCTTTGTACGTTCCAGATTTTTTTGATATTGATTGTTTTCTTCCCATTTCTTTTGGCGCTCCGGCTCTTTATTCGGAAGATTTCCACGCATTGGGAAAGCTGTTTTTGGCATTAATAATGTTTGTTTATATTCCAAGATATTCCCTCCTGTAATGTTCATCACATGTTGAAATGTTTTATAATGTTTTTAAATACAAAAAGAGTCCTCTAATCCCTAAAGGGACGAGAAGACTCGCGGTACCACCCTTATAAATTTAATGACAGGCATTAAATTCACTCGATATCCGTAACGTGGACAGCCGGCTGTTCCTACATCATTTTCGTAACAGCTACTCCAGAGTGATTTTCTAAAAGCATTCTGCATCAGGCTTCCACCATCCCTGACTCGCTTGGGCAAAATAACCTTTTATACTTTCTCTTTCTTCGTATTTATTATAAAATCATATCATTTTTATATGAAACTAATGTTACAAACGCTACACTTGTATGAATTATATGTAATATATACATTTAAGTCAAGTTTTTACGATTCATGTTCCATCAGTTCAAAATCTTCATCAACCTCTGTATCAAACAATTCTTCCCAATCGTCTGTACCAAGCATTTCTAACTGTGCCTGGACGAGCATGCGCATTCTTGAACGGAATACTTTTGCTTGTTTTTTCAATTCTTCTACATCCAGGGAAATTTTTCGTGCTTTGCTTAATGATTCATTGACAATACGGTCTGCATTTTTTTCTGCTTCTTTGATTATTAATTTGGCTTCTTTTTCCGCACTGCCTTTCACATCTTCAGCTGTTTCCTGAGCAACCAGAATCGACTTATTTAATGTTTCTTCAATATTCGTAAAATGCCCCAGTCTCTCTTGAAGCTCTTTTGCCTTCTGATCCAGTTCATCTCTTTCACGTATGACAATTTCATAATCTTTCATCACTTGATCGAGAAATTTATTGACTTCATCTTCATCATAGCCTCGGAATCCTCTTGTAAATTCTTTATTATGAATGTCTAATGGTGATAATGCCACCATCTCCACCTCCCTAATCGGTGCTTTTTAGCTTTCTGTTTCTTTCTCCATTATTCAATAATTCCGGTTGGATTTCCACTATTTATTGTAATTTCGCGACTGTCATTTTGATTTTATCTTTTTTCGTTCTCCCGCGAATCGCTGCTACCTTACTCCTGCCTTTTCCCCGGACAGAGAGCATGTCCCCTTCTTGCACTTGGAATTTCACATCATCCACTACCCGGTAATTAACCTTTACATGAAGTTTTTGAATCAATACAGCCGCATCTTTCCGAGACATGCCATATATCTCTTTTACTACTGTATCCAATCGCAAGGATGAAATAGTTCTCTCGTATTCTTTCCAGGCTTCTTTACTTGCAAGAAGCGAGGTAAGTGGTGTTTCCTTGAAAGATATACGGGATTTTTTAATCGATGTCAAATTCATCTTGATAAAAGGAACAACCTCTCTTGCCGCCAGCAAATGAACTTTTCCATCCGCTACCAGGATATCACCAAGTTTTTTACGCTTTACGCCCTGGGACATAAACGCCCCCATAACATCCCGATGTTCCAGATGTACGAACTTTTCGGGATAAGCGGCCTCCAACAGCTCTACTTGGAACATATCCTCTGTGATGGTTTCATACACAGGGGCAATCACAATTCTCTTGCGCTCACTATACGCAGAACCGCCAAATGCTTCCACCTGTAATTCATCCTGATTGACACCGATAAGCATTTGCACAATTTCCTGTTCACGCGGATCCAAAAAATCGGTCAATTTCGGGATATACGATCGCTCCACCTGATCTTTCCAAGAAAGAACCTGATCAATAAAAGGCTGCTCTTCTTTTCGAAAATGCTGATAAACTTCCATGGTCATCCCTTTCTTTCTATCTTACATCATTGCAAGCTGCATAAAGCCCATTCTGGCAAAATACAATAACATAATCGCAACAATCGGAGAAAAATCAATCATGCCAAGCGGCGGAATAAACTTACGAAATATCTCCAAATAAGGCTCACAAATTTTTGAAAGCATTTCTCCAAATTGCGACTCTCTTGCTCCAGGGAACCAAGACATAAAAATATATATAATTAATGCAAAGCTATAAATGTTCAAAGCTATACTTATTAGTGAAACGATTTGTCCCAACATCAGCTGTTACCATCCTTTATCATAATCTTCCTGTTCATATAACATTTCTGAAATGCTTCCGGTAATCTCTACGTTATCCGGTGTACAAAGAAATGTTTCTGATCCCAATTTTTGAATATCTCCTTTCACGGCATAAACTGTTCCGCTAAGAAAATCTACAATCCGCTTGGCTTGCTGATGGTCAACACGCTGCAAATTGATGATTACTGCACGTCTGTTCGCAATATTATCTGCAATGTCCTGTGCTTCATTATAATTTCTGGGTTCAGCCAAAACAACCTTTGAATTCGTATTTTGTATACTGGAAAGGTTCACAACATTTTTACCTGCTGCCGTTTTCTCCTGAACAGAGGGGGTTTCTTCTGGCTGTTCTTCCTCCTCATATTCATACTCATATTCGTCATCCATCGTGAAATAATTTTTAAGCTTCTTTTTAAAGCTCATTCTTTGCACCTCACTTTAAAATTCTTTGCCGACCAGCCTGGTGCCTATCCGAATATGTGTCGCACCTTCCTCCACAGCAACTTGATAGTCATTACTCATCCCCATCGATAAATAGTCACATGGTGCATGATGGAAGTTCTGCTTCTGGATATGGTCGCGCAGCAACCGCATTTTTTTAAACAGCGGACGGGTATCTTCCGGATTGTCAACATGCGGTGCCATGGTCATTAAACCAACCACACGTATATGTTCCAATGCTGCTAAGTCTTTTATGAATGATTCCACTTCTTCTTCTGCTAATCCATGCTTCGATTCCTCGCCGCTCACATTCACCTGAACAAAACAAGGAACGGTTTTTTGACTTCGTTTATTAATCTCTTTTGCCAAAGAATATCTATCCAATGAATGGATATAATCAACATGATGAATGATATCTTTTACTTTTCTGGATTGCAGAGATCCAATAAAATGCCAGCAAGCACGATCTCTCAACTCTTTATATTTCGCTAAAAAGCCTTCATCTCTATTTTCTCCCAGATTTGTTACCCCGGCAGAAACAGCTTCTTGTGCTCGTTCTATTGTAACATATTTCGTCACAGCGATAATATGAATATCTTCTTTATTTCTGCCAGCTTTCTCTGCAGCTTGTTCGATATCAGCCTGAATTTCCATAAGGTTTTCTCTTACTGCAACCATTCTAATCCTCCATTACTCCTTCTGTTTCTGCAAAGCCGATAAATCCCAACATTCTTCCTGTTTTTCCATTATCACGACGATGCGAAAAGAATAGCTCCTCATCTCGATATGTACAATATTTTGTTACCTCTATATTATGACGAAAGATGCCAGATTGTACAAGGATATCGACATTAAGGTTTTTTAAATCCAAAAGATATTGATGAGGTGATACTTCCTCTGTATATTTTTGTTTCTGCTCCTCAGTCAAGTACGAAATCACGTTATCATCAACGATATAATGCTCCTTAGAAATACTTGGACCGACTGTGACCTTCACATTTTCTAACGACGCACCTGCTTCTTGTAATTTTTGTACCATTTCCCAGGCAATTTGTCCAACCGTACCTTTCCAGCCAGCATGAGCTATCCCGGCTATTCTTGCTGCTGGATCTACAAAAAATAAGGGAACACAATCGGCAAAAAAAGCCGTTCCCAAGATAGAATCGGTTGCATTAATAAGCAGACCGTCAACTCCGGGTATACTGGAATCATAGGAAACACTTCCCTTTCCGGCATCTTCACTGCCTGCCGGGTACACTTTTATTCCATGTACTTGTTCACCGCAAATCCATCGGTTTAATGGTAGATGCAGCTCACGACCGAGGATACGCCGATTTGCTAATACTTTTTTCTCTTCGTCTGCTACATGGAGCCCCATATTTAATTGCCCGAAGGCTCCTTCACTGACACCGCCATTTTTTGTTGTAAATCCTGCGACAAGACCGGGAATTTCTGTTTCCCATGCGGACAAATGCAGTCTTGTCTCACTTTTCTGCTGAAATGGCTCCATGTTACTTCCCTCTTTTCTCCTGATGTTCTAGGTTATTTCTAAACACGACGATATACTGCCATTCAATTTGTGTCTTATTTTAACACATTATATCGATAATTTCTCCTTAATCTTCTGTATAAAGATCCGGCCCTTTTACTTTTTCCACTAAAATTACATCTTCCCCAATCCGGACAATTTTTTCCCAAGCAATAAAAAGCTCTCCAGCTTTGGCAAACATGCCTGATTTCTTTCCTTTCGCTTCCGCAATGATGGCAATAATTCTTCCAGTTCTTCCGTCGATCTCTAAATCGATAATATGCCCTAATCTTGTTCCATCGTCCATCACAATCAATTCTTTTATTTGTAAGTCAGATAGTTTCACCATTCCAGCTCCCTCCTCTTCTTATTCTATGCATGGACAGGAGGTTTTTTTCATAAAAATAAAAAGAGCTGTTTTCCAATTCTATAACAAGATAAAGAAGAATTTTTACATCAAAAAAGCCTCACCGCGCAGGCAAGGCTTTGCAATCATTCGAACATTTGCTTATTCATCTGATGAATCGCCCCTTTTTCAAGTCTGGACACTTGGGCTTGGGATATGCCAATCTCATCCGCCACTTCCATTTGTGTCTTTCCTTGAAAAAAGCGTTTATTTAATATCATTTTTTCTCTGGAATTTAATCGGTGCATGCCTTCTTTCAGGGACAGTTTATCTGCCCAAGTAGAATCTTTATCTTTATCATCACTCAACTGATCCATCACAAAAATCGGATCGCCGCCGTCATTGTAGATTGGTTCAAACAGGGAAACCGGATCTTGTATCGCATCGAGCGCAAAAACAATTTCCGCCTGCTCTACATCCATTTCCTTAGCAATTTCAGCCGGTGATGGGTCTTTAGACGTTTTACTGATTAATTGTTCTCTGACCTGCAGAGCCCTGTAAGCAATATCACGTAAAGATCTGGATACACGAATCGGATTATTATCCCGCAAGTACCTTCTGATCTCACCAATGATCATAGGAACAGCATAGGTGGAAAAACGTACATTATGGGATAAATCAAAATTATCAATTGATTTCATCAGGCCGATACAACCAACTTGAAATAAATCATCAACATATTCGCCGCGGTTATTAAAACGCTGAATCACACTAAGAACAAGGCGTAAATTGCCATTTACTAATTCTTCCCGGGCAAACATATCGTTTTCTTGCTGCATTCGGATAAATAACTTTTTCATTTCATCATTTTTAAGTACTGGAAGTTTTGATGTATCAACCCCGCATATTTCAACTTTATGTCTTGCCATTCATGAAAACCTCCCCAATCTTAGATGCTGTTCATGGACAGTATCTCCCCGGGAAAAGTTTTTATGCAGGAAAAACATGTAAAAAAAGTTGTCATATGCGACTGATTATTGCCATAGCAAGTTAAACCATTTTATTAAATTCTTTTTTTAGACGACGTATAATTTTCTTCTCTAATCGGGAAATATAAGACTGGGAAATGCCAAGCATATCCGCTACATCTTTCTGCGTTTTTTCGTCATCACCAACTAGTCCAAAGCGCAATTCCATGATTTGTTTTTCACGTGCATTGAGTTTGCCAAGCGCTGATTTTAATAATGACTTATCCACATTTGATTCAATATCTTTCGTGATAATATCTTCCTCTGTGCCCAGCACATCGGATAATAAAAGTTCATTGCCGTCCCAATCAATATTCAGCGGTTCATCAAAAGAAACCTCTGTCTTTAACTTATTGGTTCTGCGCAAATACATCAAGATTTCATTTTCGATACAACGGGAAGCATAGGTTGCGAGTTTAATCTTTTTTTCTGGATTAAATGTATTCACAGCTTTAATCAGCCCGATTGTACCTATACTAATTAAATCTTCAATATTAATTCCTGTATTTTCAAATTTTCGGGCAATATAAACAACTAACCTTAAATTTCTTTCAATGAGCATCGATCGTGCCGTTTTATCTCCTTTAGGCAGCTTTTGTAATAGTTCCTGTTCTTCCTGCTTTGTCAGAGGGGGCGGTAATGCCTCGCTCCCGCCGATGTAATAGATTTCTTTAGGCTTGATTCCTATCTTTCTAAGAAATTGATACCAGCGCAATTTAAGTTTAAATTTCCAAATAGCCATAACACACGCTCCTTTATGCTGTTTGTATAATAGATTGCTTCACAATAAGGGGATGAAGCAGACAATGATATTGCCCATCCCTTTCCAATACACCAAATTGGATGCCAATTAATACATTTGCCGTCTCTAAAACCTCATTATTATAAAAAATTGTCATTTTTTCCGCCCGGATTGCCAACATAAAAGAATGAGCGCCATCTACTCCCTGATAAGGAACCAGATGCAGTTTGTCTTCCCAATTCTTAGGAAGTCTGCTGAAATCCAGATTCTCTTTCACATGTTGTAACTCTTCCCACACTTCATCATCAAACCATTGTTTTAAAAATGGCTGATCACAAATGACAACAGGTTGTTTCGTCAATGGATCGACAAGCTGATTTCCACTGTCGATATAACCAATGGATTCAAAAGACTGATGATTGATGGTTAATATAACCTTATGCATCTCATCATATTTCACTTTTTCTCCAACATGCTCGTCCATCCGCCGCTTTGTAAAATACCAGATAATTGGAAAGCAGGTAATAACAAAAATCCAGCTGACCGGGTCGCCATAGCCTTGATTAAATGTGACAATCCCCTCCAAAGAGACAGTCACCGGGCGCTGCAAGAAAAAGTGAATCGCCATTAACCCTCCTCCGATAGCAAAAGATACAAAATAAAAAAGGAGTGTCAGCTTGATAAAACGGTACAGACTTTTAAAGCCGAATGTACTGCAAATAATGACAAAAGAATATACCAATTTGCCTGCAACATGATTAAAAAACGAATCAGGAAAATAGATTGTCAATGGAACAATGCATGAAGCAACAAAAGCACCAAAAAACAGGCGGATTTTTTTCACTGGTTTGCGGGCAAGTATCTGTACGAGCATCAGCAGCATTAAATCAACCATAAAATTTAATGCCCAAATAACGTCTAAATAAATAGACAATCCGTACTGCACCCCCCCTAAGTTTTACTGCTGACCAGATGGATTTATTACCTTCTATATATCTGATTTTTATAGAATGAAAGTAATATATGTTGAAAAGTATAGACAATCTGAAGAAAAAAGTCTGTCAATTCTTGTATGCAAAAAGAAGCTATTTAACACTTATTCTTAAGAATCATGTCTAATGATTTTTGAGTCTTCGCCAAAAACGATAAGTGATAAATTTGATTGATGTTAGATAAAGGCGACCGCTGCGTCGGATCGTTTTGCTTTCCGACGTACAACGGTTTTTGATGGGGCTAGTAACCGCAACCCCAGGACGTTGCGACTTTAGTCTGCTTACGGGCACGCTCTTCAGCTAACTTTTGCCAAGAAGAGCGCTTGGCAAAAGGGCATCTTCAGATGGTGCTGATCCCTCAGGAGTCAAAACGGTCCGCCTCCGCTAGTGGGGTATTTCATACCGGTGAAGTAGCTGAACAAATAAAAATAGATCAGACAGAACACATTTTTCGTGGTGCATTGTCAAAATGTTCCGCGATCATTCTTTTCTGTGCATGAAAGCTATTATTCCATCTCACTTTATCAAGATGTTATTTCTTCCGAACGCTGTAGCATCCTATTAGAGCGCTGGCCAACCATGGAGACTCCTAGTCGGCTAAGACCGGTCACGTCCTGTGACCAACGGCCGACACTAGGACGTCCTGGGACTGCGCTTACTCGCCCCACCGAAAACATTTGTCCGTCGTGGGAACAGGGCGAGCTGAAGATCCACTTGAAAAGCGGGTTTCTTTTCAAGTTAGCTGAAGCCGTCCCCATGGAAAGCGTAGTGGTTGGCCGGAGCGGAAGCTATACACCATACCTTGTTCAAAAAATAGAAGGGGGCTCTAACCAAAAGCAAGCATGATAATAGAGATTATGTTTCACCCTGGAATAGCACGGTTTATATACTTGACCTATCAAAAAACGCTGTGCTAAAAGGAGTCCTTTTAGCACAGCGTTTTTTGTCTTATTTTTTACCGATTACGGTTACGGTTTCTTAAGAATGTCGGGATATCCAGCTCATCTTCCTCAGGGCGAGGTTTAGAAGGAGAAGGATTCGATGTTTCTCTTTCCCGGGAAGGATTGGATTCATTATTTGGTTGTGATGTTGCAGCCTGCTGTGTCTGTCCTGTTGTTGGACGCTGCTGTTTTTGACGTGTCTCAGCTTTTGGCTGCGCATTTTCGTCAAAACCGGTAGCAATTACTGTAACAACAATCTCATCATTGAGATTTTCATTAATAACAGATCCAAAGATAACATTTACTTCTTGATCAGCTGCTGAAGTAACTAAATCAGCTGCTTCCTGCACTTCATAAAGACTGAGGTTTGTACCGCCAGTGATATTCATTAAAATACCATGTGCACCATCAATCGATGTTTCCAATAATGGAGAAGAGACTGCTTTTTTAGCCGCTTCTGTTGCTCTTGTTTCTCCGGTTGCAATACCGATACCCATGAGTGCAGAACCTTTATCATACATAATTGTTTTCACGTCAGCAAAGTCAACGTTAATCAGCCCTGGCTTGGCAATCAAATCAGATATGCCTTGTACACCTTGACGGAGCACATTATCTGCTTCACGGAACGCTTCGAGCATTGGCGTATTTTTATCCACAATTTCTAACAGTCGGTCATTTGGAATAACAATTAATGTATCGACACTTCCTTTCAGCGTATCAATACCGGAAACTGCTTGTGTCGATCTTCTCCGACCTTCGAAAGAAAATGGACGCGTTACGACACCAACTGTCAATGCTCCTAAATCTTTGGCTACTTGCGCAATAACCGGCGCTGCACCAGTTCCTGTGCCACCGCCCATACCGGCAGTAACAAAAACCATGTCGGCACCTTTTAAAGCTTCTTCTAACTGTTCTTTACTTTCTTCCGCTGCTTTTTTTCCCACTTCCGGGTTGGCGCCAGCACCAAGTCCGCGGGTTAATTTTCCGCCGATTTGTATTTGAGATTCCGCTTGAGAAAGATTTAAAGCTTGTGCATCCGTATTTACTGCGATGAATTCGACACCTTCTACGCCATGTTCAATCATTCGGTTTACGGCGTTGTTACCGCCGCCGCCAACTCCAATAACTTTTATCGTTGCTAATTCTTCCATGTTTGTATCAAAATCTAACATATTATGGTTCCTCCTAGTCTACTAATTACGAACAAATTCTGATCAAAACTTCTGCAGGCAGAAATTAATCAAAGAAATATTTGAATAGATTAGCAAATCCTGATTCTTTCTTTTTACCTTGTTTCTTTTGTTTCTTTTCACTTACAGTTCTGGATTGCTTAGCAGGGCGTTGTTCCATATTTTCTTCTATAGCTACTGCAGGGTATAATTCTTTACCTTGTATTTTCGCATTACGGTAAGCAAATTGTAAAATACCGACGCCTGCTGTAAATTGGGCTTCTCTGACACCAATATAATCCGGTACAGCTACACGCACATTGGAATAAAATAAATCTTGTGCCAGCTCCAAACTTCCAGACATTGCTGTCGTCCCTCCAGTTAATACAAAACCGCCAGGCAGCTCCTGATAACCCATTTTCCGGATTTCCTTGTCAATATACGTGAATATTTCTTCTAATCTGGCTTCTATCATATCAGCTAATTGGAGTTGATTAAATACTTGTTTTTGATTGCTTCCAATGGTTGTTACTTCAAATGTTTCATCCTCTGAAGCATCATCATAAAACGCGTATCCATGTTTCAACTTGATCTGTTCTGCTTCTTCTGTAGAAATGCGCAGGCCGATGGATAAATCTTTCGTGATATTATCTCCGCCTAAATTAATAACGCTTGTTGCAGCTAAATGATCATTTTCAAATACGGATACGGTTGTACATCCGCCGCCAA
This sequence comes from Oceanobacillus locisalsi, assembly GCF_042675985.1. Classification (NCBI taxonomy): domain Bacteria; kingdom Bacillati; phylum Bacillota; class Bacilli; order Caryophanales; family Bacillaceae; genus Oceanobacillus; species Oceanobacillus locisalsi. The sequence continues at coordinate 59,573 of NZ_JBHTKK010000019.1, forward strand.
TATCAATAAGAACCGATCCCATATTCATCTCATCTTTTGACAAAGCAATTGTTCCTGCTGCCAGCGGCTGAAGACAGATATCCGATACTTCTAAATTAGCCCTTTCTACACATTTTAAGATATTATGCAAAATGGTTTTTGAGCATGTAATAATCGTACCTTCCATCTCCAGACGGACACCAATCATTCCTCGGGGATCTGTTATTTCATCCAATCCATCCACAATAAACTGTTTAGGAATGACATCAATAATTTCCCTTTCCGGCGGAATGGAAATGACTTGCGCTCCGTCAATTACTCTTGTTACATCTTCATCATTTATTTCTCTATTTTCACTTTGCACAGCTACCACGCCATGACAAGGCTGAAGCTGAATGTGGGAGCCATTTATTCCGACGACTACGCGGTGGATTTCCATCCCTACCATTCTTTCAGCTTGTTCCACGGCACTCCGGATAGAATGAACCGTTTGATCAATGTCAACAATAGCACCCTTCTTCATTCCATTGGAGGCTGCAGTACCTACTCCAATAATATTTAAAGAGTCTTGTTGTACTTCTCCAATAATTACTTTTATTGTATTTGTCCCAATATCGAGACTGACTAGTATTTCACTGTTGTTCAAAAAAGAGCACCTCCCCGTAAAAATATACTGACGATATTTTTACTGCCACGTTATCCTTCGTATAGTCTTTCATTTTAAAAGAAAATGAATAAAAAATAAACATATTTTATGCTTATTTTTTCAAGTAATCTATTTTGATAAAAACCGACAATATACCATACGTTCATGAAAGATGATATATGACTTCATTCTGCAAATTATTCATTTCCTGTATTTTCATTTTCTTCATTAACTTCCTCATTAATTTCTTCAATTTCGTCTTCGATATCCACTTCTTCCATCTCGTCTTTTTCAAAAGACTCGAAATAGATACCGACTCCCATATGAATGATACCATTATCATCCTCTTGAAGCTGGCTGACAATAGATGGATAATAACCCAATTTATCTAATACTTGGTCTATTTCTCCTTCAACCAGAAAACCATCACTCATGTACAGGGTAATAAGTGTTGAACCCTCATCTTCTTCCGGGTCTTTCCGTTCAATTTCCGAAATCATATTAAAAATACTCGGGCGGACATCTTCCATTTCCGATGCTAGTTCCGCTAACTCTGTTTCATTAAAACCGGATATTAATGGTGCATTGCCGGCAGATGCATTTGCATTCTGCGAGACGACTTGACCATTTGCAAGAACCGGATAAAATGCTCTTTCCTCTTGCACATAGCCCAGAACGGACTGCTCCTCCACTTCAATTAAAACAGTACTGGGAAATTTCCGATTAATAGATGCTTGTTCAATGACAGGATTTTCTTCCATGCCTGACACAACAGAAGAACCATTCAAAGACCAGATGTTCATGCCTTCTGTTAAACCTGATTCATCTATTATGTACTCATCTGTTAAGAATACATTCCCGTCTACTTCAATCGATCTTACTTCACTCCATGGAGATTGCAGATAAATAATAACAGCAATAAGAAGAAAAAATATAGATAGATAAAATATTAATCTTCTGTTTGCTTTTTTCTTTCTGGCCTGCTTTAATTTCGGGATCCGATCCTCAATAGAAACGATATTTTTATCACTCATCTCCATTTCTTCCTTTATCCATTATTTTAAAGGGGATATGAACCGTGTAAGTTTTATTCCCTCGTATTTACAAAAAGTATATCATAAATGAAGGGATTACACGTAATTGACTTCTGTATGTTTTTAAATTTTTTCGTTTTAGATATATAACTTGAAATTAATATTTTCCTTCCTGACACTCGCTACGGAAAAACACTACGCTTTCCCATAGGAGTCTCCGTGTTTTTCCTTCGCTAGTTATGGTGCTTAATTCTAAAATAAATGGCTTTATTTTTTAGCACAAAAGACAGGTTTATTAATTCAATTTAGATAGTTTAAAATTAATATTTTACCTCCTGACGCTCGCTGCGGAAAAAACATGTTTGTTTAAATAATCGGTTTTGAGCTTTTTTCCATGCTTTTGGAATGCCTGCTGATACTTAATAAAATTCCCGCTGCACATAATGTCAAGGTCAGTGAGGAACCTCCATAGCTGAGGAAAGGCAGTGTAATGCCTGTCACAGGTATTAAACCGATAACCACGCTTATATTAATCATCGCTTGTAAGACTAACATGCTTGCTATTCCTAGTGCCAGCAGCCTGCTAAACAAATCAGGTGCTTCTATAGCAATTTTAATCCCTCTCCATAATAGCAGAAAAAACAATAAAATAGTTGCAGAACCTCCAATTAAACCTAATTCTTCTGCAATAATAGAGAAAATAAAATCTGTCTGCGGTTCCGGAAGATAAAAATATTTTTGCAGACTATTCCCCAAACCGAGTCCCATCAACCCGCCCGGTCCAATCGCATAGAGCGATTGGATAATTTGAAATCCATGTCCCAAAGGATCTTCCCATGGATTTAAGAAAGCTAAAATTCGGTTAATACGATACGGCGCAGAAGCAATGAGTCCGATAAAACCGATAACCCCGATTCCCGCTAATCCAAAAAAATGGGAAAGCTTGGCGCCTGCTACAAAAAGCAGAATCATACATGTTAATACTAGCACCATGCCTGTACCCAAATCAGGCTGAAGCATAATCAGGCCAAAGGCGGTAAAAATTAAGAGCAAACAAGGAAAGAATCCTTTTTTAAATGAAGTGATATATTTTTGATAATCCGATAATATCGCTGACAGAAAAATGATTAAACCTAATTTCATAAACTCTGACGGCTGAATACTGAACGCACCAATACCTATCCAGCTTTGGGCACCGCCGCGGATCATTCCGACTCCCGGTATCAGGACAAGCAAAAGCAGAATAAAGCAGGAAAACAATAAAATTTTCGCATACTTTTTCCATATATAATAAGGGAAGTAGGATATAGTCACCATGCCGATAAAACCGATTCCGGCAAATAAAAGTTGTCTTTTTAAGTAATAAAAGGAATCGTTAAACTTATATTCCGACCAGATATAGGAAGAACTATATACCATTAACATACCAATACCTAACAGAACGACGATAATGCCAAATAATACTTTATCCAGTTTATTTTGATTGCGGATGAGTTTATTCAAAAATACCCCTTCTTTCCATGAGTTAAACTAAGGAAATAGGGGCATTTTAAAATATACAGCGCTATAACTTCACTGGCTTGTTCCAGTTTATGTGCTTTTCATGATTATTTGTTCAAGCCCCTTAGTCCATTGTATGAACAGCTTGGACAAATATGTCTCCTCTCTCTTCAAACGTTTTATACTGGTCCCAGCTTGCACAAGCAGGGGAGAGCAATAAAATATCTCCTTCATCTGATAATGAAAAACCAATTTCGACAGCATCATCCACGCCATTGGCATGCGCAACCGCCTGGACACCAGCTTCTTTTCCAATTCGCTCTAATTTAGACGCTGTCTCCCCAAATACAACCATTGCTTTGACATTTTGCAGATGAGGGATAAGCTCATCAAATTCATTTCCGCGATCTAAACCGCCGGCAAGGAGGATAATTTCTTTTTTAAAGGAATCCAATGCTTTTTGTGTCGCTAATGTATTCGTTGCTTTAGAGTCATTATACACATAACGGCCTTTATGTCGTCCGACAAATTCTAGACGGTGTTTGACACCGGAAAATGTTTTTAAAACATACTGTATCCCTTCATTTGTTGCTCCATTTAATTTGGCTGCCGCAACGGATGCCAAGATATTTTCCAAGTTGTGCTGTCCAACCAGAACAACATCTTCCAGTGCCATAATTGCTTCTTCAAAAAAGTATATATGCGTGTCATCCGCCCAGGCACCCATTTGCTCTAGCTGTTTTGTAGCTGAAAAAGCGATTTTTTTTGCTTTCGCATCTGTTACTTTTTCTTGCAGAATCGGATCATCTGCGTTGTATACAAGATAATCATCCGCATCCTGGTTTTTAAATATTTGACACTTTGCATTTACATAACTCTCTAAATCGCCATGATAGTCCAGATGCGCTTCATAGATATTTAACAGCACGGCTGTAGACGGACGGAACGCCGCTATCCCCTGTAATTGAAAGGAAGACAGCTCTATCACCATTTTTTCATCCGGCTGCATGGTCTGAGCGACTTCTGTTGCCGCAATGCCAATATTACCAGCAAGTTTTACCTTACAGTGACTTTGTTTCAGCATCTCTGTCACTAATGTGGTTGTTGTTGTTTTTCCATTGGAACCGGTAATTCCGATGATTGGCTGCTCCGTTAAATGAGAGACGAGCTCTACTTCGGTAATGACAAGAATTCCGCGTTTTAATGCCTCTGCAACCACCGGATGATCATACCGTATCCCGGGATTTTTAACAACAACCTCTTTCCCCTCTAAAACATGCAGAGGATGAGAACCCAGCACAAAATGCGCTCCTTTTTTCTGAAGTTCTTTAACCGCTGTATCCTCATATGTTGCTGCTGCATCATTGACAGTTACTTTTTTTCCATTCTCTAAAAGGGCTGCCGCTGCCGCTGCCCCGCTCCGGGCCAAGCCTAAGACAAGTACATTTTCCGGAAATTGTTTCCACGTTTTCATTACATACCCACCTCAATATAAATGGCAAGAATAGCAAACAGAAGGCCGGCAAGCCAAAACGTTGTCACGACTCTCCACTCTGACCATCCAGTTAATTCATAGTGGTGATGCAACGGACTCATCTTGAAAATACGTTTTCCGGTTGTTTTATAAGAAATCACCTGGATAATAACGGATAATGTTTCAATAACAAACACGCCGCCGATAATAACTAATAAAATCTCCAATTTCAGAAGTATCGCAATGGCCGCAATAACGCCACCTAGAGCTAAAGATCCGGTATCGCCCATAAAGACTTTGGCTGGATGCGCATTAAACACTAAGAATCCAAGCAGAGCACCAACAACTGCCAAGGCAAATACTGTCACCATGTCGTTCGGCACGCCATACCATGCAATAATTGCATAAGCACCGAATGCAATCGCTGCAGTGCCGGCTAATAATCCGTCCAGTCCATCTGTTAAGTTAACAGCATTGGAAGCTCCTACCAGCATGACAATGATCAGAATGGCATAGAACCAGCCCAAATCAAATTGAACGGAAGTTCCCGGAATAGCAATATCTGTCGGGAAATCCTGCCCGCGTAAGACAAAGTAAAATACCAATGCAATAATAATTTGTCCAATTAATTTCTGCATGGATGTTAAACCAAGATTTCTTTTCTTTACTACTTTAATATAGTCATCCAAGAAACCTAATATTCCGTAACCAAATAATACAAAAAGTAATAGCCATAGTTCATAGTTGATTCCACCGCCAACTCTGCTTCCCATAATAAGCGATGTAATCATAATACTGAACACAATCATGATTCCGCCCATAGTTGGGGTTCCTGTTTTCTTTTGATGCGATTCAGGGCCTTCTTCTCTAATACTTTGTCCAAACTTTAATCGTCTTAAAAAAGGGATAAAAATTGGAGATAGAAGAACTGTTATCAGAAACGCTACTGCGATTGTAATTAATAAACCTGTTATATTCATTTTCTCTCCACCTCATTTGTAACCTTCTACAGGATTGTTTTAGAAACATGATAGAATCAGCGCAACCTGCATGGGATTTCCTTTAACCCCGAGTATACTGCACTGATTCTGCTTCTTTAATTATTTAAACAACACCTGTAAGATGCCTTAACTTAATTGTTCTAAAAAAGTTTCAAATTTCATGCCTCTTGATGCCTTCAGCAAGATAAGATTTTCCGGTTTTAGATATTTTTCCACATGACTCCGAAGCTCAAGTTTATCCTGCAAATGGACAGCAGGAAGTTCAGGGACTTTCTGTTTTAACGTCTCATGTATGTACTGAGAATGATCACCATACGTATACACTGCTGTAATTTCAGGACCAATAACATCTGCGATCCCGCGATGAAATTCTTCCGCAAAATCACCAAGCTCTAAAATATCACCTAAAACAAGAATCTTATGCTGATATCCTTTCATTTCTTCGACTACTTGAATCGATGCTTTCATAGATGCTGGAGAAGCATTATAAGCATCATTAATAACGGTAACGCCGTTTTTCCCCACATGCTTTTCAAAACGCATTTTGGTCATCTCCAGCTGCGCAAATGCCGTTCTAATTGTTTCAGGAGCAATCCCCATTTCCGTTGCCAACTGGATAACATATGCAGCATTTTTCGCATGGTGTTTCCCTAAGAGCGGAATTTGATAAGACGCTTCTCCAATCGAAAAAGTTGTTACTGCTTCTTCCACTGCTATATGATCAATCACAACATTATTTTCTCTGCTGAAGCCCACTCTTACTTTGGGAACGGATATATCAGCACTTATTAAAAGCGGCTCATCGCCATCAATAATCAAAGATCCTCCCGGCTTCATTCCGGAAACAATTTCTAATTTTGCTTGGGCAATGCCTTCTTTCGAACCGAGGTTTTCAATATGCTGTCCATCAATATTTGTAATAACCGCATGATCCGGTTCACCAATACGGCTCAACCGCTCTATCTCCCCAAAATGATTCATACCCATTTCTAAAATCAATACTTCCGTATCCTGGTCCATGGATAAAATAGTCAGCGGAAGACCGATATGATTATTATAATTTCCTTTGGTAGCATGGGTTTTAAATCTTGCCTGCATAACGGCTTTGGTCAAATCTTTCGTCGTTGTTTTTCCATTAGATCCGGTAATACCGATAACGGTCGGATTGACTTCTTTCCGATAAGCAGAAGCAAGCTCCTGTAATGCTTGGACAGTGTCTTCTACAAATAAAACAAGGAGCGTGTCCGGCAGATTTTCCGGAAGCGGCGTTTCATTTTGCCAAAAAGTAGCCACCGCGCCATTATTTATTGCTCCTTCGATAAATTGGTGTCCGTCAAACTTCTCACCGGCTATCGGTATATAAAGCCCATCATGAGAAACGGCACGGCTGTCATTTATTACTTCATGAATTTCCAGATCAAGCGAAACATTCCCTTGATAGCGGGGAAATAATTGGATTAATTGCGATGCAGTAAATAACATCTCTTACTCCCCTTTCACTTTAATTGCATCCCGGGCAATTTGCCGATCATCAAAATCATATTTCGTCTGGCCGACAATTTGATAGGTTTCATGGCCTTTCCCTGCAATTAAAATAATATCGTCTTTTTGAGCTTGCTCCACAGCATATTTAATGGCTTCTGCCCGGTCAGAGATGACTTCAAAGGTTGCTTCTTCTTCCGTTAAATGGCCTGTCATATCTTCTAAAATTTGTACCGGGTCCTCTGTACGCGGGTTATCTGATGTAAACAGAACGTGGTCTGCATATTTCACAGCAACATTTGCCATTAGTGGACGTTTGGTGCGGTCACGATCGCCCCCGCAGCCAACGACAACATATACTTTCCGCTCTGCAAATTCACGGCTTGTCTGCAGGACATTCTCTAAAGAATCAGGTGTATGTGCAAAATCGACAATCACAGAGTAATCCTGTCCTTCATTAATCGGTTCAAACCGGCCGTCCACTCCTTTGACAGACTCCAGTGCTTCTTTAATCACGTCTAAGCCAACACCGGACGCAATAGCGGCAGCACTTGCGGCAAGCATATTATAAACATTAAACATGCCAATTAAATTCGTTTTAATGTCAGTCGTACCGATTGGCGTGACAAGTTTAAAAGCTACCCCGCCCGGAGATAACATGATATTTTTTGCCATCATATCCGCATCCTGCTTACAACTGTAGGTGATGACCTGTTGTGCTGTACTGCGTTTTAATAAATCACTCGCATCGTCATCTTCATTAATAACAGCATATTTCTTTTTTCCTTGTTGATAGTCATTCCCTAATCCGGAGAAAAGAAGACTCTTGGCTCGTAAATAATCATCCATATCTTTATGGTAATCCAGGTGATCCTGTGACAGGTTTGTAAAAATGCCGATATCATAATCACACCCAAAAACCCTTCCCATGTCTAAGGCATGCGAAGAAACTTCCATGATTACCTGTTCTGCTTCTTTTTCCTGCATTTGATGAAAAATACGGTTCAGTTCCAATACATCCGGCGTAGTATTGATAACTGGAAAGGTTTCCTCCCCAATTTTCACTTGAATACTGCCGATAACACCAGATTTTTTCCCTTGTTGTTCAAAGATGGTATCTAATAAATACGTCGTTGTCGTCTTTCCATTTGTACCCGTGACTCCAATCAGCGGAAACTTTGTAGTTGGATAGTCATAATATGCGGCGGAGAGCATCGCCAAAGCACGTCCGGTATCTTTAACACGGATGAGCGGAAAATCTCCGCTCACAGATACCTCTTTGGAAATAACAGCAGCCGCAGCTCCTTTATCCATTGCTTGCTGAAGAAAATCATGGCCATCCACGGTATAACCATCAATACAAACAAACAAACTCCCTGGTTTTACTTTTCTGGAGTCCATTTCTACATTGACGATTTCTACATCTTGAATGGATCCGGTAGTTTGATAAAATCCAATTTCATTTAATAGTTTATCAAGTTTCATTTTCACACCCTATTTCTGTTCTTTTCCTTTTAATGTATTCTCAACAACCTTCTTCTTTAAGAGGGTTGTTACCCAGTTCCTTTCCGAAAATCATTATTTAACGTGAAAGATAACAAAATCTATTATAGCAAATTTCTATCGATTTAACGATTATTTTCTTGACCTAAAAATAAACGAATAGTGCTTCCAGATTCTAGCATTGTTCCTGCTTCTGGAGACTGGTCAATAATTTCATCTCCCTCACCATTTACATCAATAGATAAATCTAACGGATACTCCGCCAATTCATCCTTGCTCTCCCCTATAAAATCCGGCACTTCAATTTTAGGCTGTTCCGGCCAAGCATATTCTTTCTCCAAACCATCCGTACGCGGTTCTACATTCATTGCCCGTAAACTATCATCAATAATTGTTCCCACAATAGGTGCAGCAACAACACCGCCAAATTGAATGGTATCTTTGGGATTATCAACAGCCAGATAAACAACAATTTCCGGGTCATCCGCAGGAGCAAAACCGATAAAGGATACAATATAATTATTTTCTAAATATCCGCCATTAGGGCCTACTTTTTGAGCAGTCCCTGTTTTTCCGCCGACACGATACCCGTCAACATAAGCCGGCCTTCCTGTCCCTTGTGCAACAACGGTTTCTAATGTTTCCCGAATGGTTTCCGATGTTTCTTGGGAGATAACCCGTTCCTTCATTTCTGGTTCATAGCGTTCCACCACTTCTTCCGTCACTGGATCCACCCATTCTTCCGCAATCATCGGTTCATATAAATACCCGCCGTTTACCGCTGCAGCAACAGCCATCACCTGCTGAATCGGGGTGACTGAGACACCCTGTCCAAAGGATGTAGTTGCCAGCTCTACAGGACCGACATTTTCCGGATCAAAAAGAATCCCATTGCCTTCCCCTTGTAAATCAATTCCTGTTTTTTTGCCAAACCCAAAAGCATCAATATAAGAAAATAGTTTCTCTGTTCCAAGCATTTGACCTAGATTAACAAATCCAGGGTTACAGGAATTTTGGACAACTTCAAGATAGGATTGATCTCCATGTCCGCCTTTTTTCCAGCAGTGGATAGTTGTTCCGTCTACTTTAATATCACCATCATCATAATACCGGTCTTTTTCTAAATCGACAACACCTTCTTCCAAAGCAGCTGCCAACGTAATAATTTTAAACGTGGATCCAGGTTCGTACGTACTCCAAATAGGTAAATTTCTCCCAAATATAGAAGAATCGACATCCTGATAATTTTCCGGATTAAAATTCGGGCGGGTGGACATTCCCAGTACCCCGCCTGTTTTCGGGTTAACAGCTATGGCCATAGCTCCGTCCGGATTATAGTCCGCAACAACTTGATCTAACTCCCTTTCCATAATGGTTTGTACTTTATTATGAATCGTCGTCTTTAAATTCAACCCGTCTTTTGGGGATTGATATTCGTCTGCAAGCTGTTCCAATCGTCCTCCTTTTGCATCGGAATAAAAGGATAGGCTGCCATTTTCTCCCTTCAACTTATCATCGTAAAATAATTCCAGCCCCATCAGTCCCTGGTTATCAATTCCTGTGAACCCAAGAACATGCGATAAAGCACTATTACCAGGATAATGACGTTTGGAATCCTTCGCTAAATAAACACCGTCCAAATCCAGCTCCCTGATTGCCTGTTCTTGTTCATTATTTACTTTGATTCCTTCTGGCCGCACCATCACACTTAATGCATTTTGTGTAACTAACTCCATCATCCGATCTTGTGGCACATCAAGAATTTCCCCCAGCTGCCCGGCTGTATTTTCCGGATCGTTAATTTGCCTCGGCATCAATAATACTGTCGGAGCGGTAACATTCTCTGCCAATATTTCGTTCTCTGAATCAAGAATATAACCTCTTTCCGCTGCAAATGTTATATCTCTTGTCCATAAATCGTTGGCACTGTCGGATAAATCATCGCTCAATACAAGCTGAACATAGGCCAGCCTCGCAACAATAACAAGTAAAATAAGAATCGCAAATAAAAAAACGGTGATCATTCGTTTTTTTATGATAATAGTGGATGCGCGTTTCATGAAAGAACTCCCTTCATCATGCTTTGCTTTGTATCCACTATATGAATTTACAAAATAGAATAGAACAAGCTATCATTCATAGATTTTATTAACGTATTTCTATCACCAATCCATTCTTTCAACCGATCCCGTCCTGTTGCTTCCTTACAAAAAGACTTGCTGAAAAAGTATCACTACTCTTTCAGCAAGTCTTTTCTTACTCTTCTTCGTTTTCTTCCGCATCGTCTTCGCTGGTTTCTTCGTCATCCGAATCATCTTCATCGTTATCATCCGATGATGTATCAGATGATTCGCTGGAAGGGTCTTCTAATTCAAAGCCTAAATAATCGCCTTCCTGAATTGGTTTTCCAACTTCAATACTCTGTGAGGTAACATAGCCATTACCAAATCTTTCCGTCTGTAAATCCAGCATATCCGCAAAGCGCATTACTTCCCGCTGAGACCAGCCGGTAATATCAGGCATAGTCGGCTCATCCGTAAGTAATAAAACTTTTTCACTTGGAAAGATGTTCTGTCCCGGTTCCACATTACTGGAAACAACGGTATCTCCTTCACCAATAATAATCGGTTCAATACCTTTGTCTTCTAAATCCGCCTGTGCACTTTCCGTAGAAGCATCAACAACTTCCGGAAATTCTACTTCTTGAACCTGATTGGATTCTTGTTCATCCGGTTCTACTTCTAAATAATGAAGGCTGTTCTCTACCACATTATTAAAAATATATGCCAGCGGTGCAGAACCTGATTCTGTATCTTCCAATTCCGGTTGCTGAATAGATACATAGACCATTAATTCAGGATCGTCCATTGGAGCCATTCCTAAAAATGAAAATACATGATTATCTTTTCCGGTTAAATAACCGCCGCCATCTGGGTTAGGCATTTGGGCTGTCCCTGTTTTACCGCCTACTACATAATCATCTAATTTATATGGCGCGCCTGTTCCATCTTCATCATTGACGACCGTGGCCAGTAAATCTTTCATTTCTTCGGCTGTCTCTGGCGAAATTGGCTGTCCGGTATGCTCCGACTCTGCTTCTTCCAATACACTTCCCGTGGTCGAATCAACAATTTTGTCCACCACATACGGTTTCACCATTTTCCCTTCATTAACAATCGCTGAAGCAGCTTTCATTTGCTGAATCGGGGTAACGGTAGACCCTTGACCAAAAGCTGTTCTTAATTTTTCAGAAGGCCAATTATATTGAATTTGTCCAGTAGATTCATCCGGGAGATCAATGCCGGTCGGCTCTTCAAAACCGAATGCCTGCAGATATTCATAATATTTATCTGCACCAATATCTTCCCAGAGTAACTTAGAAGCTGCTACGTTAGATGAACGCATAAAACCTTCATCATAGGAGATTTCTCCCCAGCCTTCTCCTTGGTTGTGATCCCGGATTTCTTCAATTCTTTCATTGGGCTGATACGTTCCGGATTCAAATGTATCGTCTCCGTTATAAACGCCTTCTTCTAATGCGGCGGCCCATGTGAAGATTTTAAAAGTCGATCCTGGTTCAAATGGAGAAGAAATCGGGTCATTATACCAGTTTTCTACACTGTCAGGGCTGTTCGGATTATAGCTTGGACGTGTACTCATGGCAATAATCTCGCCTGTTTTCGGATTCATAATAATCGCGTTCATTTTTTCAGGACTATATTGTTCATCTACTTGTGTCATTAAATCTTCTAACAGCGTTTGAATTTTTTGATCAATCGTTAGATAAACGGAATCTCCATCTTCCGGTTCTTGCACGACTTCATCAGGATCCAGTAATTTTTGGTTATAGCGATCACGTTGATAGGAAATAGAACCATCTGTTCCGCCCAGGACGCCATTCATGACATTTTCCATTCCCGTTACGCCGGTAATACTATGTTCAATGCCGTCTTCTGTTTCTTCTTCTTGTTCGCGGGCAAAACCAATAATATGAGAAGCAAACATGCCATTGGGATAATAACGCTTCGGCTCCTCATCAAAATAGATACCTGGAATACCTGACTCCTCTATTTCATCTTTTTCCTGCTGCGTCAGCTGACGTCCTATCTGTCCGAATTCAACCTGGAATTGACCTGACTGAACAGCTTCATCCAGGGTTTGTTTTATTTCACTTTGGTCCTCTTCTAAAATCGACGCTAGTTTTTCCGCTGTTTCTTCCGTATTGGAAACATGCAGGGGTTCCGGTGAATTTTCTGAGTATGCTTCATCTAAGATAGCATACATCCGGTAGGCTGGACGGTCATAAGCTAACACCATCCCATTCTTATCCATGATTTGTCCCCGTTCTGCATTCATCTCATAAGAAGCTGTCCGCTGCTCCTCTGCCCAATCATCCAAAGAAACACCGTTCACTTCACCTGTTGCCTGGATATACATAAACCTGCCTGCAAGCACAAGGAATAAAGCAACGAAAACCAGCATATAAATGCCAGCCATTACGTTTGCTGTCTTATTTTTTTTCATGTTAAAGAATCCCCTTGCTAGTTGTTAACCGTTTCTGCTTGTTTCACTTCCGAATTTTGGATTTTCAAACCATTTTTTTCTGCAATATCAATAATTCTTTCTGGACGTGATAACTCTTCTCTTTCAAAATGCAAGTTTTCATTCACTGTTTGTTGGCTATTAATATTGTTTTCCAACTGCTGCATTTCACGGTTTAAGGCATCCGTTCCAGAAGCATAAGAAACCATTCCAATTCCAAAGGCTAAAATAGCAGCACTGGTAACGGAGTAAATTATTTTTTCGCCTTTCGTAATCCAAGGTGCCTTCTTTACCTTCTTGACAACCGTTTTTGTTTCTTCTTGAGGATTATATTGGGGATCTACTTGCCATTTTCTAGCCTGGTTTTCACTCATCACTTTTTCCACCCTTCTTCATAACGGAAATCATTATTCCATTCATTTATTTTTTCGACAATCCGTAACTTGGCTGAACGTGATCGTCTGTTTTCATCTAACTCTTCATGTTGCGCTGTTATTGGTTTTCGGCTTATTAATTTAAATGGGGCCTGGTGGGTCTCCGGGACAATAGGAAGGTTTTTGGGTACAGGCTTATCGGTACTCCATGTTTTAAAAGCCTGCTTACAAAGACGATCTTCCAATGAGTGGAAGGTAATGACTGCTATTCTTCCATCGACACCCGTTAATGCAGCAGCTTGGTGAAGTGCCTCATTAAATGCTTCCAGTTCGTCATTTACAGCAATTCGTATCGCTTGAAAGATACGTTTGGCCGGATGTCCGCCTTTTCTTCTGGCTGGAGCGGGTATAGCATCTTTAATAATCTCTACCAGCTCGCCGGTCGTTTCAATTGCCTTTTCTGTCCTTGCCTTCTCTATCTTTCGGGCAATCCCTTTGGAAAACTTCTCTTCGCCATAGCGGAAAAAAATAGATACTAATTGTTCATAGCTCCATTCATTCACTACTTGATATGCTGTACGTTCTTGAGACTGATCCATACGCATATCCAATGCTGCATCCTGATGATAGCTAAATCCTCTGTCTGCCTGATCCAGCTGCGGCGAAGATACGCCTAAATCAAAGAGAATACCATCCGCTTGTGTTACACCCAGCTCAGCAAGGCTTGTCTGAAGCCCTTGAAAGTTTGAATGTATAAACGTTATTTTATCCTGATACTTATGCAGCCGTTCCTTTGCAGCTTGCAGTGCTTGTGCATCCTGGTCAAAAGCATACAGTCTGCCATTTTCACTTAGTCTGGATGCAATCTCCAGGGAATGCCCTCCACCGCCGACGGTACAGTCCACATAAATACCATCCGGGTTTATTTGTAACCCTTTTATTGTTTCTTCTTTTAAAACACTATAATGCTCAAACATCTAATCCACCAACTTTTACTTCGCTATAATGCGTGTTAAATATCAAAATCCATCAGATTCTCAGCGATCTCTGCAAACGATTCTTCTGATTCCTCAACATACGTATTCCAGTGGTCGCTGGCCCACAATTCCACACGATTGGAAACGCCTATAACATGGCAATCTTTTTCCAGGTCAGCGTAAGTACGCAGATTTGCAGGAATATTTATTCTTCCCTGTTTATCTACTTCACATTCCACCGCGCCGGAGAAAAAGAACCGTGTGAAAGCCCGGGCATCTTTTTTAGTCAGTGGGAGTTGCTTCAACTTGCCTTCCAAAATTTCCCATTCTTGTTTAGGGTATGCGAATAAACATTTATCAAGTCCACGTGTTAAAACAAAAGATGCCCCTAATTCTTCTCTGAACTTGGAAGGGACAATGATTCTTCCTTTTGTGTCAATGCTATGTTGGAATTCTCCCATAAACATATAGACGCCCCCTACTTTCGTAAATTCATAATACCACATTGCCCCACTATGCTCCACTATTTATTCAAAAAATATTTTAAATCCCTTTTTTAAAGCATTTCACAACCTTTTTCAAACCTAAAAAAAGACTGTCATATCAGTAGATAGACAGTCTTTCCAACCATATATAAATGAGGGGTGGGGACGTGTGGGGGATTTATTCAACCACCCAATGCCCTTTTTCGATATCCAGTGGAAAGGAAGTTAATTGTTCGATGATATCCATTCCATAATGATTTAATAAAAATAATGGGTTCCAAACACGTTCTTGCAACCCTCCATGCGGATGAAGCACCAGCTCCATCTGATTCAATTCATGGAGAGCTTTCGAATGTTTCTTTTCAAACTCTTTATGGAAACGTTTGTTCATAAACTGGATGTTCTCTAGCAAGTAAGCTAAATTCTTTTCACTTAATGCCTGAATATCATCTCCCATATCAGCAGCCATTTCGCGGATTGGCTGATGTACCTCTTTCATTTTTTCTGAAACGTCCTCTGTCACCCGATCAATTTCCTGGCGTCCGTTCGTTTCCATGTATGCATCCATGGTGGATTGAACACCATTTAAAATAACATCCTTTTCCGTCAGCTGATATTTGGAGATTAACTTCTTCGTAGACGCATCTAAAAATGTAAAAGAAAGTCTCGGAACCACCGGCGGCATTTGTAAATGCATCACATGGAAACCCGATTTCAATGCTGCACAATAAGTTATCTCACCAGGTCCAGCTATAAAGGCCAATGTTGGAAACATATACTCTTGCATCATCGGTCTTGTTACCACATTATTACTTAATTTCCACGGTGTATTTCTGGCAATATCCTCCATTTCATTCTGCGTGAACAATACTTCCTCTTGCTTGCCGACCCAATTTCCGTTCTCGTCTACTTTCAGTAAAATCCTACCTTGTAGATCATCATGATAAAATAAATTTCCATCCGATCTATCAGTTTCTATAGCAAGCGGATATTCCAGTGTTTCTAATTCGTTTAAAGTCCCGACGACAGCTTCACTGATTTGCTCCTGTTTCTGGATCATTTCCAAGAAACAATCTGTCTCCAATTTACGGAATGCAGCATTTCCGGAATCTACAAGTACAATTCCTTGCGTTGGAAACAATGCAAAAATAAGACGTGCAAAAAAATCAATATAGTCGGAAGCTTTTTCCTGAATTTCTTGAATCAATGCATAGATATCTTTTGTATGCGCCGTCTCCGGCAATGTTTCAAAAACCGCTTCTATCCAATCAGAAAGTTCTTTTTTATTCATTTCTAATTCGGAAACAGCTTTTTTACCAGCGTCTATGTTTTTGGTCTTGAGCTTGCGCTTTTGAAATTCTCCGTCCCCAGCGGGACAGTAAATATGATTGATTTCCTCAAAATCATGGTCTTCACCGGCAATCCAGAACACAGGAACCACTGGTTTTCCCAATGCTGTTTCCTGCTGCTTTGCCAGCTCCAGAATAGATATTATTTTATTTATCGTATAAATAGGACCAGTTAAAAGTCCCGCTTGCTGGCCGCCAATGACAACTGTACTCTGCGCATCATTTAAACGTCCGATTTGTTTTAGCGTTTCTTCAGGTGCTCCCCATTCTTTATTTAATGTATGTAATACATCTGTTAATGCAGTCCTGTTAAAGTCTTTTTCCGTCACATCTTGAAATCGTTTATGAAAATTTTTATACGGTTGATAGTCAAACATATTTATAATATTATTTTCTTCATTTTTATAATCAGCTACCAGAGTGTTGGCAGCAGGTAAAGTTAATGAATTTATTTGCATGTCATTTTCCCCTTACGTCGATTTGGATTCATTCCGTATTGTACAGAAAAAACAACAAGAATCAAACTAAATTGCTCTCTCCAAGAAAATGAGCTTCTATTTCTAAGTTAAAATTTCTAAAATAATATAAACTACACTTAAAACCAGATAAAGAGATGCAAAGAGTAAAAATGCACTTCTCCAAACGATTTTAATTGCTTTAGACAATTCAATATCCTGCTGCGTCCGGTATTGCTGAATCAAAATTCCTGTCAGACTTATCAGGAATAAAAGAATAATCCAACCGAAAAAATTCTGATCAAACAAAAGCTGCAGTAAAACGCCTGTACCTAAAATAAAAAAGATCGCAGACCATTGGACAGCACGATGTACTGCTTTCCACATATGTTTTTTAGAAAGTTTAGTTATCCAATACACTAAAAAGGTAACGATAAATGGAAATGCAATAAAAAGCGCTAATGTATAATAAATAAAATCTCGCATTCTTTTCCCCCTGCCTGAAAACAAACGATTTTCATCAGGTTAAGCAACCTGTCTGATTAATTTTGACAAATAAAATAGAATTAATTTAAAATTTGTCTCTTTTGTATTATAATTTAGTCAGAGAAGGAAATCTACATTCAACTTTATGAATGTAGTGATACTTTATTCAGGAGGGGTAGAATGGGAAACGTAAAGATAGAAAATTTACTGATTAATTTTAAAACATTAGAAAAATTTAAGCGTTTTCGTGAATACGGAAACCAAGAATTAACGATGTTGGAAGACTTAGAGAATAAAATTATTGAGAATAATAGTATTTCCCCTTTTTATGGAATCTATATTGGTGATAATTTAATAGCTCGTATGAGCCTCTATGAAGTGCGGAAAGAATATGATTTTTATTTCGAACCTCCACAGGAGTATTTGACGCTGTGGAAACTGGAAGTTATTCCTGATTATCAGGGAAGAGAATACGGAAAAGCGCTTGTAGATTACGCAAAGAGCTTTGGTCTTCCTATTAAAACAAATCCAAGAATTAATTCACATGGTTTCTGGGAGAAGATGGGATTCGTTAAACCGCATTATGAAATGGAACGTGATTTAGGAGAAAATCCATTATTATGGCTGCCTGAAGGGGTGAAAGAAAAAGACACGAAGCAATAAGCTTCCTGTCTTTTTTTACGTATTAAAATAATGATCATTATTCATGAATGCTTTTTTTAAGATTTGGAAACGGTATTTATCAGTTGATTTATTTCTCCCCATACCGTTTCATAGGTTACAATTCTGTTTTTTAATTTTTTATTCTCCTGTAATACCTTCTCTAATTCTTCCCGCTTCACAAAATCCTCCTGCTGCGGTATATCCTTCCGCATTTTTTCTAGCAGTTGAATAGCACTATCAATAGATTGAATGGACGGGGATTCTATAGCTGGATAAGTGATACGCTGTTTTAATCCAGCTTTTCTTTTCTCTTTTGCTGCTTGCACTTGCTCCTGACATTGTTTTCTTATTTTGGCATTCCAGCGAAACCCGCATGCTGCTGAAGTTCTGGATAATTTTTCAGCAACTTCTTTAAAGGCTTCTAATTGGGTTCTTCCTTCCTGTATACACTTAAGAACTGTATCAGCTAATAGTCTGTCTTCTTCTTCTGTCCATGCATCCTGCCGTGTATCGTTCATAACATACCTCCTATTAGGGTTTGCTATCAATGTATGCAAAAAATAGGAATGCTAGAATCGTTTCACAGAAAATTGATAAAACAAAATAAAAAACTAAAATAGGAGTTACTATTCACAGCCAACTTATTTGGCTTCATCAGAGCTCCTCATCAAAATCAACTAAATTTAGAGGATAATGACCGCTACGGAAAAACATTCCGCTTTCCGACGTACAGGACGTACTAGTGCAGACGTTGCAACAGGACGTTGCGTTCTTAGTCTGCCATGGGGACGGCTTCAGCTAACTTGAAAAGAAGACCGCTTTTCAAGTGGATCTTCAGCTCGCCCTGTTCCCATAGGAGTCTCCATGTTTTTCCTTCGCTCATATAGCGTTCTACAGCGAATGCAATACAAAATAATCTGATAAAGTGATTAATGAATCATTTTACGCCGGATAACAAAGTCATTCTGTGTTTCAAATGGTTGCTTCAGCAGTTTGAAGGAGCATAGATGATGCATACCAAGAATAGCTTTGGCGAAAAGAAAATAACTGTGCTGGGGGTATGCTCTAAAAATAGATTCTTTTCTTGTTTAACATTTTTAACACAGCTATATCAAACAGGATAGAACACACCGTTAGCGGAGGCGGACCGTTTTGACTCCTGAAAGGAAAGCGGAAAGCGTCGTTTAAAAACGTAACAACTGCGCCCCCGATCTTTGGGGGTGGTTCGACCTTGGTCGAACTTCCATCACTTATGAGATAAAGGAATCACCGTGAGTTTACGAACGGATGATGACTTATCGTAGGGCGCTCTCGGGAAGTTGTCTAGTTTTTGACGCTTGTAGCTGGACGAGGGATCAGCACCATCTGAAGATCCACTTTTGCCAAGTGCTCTTCTTGGCAAAAGTTAGCTGAAGAGCGTGCCCCTAGGAAAGCAAAACGGTCCGCCGTAGCGGTGGCTACCCTTAAAACTTAATTTGTTTACCATAAATTTTGGTGAAGAGCTCTGAAAATATATTATTTTTATTTGGTGGCTGTGAATAGTAACAAATAGGATGCTTTCTTGGACATGGCTATTCTTACATTGGAATGATATCCGATAAACTGTTATAACGAAAAAAAACAGACCATAGTCTATGATCTGTTTTCGTTAATTAGAATTAATTGCTTACAACTTCTTTTCCGTCATAATGTCCGCAAGATTTGCAAACATGATGGGGTTTTGCTAATTCACCACAGTTGGAGCATTCTACCATGCCAGGTACGTGTAATTTTTTATGCGTACGGCGTTGGTTTTTTACTTTTTTGGAAGTTCTTCTTTTAGGTACTGCCATGACTTACACCTCCTTCAAAATGAAAGTAAAACTTGAATCAGATTCTTATTTTTCTTCCTGATTATTATTAAGGAAAGACTCCAATTTTTTTAATCTCGGATCAACATTCTTGTCTTCCTTTGTTTCAGATATAAATTCCCAATCCTTCCCGCTAGAAGGAGCTGCTTCCTCCGAATCAACTTGATCAGTATGATCAGCAAAAACGCGGTACGGAATTTCCAATAGTACATTTTCCTTGATAAATGGTAGTAAGTCAAGAACTTCTCCCTGAATTGGATGAATTTCTTGTTCCTCTTCTTCTTTCCCATAATAAGCAGAAGCAGAAAAAACCTCGTTTGCATCTATGTCAAACGGATAAGGAACATCTACCAATGTGCGGGCACATGGAAGTATCATTTCTCCCTTTATATGCATGTTCACATAAAATTCCTCGCCATGACTCGTCACTTGTCCGGTCACATGTACCGGAGAAATTTTACGTATATCATTATTCATCGTTTCCAGTTCTGACACATCTGCATGATCATCAAAGAAATACGGCTCATTTACGGAACCTCTTTTAATCTGATTAACAGTCAATTTCATTATAATCACCTCTAGGCAACAAGATAAATGATAAAAGAAAATACGGCATTTGTCAATATATTTTCTTTTTCGCCACAGGTAAAACACACTTACGGCTTTGTCCGCGTCTGTGGTCCCGCAACCGCCGAATCTTCTTTACAAAATAGTATTTCCTGATACAGTGAATACAAAACAGCAGTTAGAATCATTTTAACGATAGTTTGGCTTTTTGTCATGTTATTTCTATTATCCACAACCATCTTCTTGAATATGTTAAAATAAAACTACTTAAAAATAGAGGTGAGTGTATGGAAGCTTGTGGTTTAGTGGTTGAATATAATCCCTTTCATTATGGACATCAATATCATTTAAAACAAGCCAGAAAAGAGACAGATGCTGACTGTATGATTGCAGTAATGAGCGGAAATTTCTTACAACGCGGAGAACCGGCAATTTTGGATAAATATCATCGCGCCAAAGCAGCCATACTTGGGGGTGTCGATTTAGTCGTTGAGCTTCCGTATGCGTACGCTGTTCAAAATAGTGACCATTTTGCCAGAGGAGCTATAGAAACACTCTTCCATTCTGGAGTTAGCGCTGTGTGTTTCGGCAGTGAATCCGGAAATATTGCAGCTTTTACCGATGCTTATCAGCTTCAAAAAGAACATCTTTACGCATACGAAGCAAATTTGAAAAGATATTTAAATCAAGGCTTTTCCTATCCGGACGCAGCCACAAAAGCTTATCGGCATATTTCCGGTTTATCTGAGATACTTGATGTATCCCAGCCAAATAATATATTGGGTTTAGGTTATGTCCGGGCTATCAAAGATGCTCATTACCCAATTCGGCCGGTCACTATACAACGAATCGAGAACAATTATCATGATACGGCCATCACAGGAAAAATCGCCAGTGCTACAAGTATCCGTAAAGAAGTGTTGACGAACACTTCAACATCTGCATCAGCTGCTGATTCCATGCCGGATGAGACATTGCAGATACTGACAAGTTATAAACAGAAAGCCGGACATTGGCATGATTGGGAGTTATATTTCCCCTTCCTGAAATATCGCGTACAAACAATGAATGCAGCAGAATTAGAACAGATAGAAGGTGTTATCGAAGGTCTGGAGCATCGGATAAAACGTACAGCAGCAGAAGCATCGACCTTTCAGGATTGGATGCATGCTTTAAAAACAAAACGTTACACATGGACAAGGCTCCAGCGGATATTCGTCCATATCTTAACCAATACCAAAAAAGAAGAACAAATATTGGGACACGACACCGGATACGTACGCGTACTTGGCATGAACAAAACTGGCCAGACTTATTTAAATCAGCAGAAAAAGCAGGCCGATTTGCCGTTCATTACAAAAATAAATCAAATCAGCCATCCGTTTCTGCAAATAGAGGAGCGAGCTGCCAAAGCATATTACAGTGTCTTAGCTGCTGACAAGCAAAGAAATTTCTTTCTACAGGAAATGACATCTCCGATTATTGTCAAATAAGCGGCTATGGTTGATCGTTTTCTTCTATACATTTGTGGAGAAAGGTTACAGGTAAGGAGTAAGATGACCGCTGCGGCGGACCGTTTTGCTTTCCGACGTACAACGGTTTTTGATGGGACGAGTAAGCGCAGCAACGGTTTTAATAGACCGAGTAATCGCAGGTCTCAATGTTGTCAGGTTAGTATAACCGCTGCGGCAGACCGTTTTGCTTTCCTAGGGGCACGCTCTTCAGCTAACTTTTGCCAAGAAGAGCGCTTGGCAAAAGTGGATCTTCAGAGGGTGCTGATCCCTCAGGAGTCAAAACGGTCCGCCTCCGCTAGTGAGATGTTCTATACATGAAATAGTTGAACAAATAAAATCATTTAACTCCATTAGGATGTTATTTCTTCCAAACGCTGTAGCATCCCATCAGAGCGCAGGCCAACCACGTAGACTCCTAGTCGGCTAAAACCGGTCACGTCCTGTGACCAACGGCCGACACTAGGACGTCCTGGGACTGCGCTTACTCGCCCCACCGAAAACATTTGTCCGTCGTGGGAGCAGGGCGAGCTGAAGATCCACTTGAAAAGCGGTCTTCTTTTCAAGTTAGCTGAAGCCGTCCCCATGGCAGACTAAGAACGCAACGTCCTGGGGTTGCGATTACTCACCCCACCGAAAACATTTGTTGCAACGTCTGCACTAGTGCCACGCGGCTGAAGTAAATACCCCACATTAAATTTGTAAGGTTTTAGCTTCCTTCGTCCAACGGAATGGTTTAGCCAAATGT
>NZ_JBHTKK010000020.1:0-80744 GCF_042675985.1 Oceanobacillus locisalsi
AATTGCGGAGGAGAAATGTATCCAGAATATTATAATGGCATCCATGGACAGGAATACAAATTATCAGATGTTCTCTAATTTGGATAGAAAGAAAAGGACCGGGCGGGGTTTGCCCGGTTTTTCTTAATAAAAAAGGACGTTCTATAAAAACGTGTCAATAGAAAGTCAAAACGAGTGCAGTACTTTTCTCTTAGGGAAAATGCTTATACTGATGTATAATTTACATGGAACGATATATTGGCACATCGGGTAGCTTCTCTTTTTAAAAGCATCTCCGGTATACGAATAAACCTAACTTGCGAGGAGCGGAGAAGATGAAAAAAGTCGCTTTAATTATAAATACACACGCAGGAAAACAAAAATTAGCTCAGAAATTGGATAAAATCATATCCAGGTTGAATGAAGCGTTTGAAGAGACAACCGTCTATCAGAGTGAGAAGGAAGGAGACGGGAAACGTCTTGTTGAAGAGCATGCACAGGACGTGGATATGCTGATTGCAGGCGGCGGGGACGGAACTGTTTTTGAAATAATGAATGCACTCGCTCCTTTGAAAAAAAGACCAGTGTTTGCCATTTTACCAGGCGGAACATGCAACGATTTTTCCCGGACTCTTGGCATCAGCCAAAAGCCATTAGAGGCGTTGGAGCAAATTATCAGTCAGAAACGAATGGAGGTTGATGTTGGGAAATATGGTGAGAATTACTTTTTAAATTTCTGGGGAATTGGTATTATTTCCAAGGTTGCTGAGGAAATGGATGAGGCAAATAAGCAGGTTTTTGGAAGGGTTTCGTATTACTTGAATACGTCGAAGCTGGCTTTTAAAAATGAAGCTTTTACATTGAAATTATCTAGTAAGGAATTTGATTTTGAAGAAAATGCAGAATTGCTGGTTGTCGGTAATGGATCCTTTCTTGGCGGAATTCAATCCTTCTTTCCCAATGCAGATGTGCAGGACGGGAAATTTGATGTGTTGATTGTGAAAGAAGCGAAATTAAAGTATTTAAAGAAATGGCTTGAAGCTAAAATACAAGATGATTATCCGGAAAATGAAAAAGATGATGACATTATCTTTTTTCGAACCAACCAATTAGAAGTATCCGCTTCTCCGGAACAAAATATTGATTGTGATGGGGAATTTTTAGATAAAACACCAGCAACTATTGAAGTACTTCCGAAACATCTGGAAATGGTTTACGGGGAGATGTTGTAACGAACAAGCTGATGGACAAATCTTTGCCGATACGAATGAAGGCATCGATTTGTCCATCCGTTTTTTGTACTAACGTTTCAACTTCTCCATTAATTTATCTGCTTCTTTTGCCTGTGAGGTATAGCTGTTATTTTTCCAATGGTTCCAGATTTCCGATAGGAATAAAGCAATGAGAGATAATACAGAAACAAGTTCTTCGTTGGATAAAGGGATCAGTTTGTAGCCTAAAAGCATAGCTGCTGTATTTAAGAAAACAATCACTAGTACAGCCAGCCGAATCCATTTGTTATTTATTTTTGACAAATTTTCATTCATGGAAGAAGCCTCCTCTTTGGCTCAATGTAAGCTTCATTGGTCCAAGGGTCTATCAATTATCTCATTGTGGCGCTAACAGGGGTGTTGGCTAGACGAGTAAGCACAACTAGTACACAGCCAGTACCAGTTACATTGCCGTTATAACGCCATGATGTTGTACTCTATAAGTATGTTTTGATTGAGATAATTATGAGCAGAGAAGGCTTGATAATAATATCAAAAGTTAAACGAAGCCATTGCCTGAAATAATAGCCTGCTATACTAAATATTTTCCTTGATCTGAAATATTAACCATCGGTTGCATGAACGGAAGAGCAGCTGATTTCTTACATTCATGGATAACATCCATAAACTTTGCCATTGTATTTGTTAAGTAAGTATCTGCCCGCCTGATAAAAACGGTAGATATATCACTGTACTTTGCGGGAATCGGGTAGCACTGAACAACGCCAGCTGCTTCTAGATGGCTGACTGCAGATTTAGACACCAGGCTGATGCCAAGTCCTGATACAACACTCCCTAAAATGGTTTCTAGTGTGCCGAATTCCATGACTTTTGCATCCGTTATTCCCTCTTCATACAACCAGTTTTCTAAACGTGTGCGGTAACTGCACCCTGCGTTAAAAACGAGTAAAGGCCTGGTTTTTAAGTGCTCGTAGTCAACTCTCTCGCTGTCAGATATGATAACGAGTTCCTCTTGAAAAACGTTTATTTGTTCTATCTCCGGATGGTTAAAGATTCCGGAAACAAAAGCACCATCCAGTTTATGTTTCAATACTTGGTGAATAAGTTCTTGGGATACACCCGTTTTCAATGTTAAATCTACTTGAGGGAATTTTCTGTGAAAGGAAGATAAGACCATTGGAAGTTTCATAACGGTTTCTATTGTTCCAATCTCTAAGGCCCCAGATGGATTGTCAGAATCTCGAAAATCCTTATTCATTTCCTCTATCATCAATAATATTTTTTCCGTATAACCCAAAAGTTTCTTCCCCTCTGAGTTCACTGTCGTTCCCCTGCTGTGCCGATCAAATAATTGTGTTTGTAATTGTGCTTCCAATGATTTTATTCTGGCTGTGACGTGTGATTGTACATAATTAAGTTCATCTGCTGCTTTACTAATGCTTCCATTGTGGGCAACGCTCTGAAAAATCAATAAGTCTTTAATCTCCATTTACAGCCTCCTCATTTTTCCATTCATTCATAGTGATAGCAGTTATCTATTTAAATCATTATTCGTGATTGCGTTTTCATTTTATAATATACCTTACTAATAAACAAGCTGGAATGACTGAAGATAGTTGTCGAATCATCATATATAAATTGGATTAATACATTTTCTTTGTGTGCTTAAACAATGAAGTTATTTATTTCAAGTTATATACCATTAAGAACTTCCTTGTCTCTGATAGTGTTTCTCTATTTTATATTGAACCGTCCCGTCCTTTATAAATCAAATTCTATCAGCAATATCGATGTACAAACATAAAGAAAAGATATAAAATTCTAAATTTGAAGTTTACTGCATATCGAAAAGGGAACAATACCTGAAACAAAAAATATTAGTAGTCATGATATACGTTCAAATTTAACGTTGAATCAAAACTCTATACAGTTATGTATGATGATTTGCGTTTAGAAGATCGTATATTATCAGTTTTACAGATGGGTCCTATCAATATTAGACATTTTACCTGCTGACAGTTCGTATTTATGATAGAGGTAAATACGGAATTTTTGGAAAATGGTCCCGACTTGATTATTTCTTAAAAGGGGGGGATTGCATTCATATTACTGTAGAATGGCATCGCTTACGCAAGGTGGTTATAACAAAATCAAGGAGGAATGATGATGACAAATAAAGGCGTAGTGTATAAGGAACCGGGAGTTGTAGCAGTTGAAGAAATTGGATACCCAGAACTTATATTAAGGGACGGTCCCGGGGTCAATCCCTTGAACGTTGGCCGGAAATGTGAACACGGTGTGATTGTCAAAGTGGTAACAACGAATATATGCGGAAGCGACCAACACATGGTCCGAGGCAGAACAACCGCTCCGTCCGGACTGGTTCTTGGCCATGAAATTACTGGAGAAGTAGTTGAAACAGGACGCGATGTAGAGTTTATTAAAAAAGGCGACTTTGTTTCCGTTCCTTTTAATATCGCTTGCGGACGCTGCAGAAATTGTAAACAGCAGGATACACATATTTGTGAAAATGTGAATCCGGATCGTCCCGGTTCTGCATACGGTTATGTAGATATGGGCGGCTGGGTCGGCGGCCAATCCGAATATGTGATGGTACCTTATGCAGATTTTCAGCTGTTGAAATTTCCTGATAAAGATCAGGCAATGGAAAAAATACTGGACTTAACGATGCTGTCTGATATCTTTCCAACAGGCTACCACGGTGCGGTAAGCGCAGGAGTTAAACCCGGGTCTACCGTATATGTAGCTGGAGCTGGACCTGTCGGATTAGCAGCAGCTCACTCTGCTCAGCTTCTTGGCGCGTCAGTTGTCATTGTCGGTGATATGATAGAAGAACGGCTTGAACAAGCAAGAAGCTTTGGCTGTGAAGCGGTAAACTTGCGGGAGCATGCTAATTTAGAAGAACAGATTGAACAAATTCTGGGTGATCCGGAAGTGGACTGTGCCATTGATGCAGTCGGTTTCGAAGCGAGCGGTCACGGAGAAAATGCAGAAGAGGCTCCAGCCACTGTATTAAATTCTATCATGGATATTACCCGGGCTGGCGGACGTTTAGGGATTCCCGGGCTCTATGTAACAGGTGATCCGGGTGCTAAGGACAAGGATGCGCAGGAAGGGGCATTAAAAATCCGATTCGGTTTAGGTTTTGCCAAGGCGCATACATTTGTTACCGGGCAAACACCTGTCATGAAATACCACAGAGATTTGATGCAAGCTATTTTAAGTGACCGGGCACAGATTGCCAAAGCTGTAAATGCAACGGTGATTTCCCTGAATGAAGCGCCAGATGGTTATAAAGCATTTGATGGCGGTGTTGCTAAGAAATTCGTTATTGATCCGCATGGTTCATTAAAATAATGTTTGAAAAGTTATCTCACTATTTTTACTAAGGAGGAATCGTTTGATGCGTGAAGTGAATCTTGAATTAGCAAAAAAATTGATTGAGGGTGCTGAGAAAGAAGCCCAAAATATTGGGGTTTCCATGGTCATATCTGTTGTCAATGAAGGTGGAAATCTTATCGCTGTACATCGTATGGATGACGCATGGCTGGCCAGCATTGACATCGCACAAAATAAAGCTTGGACTTCTGTTGCGCTAAAGATGCCAACTTCGAATTTAGCTGAGGCAACGGTTCCACATGCTGAATTGTATGGGTTAAATACCACCAATAATGGACGGATTGTGCTTTTCGGAGGAGGTATTCCGTTAGTAGAAAATGATCAAGTTGTAGGTGCTGTAGGGGTAAGCGGAAGTTCTGTAGAGCATGATATGCAAGTAGCACAGGCGGCAGTAGATGTTTTTGATAATGGCTGAATTTGAGACAACTTCGTGAACTTTTGAAAAATAAAAAAGAACCTTGCATAAAGTAAAAATCTTTAGTATGATATTCTATAATTTATTAATCAAAAGCGATGAAGAGGACAAGAATGACTTGGAAGGTTCCAAGAGAGGAGAGCAGAAGGTGTGAGCTCTCCAGCAAAGAAGAGCCATTTACCACCTCGGAGCTGTGTTAGAGTAACAACTGGCACCGTAATATGCAGCGTTATTGCAAAATGAAGCCGTCAATCAGGTTGGCGGGAATTTGGGTGGAACCGCGAAGATGACACATTCGCCCCTTCTTAGGAAGGGGAGGATGTGTTTTTTTAATACGATAAAATATAAGAATCATCAAAACGATGAAGAGGACATGAATGATCCGGAAGGTTTAAAGAGAGGAGAGCAGCTGCTGAGAGCTCTCTAGCCAAGAAAGATAATTTACCGCCTCCGAGTGCGTCAGGGTAACAACTGCCGCCGTAAACATGCAACGTTACTGCATAATGGAGCCGTCATTCAATGTGACGGGAATCTGGGTGGAACCACGGAAAAGCATATTCGTCCCTTTGTAATAGAGGGACGTGTATGCTTTTTTATTTGGCAGTAAGAAAGTTTACACTTTCTTACTGCATAAGTGTAACTAAGATTGACACTTAAAGCTTGGTGACAACCAAGTTTTCTAACATCAAACGGAGAGGGAGTATCAAAAAATGACAAAGAAAGTAAAAATTATATTTCCGGATGGAAAAGAAAACTATGTAGAAAAAGGAATTTCATTAAAAGTAATCGCAGAAAACATATCCATTAGTTTAGCAAAGAAAACTGTGGCAGGAAAGGTGAATGGCAAACTAGTGGACCTCAGTTATTCGATTTCCGAAGAGAGTGCGATTGAATTAGTGACACTGGAGTCAGAAGAAGGGCTGGAGGTTATGCGGCATACTGCTGCACACGTGTTAGCGCAAGCAGTGGAGCACCTTTATGGAAAAGGTAATGTTCAGTTTGGGGTTGGCCCGGTGATTGATCATGGTTTTTATTATGATATGAAGTGTCAGGAATCCATTACGCAAGCTGATTTGGTAAAAATCGAGAAAGAGATGCAAAAGATTATTCAGGAGAATATCCCCATTCGTTCATATGAATTTTCTTTAGAACAAGCAGAAGCGTATTTTAAACAGCAGAACCAGCCTTATAAACTAGAACTGTTAAAAAGCATTCCCAATGATGAACCGATTACGATTTATGAGCAGGGAGATTTTTCTGATTTATGCCGGGGGCCGCATTTGCCATCTACTGGTTATGTAAAAGCCTTTCATCTTACAAATTTGGCAGGCGCATATTGGAGAGGAGATAGCGATAATGAGATGCTTCAGCGTATTTATGGCATTGCATTTGCAAAGAAAAAAGATTTAGAAGCGCATTTACATTTCTTAGAAGAAGCTGAAAAAAGAGATCACCGCAAATTAGGAAAGCAGCTGGAGCTGTTTATGTTTTCGGAAGAAGCGCCGGGCATGCCATTTTATTTGCCTAATGGTCAAATGATCCGTCAGAATCTTGAGGAGTTTTCCAGAGAAGCACAGCTAAAAGCAGGCTATCAGGAAGTACGTACGCCGCTTCTGATGAACCAGCAGCTTTGGGAAGAATCCGGCCATTGGGATCACTACCATGAAAACATGTATTTTTCTGAAGTAGATCATACCAATTTTGCACTAAAACCGATGAATTGCCCAGGGCATATGTTGATTTATAAACAAAAGCTCCATTCGTATCGTGATTTGCCAATCAGGTTAGCTGAATTTGGGCAAGTACATCGTCATGAATATAGTGGAGCTTTAAATGGACTGCTTCGTGTCCGTACTTTTTGTCAGGATGATGCTCATATTTTTGCTCGTGAAGATCAAATTGAAGCGGAAATGGAAAAAGCCATTCACTTGATTGACGAGATATATGGGGTATTTGGTTTCAGCTATGCAGTTGAACTATCTACTCGGCCGGAAAAATCAATGGGGGAAGATGCTGCTTGGGAATTGTCAGAGCAAGCTCTAGAAAATGTTTTAGAACGGATGGAGCTTCCCTACCAAGTTAATGAGGGAGACGGTGCATTTTATGGACCAAAAATTGATTTTCATATCAAAGACGCCTTAGGTCGCAGTCATCAATGTGCGACATTGCAGCTTGATTTTCAGATGCCGGAAAAATTTGATTTAACATATATCAATGCAAACAATGAAAAGGTGCGTCCAGTTGTAATCCATCGGGCAATTTATGGTTCCATTGATCGCTTTTTAGGGATTCTGATTGAACATTTTGCAGGTGCTTTTCCTGTATGGCTGGCTCCTGTTCAAGCGGTTATTTTGCCAGTTTCCTCTGTCCATCAGTCTTATGCAGACCAGCTAAGGGAAACTTTCCAGGAAGCAGGTATACGTATGGAAACAGACTACCGGGAAGAGAAACTGGGATTGAAATTAAGAGAAGCACAGATGAAGAAAATTCCTTATCTTTTTGTTGTTGGTGATAGCGAAGAAGCACAGCAAGCTGTCAACGTCCGGAAATATGGGGAAAAACAGAGTCAGAGTGTACCGGTTAAGAATGTGTTAAACCATCTTAAAAATGAAATAGCTGAAAAGCATATATAATTTTCAGGATCAGGAATTTCAGAGTGGAAACGTTTGATTAATAACTATTCATTCTGTCTCCTTTCGTATAAAATAGAGGTATCATCTATAATAAAAGGAGATGAGTGGGAATGACAATTTCATTTAAGAAAATTGATGAATCAAATTATAAAGAATGCGCTTTATTAAAGGTGAATGATAATCAAAAAGATTTTGTAGCTCCAAATTGGTATTCTGTTTTGGAAGCTGTATATGAAGAAAAAGAAGAGAGACATCCATATGCGATTTATCATGAAGACGAGATGGTTGGATTTTTAATGTATGTGTATTATCCAGCTGATGAAGATTATGATAAAGATTCATGGTGGATGGAGCGTTTTATGATTGCAAAGGATTTTCAAGGCAAAGGTTATGGCAAAGCTTCTTTAAAGAAATTTATTAAAGATTTTCAGGGAAATCACCCAAGCGAGGCATTGCGCACATCAGCCGTGAAGGAGAATCATGTTGCTATCACACTGTATGAACATAGCGGTTTTCAACGGACAGGAGAGTTTGTTGACGAAGAAGCTGTGCTGCTGCTGGAGGGTTAGAGTATTTGAATGGGATATAAAAAAATAAACATAACACCAAGAATTATTTTTTAATCATTCTCTTATGCGAGCATATAAAATCGCTTAACGGGCATAATAACCTTGATTCTTATTTGGAAAGGGGTTTGTCTGATGAGCCAATTAACGCAAACAGAACTAGAAACATTGCGTAAAGTTATTGGAGAGCATGGGATGATTGCGAATAAACTGGAGGCTTATGCTGAGCAGGCACAGGATCCAGAATTTCAATCGATTCTGCAATTTGATGCACAAGATGCTCGGAATGCACAGCAACAATTAATGTCATTTTTACAATAGGAGGGTGATTAAAAATGTTTCAGGATAAAGAAATGGTGAATGATTATTTAAATGGGCTGAATGCAAGTTTGAAAGGTTATGCTGGTTATATTTCTGAATCAAATAACCCCGAATTGCGCCAAAAATTCGTGGAAATGAGAAACAAGGATGAAGCACGCCAATTGAAAGTGTATCAATATGCATTGCAGCATGGCTATTACCAGCCTGGTCAATCGGCAAGTCCTCAAGAAATCCAGCAGGTGCAGACGGAACTGTCTCAAGGCAGCTAATGCAATAGAATGGGTGTAAAACATAAATAGTATTGCGATGCGTAAGGGTTTTATGAATTATTAAAAACGAGAAGTCTATTTTTTATAGGCTTCTCGTTTTTAATAACATTATTTTCTATATCCAGCCTTTTCGGTACGCTAATAACATTGCATTGGTCCGGTCATTAACATTAAGTTTCCGCAACACAGTTGTTACATGGTTTTTTACTGTTTTATCAGAGATATCTAAATTACTGGCAATAATTTCATTATTATTTCCTCTGGATATTTCAAGTAAGACATCCCATTCCCGTTTGGTAAGAAGACCTTCCGGGCGGGACTGTAAGGTTGAAGATAGAGTTAAAAACTGATCATGTAACGCTTTAGCCAATTCGGGGTAAACATAAATGTATCCTTCGTGAATGAAACGAATACCTGATATGATTTCATTTAAGCTCATATTTTTAACAAAGAATCCATCGATATCATGTTCATATAAGCGGATAGTATCTTTCATATGCAAATTAGGCAAGATAACTGCTGTTTTAACGTCTTTTAACTGCTCCTGCTCCAAAATACGGGTTACATCGTTATATTGATAAATTGGAATCATCATTAAATCTGGTATATTAGAGGAATCGAGCTGAAAGTTATCTAGTTCTCTTAAAGATAAGATAGAAATATTTAAATTCGTTTTTTCAGATAATGTAAATGCATCAATAAAATTGAAAGTAGAATTCGAAGTTGGCGTAATACTCAAAGTTATCATCTCCTGTCATTTAAGTAAGTAAGTTCGTGATGTCAATAAGAATGAATAATCATGCGACTTGAGTGTTGCTTCTATTTGCTTGTTTTGAAAAACGATTCTAAATATTATTTATATAAGATACAGGTATGGAGAGTCTTAGCAATGCCCATCTTTAAATATAGCATACGATTGAAGATATTTAAATTTTGTAACAGTTTCTTAATATAAAATGATAATTAAATCCTGGTTTAAAAAAGTCAAAGTACCTACTTAAGCATGAATATTCATGTAATATATTGATTAAAAATTTAATTATACCTAAAATTCTTTCGACATAATCAGATCAACCGCTGCATTTTGTCGGAGTTATCGATTGTCGTTTATTTTATGAAAAACTAAACTGCCGTTTAAGTTAATGGAATGATTGATAAAGCTGGATTTTGGAAAGATAAAAGTCCAAGGCATACTGGAGTCAGGAGGAACCAAAACCCTGTCTAAGGTAAATTCTTTCCTCGCTTTAACCACATCTTCTTCTATATATTCGAGCGTGGAATGCTCGAATGAATATGGCTGTTTGCTGAAATTATTAATTAAAACAGTAACCAGTAAATTGGATCGGTGATTTCTTGCTTGCCATAAAGGGGTGAAAGTAATTGATTTATTCGCTGACTCTGCTGGAACTTTGTGCTGGAATGTTTGTTCAATTTTTTGCCGATCTGTATCTGGAAGGGCTTTATGCCATTTTGACTCAAAAACAAGGTTCATAACAAATCCTCCTAACAAGATACCTTGATTATATAAGATTCGGATGCAGAAATAAATTTTTAGCGTTTCTTTTGAAAAAAAATATGATTCGTTTTAGACTTGTGGTACGATAGACGAAGTGAGTCACTCGTCCGCTATGAATGAAGGAGGTTATGAACATGGAAGAGGAAAATTTAGAGCAAAATCAAGAGCAAGAACAGGAAGAAGAAGAACAGGATCAAGACCAAATTCGAGAACAAGAACTGGTTCAGGAACTAGAGCAAATGCAACAACAAGAGCCTGTGAAGCAAGAGGATATTGCAGAAGTCGGTGAAACGATCAGTGTTGTCCGGGGAGAGTACAAGGGAGAAACAGCAGAGGTTCTTCTTATTCGTGATAATTCCGTGATAGTCCGTATCGGAAACCATCCTTCCACAGGAGAACCGATTAAAACGGTGGTCAACCATAAAAATTATAAAAGAAAATAAATGAAAAGCTCCGGTATAGTTGAATATGCCGGAGCTTTTCATTTATTTGGTGAGTACAATATCTCTTATTTGGAAACAGGTTTTCTCCAAAATCCAAGTATGAGTGCTGCAATAATAGTACCGATGATTAATGATAAGACGAAGAATATTCGAGCATCACCTAGTCCTAAAACAACAATAATACCGCCATGTGGTGCGGGAACGGTACTCTGGAAGAATTGCGTCAGTCCGCCGGCAATGGCTGAACCAATAACAGATGAGGTGATCACACGTAATGGATCGGCTGCTGCGAATGGAATAGCACCTTCTGTAACAAAGAATAGTCCCATAATATAATTGGCTGTTCCAGATTTACGTTCATCGGATGTAAATTTATTTTTAAAGAATGTTGTTGCCAAAGCAATTGCCAACGGAGGCACCATGCCACCAATCATGACAGCTGCCATAAAAGCGCCATCTCCTGTATCGGTGAAAATACCGATAGAGAATGCGTAAGCTGCTTTATTAAATGGTCCGCCCATGTCAATAGCCATCATGCCTCCAAGCAGTACACCAAGTAAAACAATATTTCCAGTTCCAAGACCTTGTAAGAAATCTAAAATATAGTTATTTAGTGTTGAAAATACAGGTCCGATTACGAAGTACATAGCTGCTCCTGTTACAAGCAGGCCAAGTACCGGGAATATTAAAATCGGTTTAAGGCTTGCTAATGACTGTGGCAGGTCTTTTAATAAACGTTTTATTAATAAGACTAAGTAACCAGCTACAAAACCGCCAATCAGTCCGCCGATAAATCCGGCATCACTTTGAACCGCCATCATACCAGCTACAATACCAGGCATCAGTCCAGGTCTGTCACTGATACTCATAGCAATATAACCAGCAAGAATAGGGATTAAGAAGTTAAATGCTGTTTCACCAATCGTATTGAAGAAAAGGAAGATCTCTGATTCATCCCCGTATATCCCTTCAAATAGAAAGGAAATAGCCATTAAAATCCCGCCGCCAATAACAAATGGCAGCATGTAGGAAATACCGTTCATTAAATCTTTATAAATTTTACCCCAAGCAGATTGTTTTTCATATTCTTCATCGTCCTCCGTGCTTTCTCCAGAGCTTTGATAAATTGGCGCATCCTGATTTACTGCTTGTGTAATCAGTTCTTCTGCTTTCTTTATCCCGTCGACAACCGGGCGTTCAACGACATGTTTTCCGTCAAAACGGGCCATTTCTACTTTCGTACTGGCTGCAATGACAACGCCGGTAGCTCTTTGGATATCTTCATCGGTTAAGCGATGCTTTACCCCGTCTGAACCGTTTGTTTCCACTTTTATATCGATATCCATTTCTGCTGCTTGTTTCTTTAATGCATCTTCTGCCATATAGGTATGAGCGATGCCGGTAGGACAAGCTGTGACAGCTACTAAAAACGGTTTGTCGCCATTGTTGTTTGCAGGTTCCGCTTCAGATGAATCGGTTTCTGCCGGTGTTTCCTCTTCTTTTGTTTCTTCTAAGAAAAGCTGCTGCACTTCATCAGGTGTAGAAGCTTCTTTTAATTTCGTTACAAAAGTTGGTTCCATCAATAGTTTAGATAAGGATGCCAATGTCTGCAGGTGGGTGTCATTCCCGCCTTCAGGAACAGCAATCATAAAGAAGAGGTGGGCGGGCTGTCCGTCCAAGGAATTATAATCCACACCTTGTTTACTTTTCGCAAACAGGACAGCAGGTTCTGTGACTGCTTTTGTTTTTGCGTGCGGCATTGCAATCCCATCACCTAAACCAGTAGAGGATTGTTCTTCACGGGCCAGAATCGCTTCTTTAAATGATGCTTGTTCTGTTAATATATTGTGCTTATGCAGGCTTGCAATCATTTCATCAATTGCCGATTCTTTCGATGAAGCTTGAAGATCTAAAAGCATTACATCTTTTTTTAATAAATCAGCTACATTCATCGCAGCATGATCTTCTTGATCTTCCTGGTTGGTATCCTCTTCAGGAGTATCTTCTTCTTTCGTTGCTTCCGTGAACAGAGTTTGTACTTCATTTGGTGTACTTGCTTCCTTCAATTTATGGACAAATTCGGGTTCCATTAAAAGACGAGATAGTGCTGCAATGGTTTGCAGATGTGTATCGCTTCCGCCTTCAGGAACAGCAATCATAAAGAAGAGATGCGCAGGCTGTCCATCTAAAGAATTATAATCAATCCCTGCTTGACTTTTAGCGAATAGAACAACCGGTTCTCTGACTGCTGCTGTTTTCGCATGCGGCATGGCGATTCCGTCGCCAAGCCCGGTAGAGGACTGATCTTCACGGGCAAGAATGGCATCTTTAAACGATGCTTGTTCTGTTAAGAAGCCATGCCGATAAAGATTGGTAATCATTTCATCAATAGCAGCTTCTTTGGAGGAAGCTTGCAAATCCAAGAGCATGACGTCTTTGTTTAACAAGTCGGTTACTTGCATGTTTCTCATCCTTTCTTTCGTAGTATTAAAGTTTTTTGACTTGAACTTGAGAGCATAAATTTTCTATAGCTTCTGCGGCAGCCAGATCCTCTGAAAAAGCTGTTGCACTGCCGGATGCCACAGATGTTTTAAATGATTCGACAGGATCTTTTGATTTTAAGAAGGAGCTGATAAATCCTGCGACCATGGAGTCGCCCGCACCAACAGAGTTAATAAGCTTTCCTTCAGGCGCTTTAGCTTTATAGTTTCCCTCTTTCGTGACAAGTAATGCGCCATCACCGCCCATGGAAATAATAACGTGCTCTGCACCTAGTTCTAAAAGTTTCTTTCCGTAGGTTATTACATCTTCATCCGTTTTCAGTTTTACATCAAATAACGCTTCTAATTCATGAATATTGGGTTTGACCAATAATGGTTTATAACGTAAAGATGCTTCTAATGCAGCTCCTGTCGTATCAATTACGAACGCAGCACCTTGGCGGCTGGTTTTCTGGATTAATTGTTCATAAAAATCCCCGGGCAGAGAAGGGGGCTTGCTTCCGGATAAAATGACCGTATCTCCTTCTTTTACCTGTTCCAGCTGTTGCAACAGCTGATTGACTTCTTCATTCGTTAATGTTGGACCGCGCCCATTTATTTCTGTTTCCTGGTCTGATTTAAGTTTGATATTAATGCGGGTATCTTCCTGGATATGGACAAAGTTTGTATGAACATCTAATTGATTTAAAGAATCTTCAATAAATCTGCCAGTAAAACCACCTGTAAAACCAAGAGCTACAGAATCTGTCGAGAGTGCTTTTAAAATTCGTGAGACATTGATTCCCTTCCCTCCAGGGAGTTTATAATCATTGTCCATGTAACTTAATCCGCCTAATTCGATGTGCTTTACTGGAACAATAAAGTCAATCGATGGGTTTAAGGTGATGGTATAAATCATCTAATCTACCTCCAAAATGGTTGTGTGATTTAAATAAGGCTGATGGATAGCTGATAGCTTATCTGTAATAAACATTACGTCGGAAAAATCGCATATCTTCGCAAAACTGACTTTATTCCATTTACTGTCATCTGCAAGAAAATACGTACTTGAAGCTCTGTCAATCGCCAGCTGCTTCATGGAAGCTTCCTCGGGGTCCGGTGTTGTACAGCCGTATGTCATATCAATACTGTCTACACCGAGAAAAGCTTTGGTGAATTGGTAATTCATTAAAGCATGTTGACTGGGAGCGCCTACCATTGCTTTTGTAGCATGTTTTAATTTACCGCCGACGAGATATGCTTCTATTTGTCTGTCTGCAAGCATGGAAGCATGGGCAACACCATTTGTGACAACGGTAACAGATAAATGCGCGAGAAATGGAATCATTTCAAGCGTCGTGGTTCCTGCA
The DNA here is from genome assembly GCF_042675985.1 of Oceanobacillus locisalsi. Classification (NCBI taxonomy): domain Bacteria; kingdom Bacillati; phylum Bacillota; class Bacilli; order Caryophanales; family Bacillaceae; genus Oceanobacillus; species Oceanobacillus locisalsi. The sequence continues at coordinate 14,645 of NZ_JBHTKK010000020.1, forward strand.
TCTAAATAGATGACATCATTTTCTTCCAAAAGAGACGCTGCATGTTTCCCAATATTCCTTTTTTGTTGACTGTTTTTGACTGTTTTTTCCTGGTATGTTAATTCCGTTCCAAATGTAGCGCGTAACTTTGCTCCGCCATGAATACGCAGGAGCATTCCTTTTTCTTCAAGGTATGCAAGATCTCTGCGTATGGTGGATTCCGAGCAGACAAGGCTCTCGATTAAATCAACTGACTTAACTACACCGCTTTCATTTAAACGACGCAAAATATACTGATGGCGTTCATCTGTTAGCATGACCTTCACCTCTTGTTATTATCCTATCATTAAAAACAATCAAAAACAACCAAAAACATTCTTTTTCAATTAATAAATAAAAATTCACGATAAAATCATTATTGACGTGATAAAGAATTCGGTTTATTATAAATAGCACTTTCTATTTAGAATTAAATAACATTTCCCACTAATTGAAAGAAAAAGAATGAAAGAAAGTTTTTAGGAGGTAAGGAAAGTGAAAGAGTCAACAAAGAAATACATCATCGACCGCTTATACAAAGCGTCCCAAGGTTTGGCTAATGCCGTCTTAGTGACACTTGGTATCGGATTGTTAATTGAGACAATCGGAACATTTACAGGGTGGGAAGGTTTTTTGGTAGTTGGTAATGCAGCTCAATTGATGCTGGCTCCGGCAATTGGTGCGGGAATAGCTTATCAGCTTGGAGGAAATACACTAGTTATTTTTGGAGCCATGGCTTCCAGTACGGTTGGTGCGAATGCCTTATCGATGGCGGATGATGGAAGCTGGGTGCTTATTACAGGACAGCCGATCAGTGCGGTATTAGCAGCAGTTATTGCGACGTGGGTCGGGAAGCGTGTAACAGGGAAAACATCGCTTGATATGATGGCGATACCGTTTTGTTCTATATTCGTTGGTGGAGTGGCCGGTGTTGGACTGGCTGCAGTAACGACTCCGCTGCTGGAAGAGATTAGTCAGATAATTGCTAACTCTACAACAGGATCACCATTTATTTCAGCTGTCGTTATTTCGTTAATTTGGAGTATCTTTTTAATGTCGCCAGCGTCTTCTGCAGCGATAGCGATAGCTTTGCAGCTTGATCCGGTGTCAAGTGCTGCCGCTTTAATTGGTTGTACAGCACAATTTGTAGGATTTACTGCTATGTCTATCAAACAAAACAATTTAGGTGCAAATATTGCGCAGTTCTTCTTAACACCAAAAGTGCAGGTTCCAAACATTGTGAAGAACCCGCGCTTAGTTATTGGGCCATTTGCTTCATCGATTATATGTGCACCCATCGCTATTTTACTATTTGATTTTGAAGTACCTTATGAATTGGCCGGCTTAGGATTAAACTCCTTTATCGCGCCGTTGAATATATTAGCCAATCAAGGTGCAGGTGTTTTAGTCATGTACATTGTGGTTGGGGTAATTACACCTGCAATTATTTCAGTCATGACTTATAAGGCTCTGCAAATGAAAGGTTGGGCAAAAACAGGCGATCTGCACATGGAAGTACAGTAACAGCTGTACATAAGCAGGTTATTTTGAGAATAAATGTCAGAAAAATAGTATATATTTGTTTTTCATAAAAAAGGGAAGCACTTCCAGGAAGTGCTTCCCTTTATAATAGGTGATGTTTAGATTACTTTTAATAATAAACGCTTAAGCAATGGAGCAAAATGCTCTGGCAGGGCGCTTACGTCAGGAACCATAATACGTTCTTTTCCATAAATATTCTGCATCAGGCTATCATCATTTTCTTCCACCTGTCCGTTAGCCAGAAACATGCCGATGACATCAATTTGATGTTTGCGGGCTTCGACTACAGCCTGGTACGTGTCTACAATGCCGTTTTGATCATAGCCCGCAGCTGCCGGTTGTCCATCGGAAAAAATCAGCAGGAATTTATTTTTCTCATTACGGGTAATGAGTTTTCTAGTAACATGACGGATGCTGAAACCGTCACGATTATCCTCTTGTGCTTCAAGTTGCATGATTTTTGCACCGTGTTCCTGATATAAAGAATCCTCCAATGTTTGAATATATTGCATGTAATTCGGTTGATAGGTATTTGTTACATTGTTTGCGTCTTCCCAAAAACCAATAATTTCATGCGGAATGCGTAATTCTTTCAAAACTTCATGAAACAGGGCTACGCCACGTTTTGTTTCTTCCATCTTATTTTCCATGGAGGCTGAGCAATCAATTAATAATGTGAATACCGCATCAAACTCTTTTGACTCTTGTTCTTTTTTATAAAAAACACGCGGGGAATCATCCAAAAAGACAGGTAGCAGTTTTTTAGACAGACGGCCAAACAATAAATTGGTTCTTGGTGCATTTTGTTTATGCTCCAAGGTTAATTGAATGGTTTTGGCAAGTTTGATTTTAAAAGGGTTGACGTCCTCTATTAATTGCCGGTACTGCATTTCCTCTTCTTCCGTCGGTGTCTCTGCATATTCTGTAAACATCTGCGCATGCTCATTTTCTTTCCCGAAACTGGAATTGCTGCTGCTTTGGGAAGTATTTTCTTCCTTGGTCAAGGTCTCTTGATCGGAATAATCGTTTTGCTGACTTTGGCCGGAAGTTCCTTGGATAGCTGCCATTGCCTGGTCGCCATCTTCTGTTTCCCGAGCGCCGCCTCCAAGCATCGAGGTTTTGGTTCCTTGCTCCAGCTCGAATTGCAAAAAGTTCTGTTTACGGTCATCATTTTTATTTTCACGATGCCAGGTGGAGAACGTTTCATCAAAATATTCATTTTCTTCATTCGTTTCTTCCTGTTCCTCGTCATTCACAAGGGGATCGGTACGCGTTAGTTCATCGAACAAGTTGTTTTTATCATAGGATTCTACATGGCCGATTGGCAAAATAAAGTACTCATGGATCGAATCACGATAACCTGCTCCTTGCATCATTTGTGTCATTTTTTCTGCCAAATCGGTATTATCCCGGGTGTGTTTTGCCTCAAAGACGCTGTATAAATAGGGCTTTAAACGGTCAAGCATTTCCAGCTGTTCTTCTCCCGCACGTGGGAAATCCGGATCTGGCTGATCGGCAAACAACTGTAAATAAATCATGCAAAATATTTCGTCTGTGACATAACTGCGGGTAACATTAGCCTGCAGTTGTGTCGTGAAGTAATGATGAAAATACTTTTGCCGGTACATAAAGTTTTGCCTTATACCTGGCCGTTGTTTGCGGATAGCGTCTTCTAAACGGATGTCTTCTAATAAAGTTAACAGCTGTATGGCAAATTTAGGGAGCTGCGTGTCTTGAATGTTTTCTTTGAATTGCTGGATTGTTTTTACATCCGTTTGATGAAGTGTACCCAGTGTGCGCAGAATAACATCTGATTTGGCGCCGGCTTCCTGCGTTTCGGCCGGGAGTCTATCCCAAAAACGTCCGGCTGTGACTTTGTTCTCTGTTAAATCGATAAAAGAACCGAAGCTGGACTCGAATTGCAGCTGCTCATTCTTTGCCAAAACGGTCGTTAAATCTTGCAGTTGCATAAATAAATGAGTATCCACTTTGGATTGATGAAATCGATACATATAAAAGCTACTCCTTTCAAAGGATGTGCATCAAAATAGCGTGTCTGCTAAATTCTCTACAAACGCTTTTTCCCGTTCTTCATCCAGCTTATCGACAATGCTGCGTAAAATAGCACGTTTAGGAGGAAGATAAGCCGAAAGGTCACAAGCATCCAGTAAAGCACGGACAGATGCCGCATCTTCTGCTAATTTTCCTTGACTTACTGCAGTAATCAAGTCGTTGGATAACGTGACAAAACGTGTAATCAACTGTTTATCGTTCAAATTGGTCATATCTGAAATTAATTGCTCCAGCTGCTCTCCCTGAATATATGGGACATCAATGACAATAAAACGATTTTTTAGCGCTTCGTTCAATGGAACAGTTCCTATATAGCCTTCGTTAATCGCTGCAATCACGCCAAACCCTTCTTCGGCCGTAATGTTTTCATTGGTGAAAGGATTGGTAATCGTTCGACGGTAATCCAATACCCCGTTAATCAATGGTAAGGTTTCTGGCTTAGCCATATTAATTTCATCAATGTAAAGAAAAGAACCTTGTTTCATTGCATTGGTTACTGGTCCAGGAACGAATTGAATGGTTTGCTTTTCTTCTTCGTAAGCAAGTGTTTTAAATCCCATTAAGCTTTCTGCATCTAAGTCGACTGAACAGTTCACACTGTACATTGGCTGCTCAAATAGTGAAGACAGGGTTTCCGCTAATTTGGTTTTTCCTGATCCTGTCGGTCCTTTTAATAATATATTTTTACCCATGCTTAAAGCGACAATGGCATCAATAAATAATTCTTCACTAGGGGGAAGGTATCCGCCAGAACGAATGAGTTCTTTGTGATTGGATGATGTTTTTTTATGATTATCAAGCAGTTTTTGTACTTCCTCTGGTAATTGAATGGTATTCATGCTAAGTTCTCCTTTCGAAATCAAATCAGGGCGATTCCGTTGTTCATAGCTTTTCAGTTCCGTCCATATTGTATTACTACTTCATCCAAATTACAAAGAATGCGCAGTTGTTGCGCTATGGGTGAGCAATTGCTAAGATTAATATAATAACGCAGAGGAGGCGCTGTCCACGGGACGGTACCTGGATAGGAGGATATATGGCGAAACGGACGATGGCAATTCATTTAGATTTAAAGGATAAATATGTGGAGGAAATTCGGAAGATTGTGCCAGATTGGGATATTTATGTGGGAAAAGAGCTTTCGGATGATATCCTGAAAGAAGCAGAAATCCTGGTTCATTGGCGTAAAGATAAAGAAGATACCTATCTGGAAAGCAATCAAATTAAGTGGGTACAATCCTGGAGCGCAGGGGTGGATTCTTTAAACCGAAATAAAATTGCGGAGAAAGACATCATGCTGACAAGCGCAAATGGGGTACATAGTTATCCGATTTCTGAAACGATCTTTGCTTATATTTTAGGATTTACGCGGCGTATTCATACTTATGTCAGGCAGCAGCAGGAAAAGGTATGGCATCATGCGAAACTCCGAGGCGAAATTCATAACAAAACCATGGCTGTGCTTGGTGTCGGAAAAATTGGACAGGAGACAGCAAAAATTGCGAAAGCTTTTGGAATGAAAGTACTTGGGGTACGGCATTCAGGAAAAGCAGCGGAGTATGTGGATGAAATGTACCAACCGCATCAGTTAGACCAGGTACTTCCGCAAAGTGATTTTGTTGTCGTTACATTGCCGTTAACGGAGGAGACACATCATCTTATGAGTATGGAGCAATTTAAGCAGATGAAGAAGGAAGCTTTTTTTGTCAATATCGGACGTGGTTCGGTCGTGGATGAAGAAGCATTAATCAAAGCACTAGAAAATGAAAATATTGCCGGTGCAGGTCTGGATGTGTTTGAACAGGAACCATTAGAAGATTCCAGTCCGCTCTGGGAGATGGAAAACGTGATTCTGACCCCACATACAGCGGGAGCAACGGAATTTTATAATCAGCGTGTTGTGGAAGATATATTTATTCCCAATTTAAAAAGCTATGTAGAAGGCGATACACCATCTATTAATTTGTATCGGCATGACCGCGGATATTAAAGGATAACTTGAAAAAAGAATATCGATGAAGGTAAGGATACATGAAATGAAAAAGGTACTTATTGTGCTTGCATCTCTGTTTGTTTTAACGGGATGCGGCGTACTTGATTTATTAGAAGAGCAGGAGCCGGCGGAAGGAAGAGAACTTGTTACAATAGAACGGGTCGTGGATGGGGATACTGTCATTGTTCATTTGGAAGATGGAACAAGAGAACGTGTTCGCCTGCTTTTAATTGATACTCCGGAAAGTGTCAAACCGGATACGGAAGTACAGCCATTTGGAGAAGAAGCCAGTGATTTTGCCAAAGAATTCATGCAGGAAGGGGAGACGGTTGAATTAGAAAGAGGAAATCCAGAAAGAGATGATTATGACCGTTTGCTTGCCTATATCTGGGTGGATGGTGAAAATGTCAATCAGCTGCTAGTAGAGGAAGGGTATGCGAGAGTTGCTTTTGTGTATGAGCCGAATACAAAGTATTTGAGTGAGTTAGAGGAAACGCAGGAGGAAGCAAAGGAAAATGAGGAAAATATTTGGTCTATTCCCGGTTATGCAGAAAGCAGGTTTTATGAATATTAAAGCTCTATAAACTGAATCGCACCAATCAAAGCGTAGTGCATATGCTTGATTGGTGCGGTTTTTGTTTACGTATGGTTTTTCCACGTATTCCTGTCCATTCCATATAACAGCCACGGGGAATCTAATTCAAACGGATGATCTTCAGGCAGCTGATGAATGATAGAAGCAGGGATATCCATCCATACGTGGACAGTTTCATCTGGGCACTGATTTTGTAAGTCTTTTTGCGCTTGGACAATTGTTTCCCATAAACCAGGCCGTTGAAATAAATCTTCATACGGATAAACAGCATGAAGATAGGCTTCTTTTTTTGTATCTGTTTTTGTAACCAAAGGGGGAAGGTCTCCCTCTTGAAAAAAGCGCCAGTCTTCTATTTGTTTTGCTTCTTCTTGAAATAATGTAGAGGTACTAGGAAAAGGATAGTAACATTCGATTGGAAAAAATGTATGTTTATTAACATGGTATGTATGTAATAAATTCTGTTTTTCTTTCAACTGAGTTGTTTTCGGCCAAACATTACCTGCACGCAATAGGTTATCTATGCTTTGTGCCGTACATCCATAAAGCAGTGTCTGTTTTTCGAAATAACTGCTGTTTAAGACTTGTTGCGCAGGAATATTATTTTTTTGCGTATTTGCGCCAAGCCATTCCAACGCCTGTGCCTGAAAAGCCTGATTACGGACATATTGTGTTAATTGCTTGGAATATCCTTGCCCTTGATAACGAATATCGGTTCTCAATCTTCCAAGCATAGCATTTGCAGATCCGAATGTCGTGTATCCTGCTGTGCACACTAATCGATTATCTATAAAAAGGCCAAAAAGCGTATTGTGCATAATGTCTCAAAAATACGTAAAATATAATCATCTGTAATCCCAGTATGCATGTCCTCCATTGATTTTTTATCAGATGGTAATAATTGTCGAATAATCGTCGCCATCAAATCACCTCAAGCTTCATTGTAAAAAGAAGTATCTGGTTTCGTCCAGCAATTCATTTGCAAAAAAAGTGTGTTATTTCTCAATATTTAAAACGCTTACAAAAATAATATCTTGTAGCAGGAAACTTGGAAGAGTATAATGAAGTAAATGTAGATATTTAGGAGGGCTATAATGACTACCATTCATAGAGGAGAAACAAAATTTTTTGTAGGGGAGGACATCCGTGACCCGCAAGCAGAAATTACTTTTGTACAATCAGGGTCGAATCGCTTAGTGATAGATCATACGTATGTGGCAAAAGAACTCCGAAGCCAGGGAATTGCTCAACAGCTGCTGGAGCAGGTTGTTCAGTATGCAAGAGAAAATGATAAATATATTATCCCTTTATGCCCGTTTGCAAAAAAACAAATGCAGAAAAATGAAGCGTATCATGACGTCCTTCAAAATCAATTTATTTAAATGTATCTAACAATCAAAGAAACAGCAGCATATTTATCAATAGATGAATCCATTGTGCGTACGTATGTATTGCAAGGAAAGATACGCGCGGTTTATGATGGGGAAAATTATGTCATTAATAAAGAACAATTTACAACATATTTTGAACAAGTGGAGAAGTATAGAAAGGTTATTCAGGCATATTTAGACGAACCGATTCCAGAAGATATCGATGTGAAGGATGAGGATTAAGTGTTTCTCACAAGACGGAATATGAAAAATGTTTGAAGAAATGAAATTCTATACTGTGCAAGTATAAAGGAGATTTTAAATGAAAAACAATAAACGTCCCCGAACGAAAAAAGCTGCCCCTTTTTTGAGTTATACGGTGACGGAAGAAAAAGAACTGCTTTCTTTTTTAAGAGAAGTATTAGTAAATCGCAGTCGTAATTCCGTGAAGTCTATTTTAACGAGAGGGCAAGTTTCTGTGAATAATCGTATTCAGACGCAGCATAATTATATGCTGGAAAAGGGACAAGTTGTTAAAATATTGAAGAATAAAGAGGCTGTCAAACAAGAAGTATTTATTGGCATGTCTATTGCTTATGAAGATGAAGATATTATTGTGGTTGATAAGGAAGCAGGACTGCTTTCGATTGCTACCAAAGAAGAAAGGCGACAAACCGTTTTTCATCAGCTGATGGATTATGTGAAACAAGATGACCCTGCAGGCCGCATCTTTGTTGTTCATCGTCTTGATAAAGAAACATCCGGCGTCATGATTTTTGCGAAAAGCGAGAGAGTGAAACGGAAACTTCAGAACAATTGGAAAAACATAGTAAAAGAACGTACTTATATCGCTCTGGTGGAAGGCGAAGTTCAAAAGGAAAAAGGGTATATTGTTTCCTGGTTAAAGGAAAGTTCCACCCATCAAATGTACTCCAGCCGTGTTAAAAATGACGGTCAGCGAGCAGCGACGCGTTATCGGGTTATTCAATCCAACCAACAATTCTCTTTACTGGAAATCGAGTTGGAAACGGGAAGAAAAAATCAGATCCGTGTTCATATGCAGGAACTTGGTCATCCCGTAGTAGGGGATAAGAAATATGGCGGCGGAAATCGCCGGGTACTTGGCCGACTAGGACTGCATGCAAAAGCCTTGGCGCTGTATCATCCGAGCACAGATAAACTGATGTTTTTCCGTTCGGATGTTCCAAAATCTTTTTATCATAAATCGAAATAAGTCAAAAGCCATTATCCTTTGGCGGAAGGATAATGGCTTTTATCTGATGAAAGGGTTTGTAAAGCACTCTATAAAAAGTTAAATAGACACTCCTTCTAACACTTTCCCTCCGTGCTTCGCGGTAAATTACTTCTTCAATTATATCTGCGACAGCTTGAAAAAATGGGTTCATGATTGGATAATTATCTTTTTTTGAATAAATTTGCTGTATGGGATGGACTATATCGGAGAAATTAAGACAGAGGTGATTGTATGGGGAAGCGTATGATGAATATATTCATACTCAGTCTGCTTTGTTTTTTGTTTACAATAAATGAAGCCTATGCAGCAGATGTACAGGAAGGCGTTGAGATTGGCGATAAGGCACCTAATTTTATGTTGGAGACGCTGGATGGGGAAACAATGCAATTATCTGACTTTCAAGGTGAGCGGGTTATGATTAACTTTTGGGCAACCTGGTGTCCGCCTTGTAAGCAGGAAATGCCTGATATGGAGCAATTTTATCAGGAACATGACCCTGTTATTCTTTCGGTAAATTTAACGGATGGGGAAATGAATACAGAACAAGTGGGGCAATTTATTCAAGAACTTGGGCTAACTTTCCCTGTTTTATTGGATAAAGAAGGAGAAGTCAGTCAATTGTATCGCATTCAGCCGATTCCAATGACGTATATGATTGACGCAGAAGGAATCATTCAATTTAAATCCTTTGGGGCATTAAGTTATAAGCAGATGGTAAAGCAGTTTGAGCAAATGAAGAAAGCGGACTAAGACAGCGAGAGAAGTATTAAACAAGCATGAAAATCTTTGATTATAGAGGACCATGCTTGTTTTTTGAATGCATACAGCTTTCTAAAAAGGTAAACATATAAACCTCGCTGTTCCAGGATGGACATGAACTCTATTCTCATGCTTGCTTTTTGTTCAATCATCCTTCTATTTTTTTGAACAGAGTATGGTGTGTAGCAACCGCTCCGGCCAGGCCCTCCGCTTTCTGACGTACAACTCTTTTCGATGGGGCGAGTAAGCGCAGCCCCAGCCCCAGGATGTACTAGTGCAGACGTTGCAACAAATGTATTCGGTGGGGTGAGTAATCGCAACAATGTTGTCAGGTTAATGAATTTTCAAAAGATTATAGTTGCTACTAGCAGATAGCATGAAAGCTAACTAGCGGAGGAAAAATACGGAGACTCCTGTGGGAATGCGCAGTGTGAAGACCCCGCAGAAAAAAAGCGAACTTCTTTTTTTCGAGGAGGCTGAGGACAAGCCCACGGAAAGCGTAGTGTTTTTCCGTAGCGGTCATATTAACCTGACAACATTGGTAATCGCAACCCCAGGAGTCACGGTTTTAGCCTGCAAACCACTCAAGGAGTCTCCGTGGTTGGCCTGCGCTCTAATAGGACGCTTACAATGTTTGGAAGAAATAACATCCTGATGAAGTGAGATGAAATAATGACTTCTCAGCCTAAATAAACAATCATTTATTTGTTCAGCTATTTCAAGTATATTACATCCCACTAGCGGAGACGGACCGTTTTGACTCCTGAGGGATTAGCACCCTCTGAAGATGCCCTTTTGCCAAGCGCTCTTCTTGGCAAAAGTTAGCTGAAGAGCGTGCCCCTAGGAAAGCAAAACGGTCCGCCGCAGCGGTAGTCTTATACTTTACCACTTTACCTTCTCATTTTTGTCAATTCCTGTTCTTTTGGAAAGGAAGTTACTTTTAATATGCGAAAGTTGAGTTTCTAAGAAAAGATAATGAATTAAGATAGAAAAATGCCTGCGAATACGATAAAATAGAAGTTAGGCGTTTTTTATGGAAATACAAATTTACGAATACATAAATAATATAACTTTGGGAGGCATCCACATGAAATTACTGCTTGGCCAGTTTGTGATTATTTTCATTGTATGGCTTGGTCTGCTTTCCTTTTTTCAGGATATGAATCAGGTAAGCCAGTATATTTTTTATTTGGTTACTTCTTGGCTGCTGTTGTTAGTGGTTTTAATGATGAAGACATGGATCAAAGAAAAGAAGAAAGCCAATCAGAAATAATCCGTATTTAAAGAAATAAGGAAGTGATGCGTTATGTTACGTATTGAAAATATCAGTAAATCTTATGGAGATAAAGATTTATTTACCAATATCCATACCACCATCGGTGAATATGAACGGATTGGTTTAATCGGTGTGAATGGTACAGGAAAGACAAGCTTCTTAAAAGTCATTGCTGGAATAGATAAGCCGGATCAAGGTGAAATCAAACACGCAAAAGATTATCAGATTGAGTATATTGCACAGGAAATCGACCTTTTTGAAGATTTAACGGTTATTGAACAGATTTACTATGGTGACTCAGATCAGATGAAACTGATGCGTGCTTATGAACAAGCGTTGCTTAACTTGGAAAAAGAGCCGGAAAATGAAGCAGTTCAGCAGCAGTTATTACAGTTGCAGCAAAAGATGGATGAGGCAGAGGCTTGGGAAGCAAATGCCAACGCTAAAACAGTGTTAACCAAGCTTGGCATTACCGCTTTTGGCAAACAGGTCCGGGAATTGTCGGGCGGACAGCGAAAACGGGTTGCTATTGCTAAAGCACTGATTCAGCCTGCAGATTTGCTTATTTTAGATGAGCCGACAAACCATTTGGATCATGAAACGGTGGAATGGTTGGAAAAATATTTACAGAACTATCGCGGTTCCATCTTATTAGTGACCCATGATCGTTACTTTTTAAACCGGGTAACTAACCGTATTTTTGAACTGGATAAAGGCAACCTTTATGTCTACGAAGGAAATTATGAGCTGTTTTTAGAGAAAAAAGCAGAGCGGGAAGCACAAGAAATAAGTGATGAGCAAAAGCATCGCAATACGCTAAAACGCGAACTTGCCTGGCTAAAACGCGGGGCAAAAGCAAGGTCAACGAAACAGCGTGCCCGTGTGGAACGGGTGCAGGAAATGAAGGAAAAGAAATTTGATACCAAAAAAGAAAATGTGGCTATTCAAGCTGGTTCAAAACGGCTGGGGAACGACGTTATTGATTTGGAAAATATCTCAAAAGCTTTTGAACAGCAGACGCTTATTGATGATTTCTCTTATCAAATTATTCCGGGCGACCGGATTGGTATAATAGGTCCTAATGGTACTGGTAAAACCACCTTACTCCATATCATGGCGGAGCGTATTTTACCTGATAAAGGAAATGTGAAAATTGGAGATACTGTGCGAATCGGTTACTATACCCAGGATGATGAAGATTTAGATGGGAATTTACGTATTATTGAGTATATCAAAGAAGTAGCAGAGGTCATGCATACCTCAAATGGACAAGTGATTACGGCAGAACAGCTGCTGGAGCAATTTCTATTTCCAAGACCGCAGCAATGGTCTTATATTCGGACGTTATCAGGCGGAGAAAAACGTCGTCTGTATTTGCTTAAAGTATTGATGCATGAACCAAATGTATTGTTTTTGGATGAGCCGACGAATGATTTGGATACGCAAACCTTAGGCGTTTTAGAAGAATACTTGGAGACATTTCCTGGCGTCGTTATAACTGTTTCGCATGACCGTTATTTTCTGGACCGGATTGTAGATAAGCTCTTTGTATTTCAAGGAGGCGGCGAGGTTTCCCTTTATTATGGAAACTACAGTAATTTTTTAGAAACCAATACGATTCCAAAACTAAAAGAAACTGCACCTGCAAAAGAAACAAAAACAGAATCTGCTCCGAAAACAAAAAAGAAACTGTCATACATGGAACAGCGTGAATGGGAAACAATAGAAGAGGAAATCACACAGCTGGAAACTCGGTTAACCGAAATCGAGCAGGAAATTGCAGATGCAGGAAGTGATATTGGCAAGGTACAGCCGTTATTTACAGAACAGCAAGAGGTAGAAGACAAACTGGAAGAAAAAATGGAGCGCTGGGAAGCATTATCCATATTAAAAGAAAGCCTTGAAACAGATAAATAGTATGGTGACAAGTTATCATGTATCGTAATTTTTTTGCATACGATAATAATCGGGTAGCATTCAAATGATTAGCGTGTTATACTTACGTTGGAAAATTACCAGATAGGCTGAGGAAGTCTAGTGTATAGGCGTTTGTCCACACTTAGTACCCGAATAAACTTTCTGTTTATGTCAAACGCAGATTCATATCAATCCTTGCTCCAAATGAAAATAATTAGCGCTTCCTAAAATGAAAATGAGAGCATTAGAGGTTTCATTTTTGTGAGTATGAGGGTATATAGAGAAGAAGAGCGTGCCTTATTTTGGAATTGATCAATCAAGGAGGTTATTAAATGAAACTTTTTCAAGTAAGAAAAGGACAATTTGTATTTTATGAGAATGAATTGCATAAGGTATATTCTGTTAAGCCGATGTTTAAAAAATCTGTGCATATGTATCGGTTAAAGGATATGAAACAAGTATTAACAACAGCAAGAGAAATTAACTTTTATCGTCCGAAACATAATGATACTTTTATTTTTTATGGCAAACGATATACGGTTGATCAATATGCAAAACCAAAAGCCGGTGACTATATTTTGATTGTGAAACCTACGCCAGATTTTCTGGATCATTATTCATTGAATGAGATTGAGAAAGTGGAGCGGGTTGAAGATGGAAATGTTATTACAACCCGTGATAATGGTGTGAAACATAGTGAATATGTTGTGATGGTTCCAGGGAAATCAGATGCAAGTCAAGAAATTGCTTACTTTGATAAATCACTTGTTCCGGAAGAAAAGCAGCTGCAAGATGAATCCATTTCTTATTTAGCAGAAAATGATGATACACTCCAGCCTGCTGTTGGGGATATTTATTTGGATATCCATAACAATACCCGGGCTATGATTATAGCTATGACGGATGATGAGATTGTATTCGGTCATGGCGTACGGGTGCATGTTGCTGAACTGTTAGATGAAACAAGATATGAATTAGTTTATCAATTTGAAGATAATTAATAGAGAAAAGCCGGCTAAGGATGATGAAGCCGGCTTTGTTTATGCTCTATTTATTTGATTTCTTCCATTCGTCTGTTGCTTTATACCCCAGGATGTTGAGTGCATCTTTGGAACTGGAATAAATCGGGTTATATCCTAACTCCAGGTCTGTCAAATCCTCAACCGTCAGTTTTCCTTTAATTGCTGTTGCAAGTACGGCCATTCGTTTATCAGCCCCTTCTGGTCCGATAACACTGCCTCCTAATAATCGACCTGATTCCGGATCAAATACAATCTTCATCCAGAGCTTTTCTGAACCAGGGTAATATCCGGCGTGGGAAAAGCCTTTAGACATAACTTCTTTGAATGGTATATCTAATGCTTCCAGAGCTTTACTGCTTTGTCCTGTTATAGCCACGGTATAGTCAAAAATGCGGAAAATAGAAGAACCTAAAATACCGTCACGCGCAATTTCTTCCCCGTTTAAATGAGAAGCAATCACAAATGCTTGCCGATGGGCAGGCCATGCCAATGCTACATGAGCTGGTTTTTTGGTAATAAAATCAACTTCCTCCACAGCGTCTCCTAATGCATAAATGGAAGGGTCGCTCGTCTGCATGAACGCATTCACTTTAATTGCTCCGGTTTCCCCCAGTTCCAGACCGGCATTTTCTGCAAGTTCAATATTAGGCGTGATACCAACAGCCATCAGTGTCATATCTGCCTGAAGGCTTTTTCCGCTTTGAAGGTGCAGCGTCGTGCCATCGTCAGAATAACTTTCCAATCTGTCATTTAGATAAAGGTCTACGCCGTTTTCTTGGATATGATTATCAACAAGACTTGCCATATCAGCATCTAATCGAGACATGACATGCTCGGAATGATCGACAAGGGCACATTGCAATCCTCTTTGATGCAGGTTCTCAAGCATTTCCAGACCGACAAACCCGCCGCCGATAATAGCAGCTGTCTTCGGTTTATTATCCGAAATAAATGCCTCTATCTGATCCATATCTTCCACCGAACGCAGTGTAAAAGTATTGTACCCGATACCATCTAATTCTGGCATAACAGCTCGTGCTCCGGGTGAAAGAATTAATGTATCATAATCCATTTCATATGGCTTGTTATTTTTCTCAAATAACAGGGTTTTTTTCTCTGGCTCGATATGCGTAACCCTGGCATAGGTTTCAATCGAAACATGGTATTTCTCTCTAAAATCATTTTCCGAATAAATGACCTGACTCCGGTCTGTAATGGTTCCTCCTAAATAATAAGGCATGCCGCAATTTGCGAAGGAGATGTAACCATTCCGTTCAATGATATAAATTTCGGACTCTGTATCATATCTTCGTATTTGTGCAGCGACTGTGGCCCCGCCCCCGACACCGCCGACGATGACAATTTTATTAATCATAATCAAAGTTCTCCTTTCCAATTCGCTTTTTTATATTTAAAATACGTCTTATCAGTATCATAATTCCCGAATTTTAGTAATTTAAAAAGTGATTATGCTATTAAAAAATCTCCCTGCCAAAAAGCAGGAAGATTTTCATGTGCATCAAACATTGTCTGTGGCATTTTTAAAATGGAAAAACGCCGAGTGAATAAAGAAAAACAATAACGATGGTAATGGGTGCAATCCACCGTAATAGTTGATACCATAGCTGAAACATACCGTTTCCAAGAGGATGTCCTGCTTGGAACTCCTGTTCAACTAAGGAACGGTTCATTTTAAAACCGACAAATAAAGCAATAAATAAACAGCCGACAGGCAGCATAATGTTGCTGACTAAGAAATCACTGGCGTCAAATGCTGTTTTTCCGAAAATATGAAAATCAGCAAGCACATTGGATGATAAAGCAGCAGGTATACCAAATAAGAATACAGCCAGTCCGGCAATCCAGGCAATTTGTTTGCGTGAACCTTTTGTTTTTTCATTCAGAGAGGATGTAATGATCTCCAGCATACTGAAGGAAGAAGTTAAAATCGCAAACAAAAATAAAAACAAGAATAAACTAAGAAATAATTGACCGAAAGGCATTTGTGAAAATGCTTCTGGAAGTACGACAAACAACAACCCTGGTCCTTCTGCCGGTTCCAGTCCAAATGCGAATACGATTGGAAAAATCGCTAATCCGGCAAGCAAAGATACGAAAATATTCATAATAGAAACGGAAGCTGCCGAGGTGGTTAAACTGACGTTCTTAGCAAGGTAAGAACTGTAGGTAACCATGACGGATATACCAACAGCAAGCGAGAAAAATGCCTGTCCTAATGCATATAAAATATTTTCCCCGTTTAATTGTGAAAAGTCCGGCTGCAAGAAGAAGCGTACCCCTTCCATAGCCCCTTCAAAGGTTAAAGAACGTACAACAATAATAAGGAAGAATATAAACAATAACGGCATTAATACTTTACTATATTTTTCGATGCCATTTTGCACGCCATTAGAGATAACAAAAGAGTTGATAAATACAAAAACAGCAAGCCCTGCAATTGTCAGCAGCGGGTTGCCGGTAATGGTATCGAACAAAGCACCATAATCAGCACCATTTGTAATGACCATTCCCGAAATGGACATCAAGCTGTAAATCAATACCCAGCCGCCGACAACACTGTAAAAGGACATTAAAATAAAGGCGCCGACAACTCCCCAATGTCCGATAAAAGAAAAGATGCTGCGTTTCGGAGCAAGTTTTTGGTATGCACTGACCGCTTCTTTCTGGGCTCCACGGCCAACGACAAACTCAGCGATTACCAGCGGAAGACCAATCAGAATCGTAAATAATATAAAAATAAAGAAAAATGCTCCTCCGCCATTCATCCCGGTCATATATGGGAATTTCCAAATAGCACCTAAACCGACAGCGGCACCGGCAGAGGATAAAATAAATCCAAGTCTTGTTGACCATTGTTCTGTTTTCTTTTCCATATACATAAAATCCTTCCTGCAATAGGATATTAAAGCGTTCTATAAAAATGCCAGATTACCTAACTGATTTTATCGAACTTTTGAACTTATATAAGTTGAATTATTAAATTACCTTTTTAATCTAACTCAAGTTTCGCACCTAAGCATAACCATATAAACGTTACTGTTCCAGGGTGAGGATGAACTCCATTATCATGCTTGCTTTGAGTTAAATCATCCTTTTATTTTTTGAACAGGATAGGCTGTATAGCTTCCGCTCCGGCCAAGCCCTCCGCTTTCCATGGGCACGGCGCAACGGTAGCCTTACACTTTACCTTCCAATCTTAACAGATGTATGGAAGAAACGATCAACTCCTGCCTCTATGGCAAGAGAGTTACTTTTAAAGTGCGAAAATGGAGATTTAACATAATCAATCATTAATTATGTAGTTAAACACTATAATCAGCGTAGTGTTTTTCCGGAGCGAATGCCAGAAGGAAAAAAATTTGTATTTCAACTTATATATTTTAAAAATCAGTGTCCAGTATATCATAAAAGCTTATTTCCTTCAGTGGTATTTCCTATTTTCTTGTTTAAAAAGTATTACTTCTTCACCAATATTGTTTCCATTTTCTGAATATTACTCCAAAAATGTTGTAAACATATTTGGATTTCCATTATACTAGAATGAGAAAGAGCAGAAATTCATTGGCTTGGCAGAGAAAAGCAATTATTTTGAATCCTGAGGAGGAATAAAAATGATAACGCTTTCAAGTGAAGAGAAGAATGTACAAAATTTTATGGATGGTGCCTGGGTAGCGACAGCGGGGAAGGAAAATGTTTATAATCCTGCTAATGGCGAAGTGATAGCAGAAGTTCCGGATTCAGGTGCGGCGGTGATTGATCAGGCTGCAGCATGTGCATATGCTGCGCAGAAAGAGTGGGCGCTTATACCGGCGCCTCAGCGTGCAGAACTGCTGCTCCAAGTCGGTATGATTATGAAAGAACGTAAAGAAAGGCTCTCACAGCTGTTAACTTTAGAGAATGGGAAGGTGATTGAGGAAGCGCGGGGAGAAGTCCAGGAAGGCATTGATATGGCGTTTTATATGGCAGGCGAGGGGAGACGTCTATTCGGACAGACGACACCGTCTGAATTAAAGGATAAATTTGCAATGAGCGAAAGATGTCCGGTCGGTGTAGTTGGAATCATTACACCATGGAATTTCCCGATTGCTATTGCTACATGGAAGTCCTTTCCTGCTATTGTTGCGGGAAATGCTGTTATTTGGAAACCTTCGTCTGAAACACCGCTGATGGCAAACGAATTGGCGAAAATTTTTAACGAAGCCGGCTTGCCCAAAGGGGTGCTAAACGTTGTCTATGGTTCAGGTTCTGCAGTCGGGCAGGCAATGATTGAGCATGAATCTATTCGTGTTATCTCATTCACTGGATCCAATGAAACGGGAAGAAAAGTAGCGACAGAATGCGGTAAACAATTGAAAAAGGTTTCTCTGGAAATGGGCGGAAAAAATGCTGTTATCGTTATGGAAGATGCAGATATCGATTTGGCGGTGGAAGGTATCCTGTGGAGTGCATTTGGAACAAGCGGCCAGCGCTGTACAGCCTGCAGTCGTGTTATTGTCCATAAAGACGTACGGGAGCTATTGGAGAAGCGCTTATTAGCGGAGATGAAAACCCTGACGATAGGAGACGGGTTAGACGCCAAGAATAAAGTTGGACCAATTATTAATCAAGCTGGTTTAGATAAAATTTTAAAATATATGGAAATCGGAAAAGAAGAAGGAGCAAAATTAGCGGCGGGCGGTAAACAGCTCACCATAGAGAATTATGAAAAGGGCTTTTATTTTGAGCCGACATTATTTACGGATGTAACAATTGATATGCGAATTGCCCAAGAGGAAATTTTCGGGCCGGTTGTTTCGCTTATCGAGGTAAAAGATTTGGAGGAGGCGATTGTTGTAAATAATAAAGTAAAGTATGGCTTATCCAGTTCTATTTTTACGCAGAATGTGAATCGTGTGTTTCAGGCACAGCGTGACCTGGATACAGGAATCGTTTATGTGAATGCCGGAACTACCGGAGCAGAAATTCATTTGCCTTTTGGAGGCACCAAAGGTACCGGAAACGGACATCGTGATTCCGGCGTGCAGGCATTGGATGTGTTCACAGAATGGAAAGCGGTTTATGTAGATTATAGCGGCAAGCTGCAGCGTGCCCAAATTGATACAGATGCATAGACTATCTATGAAAATTCCTTTAAAAGAAGGAAGGGAAAAGGGGGAATAATCATGAAAATAGGTGTGTTAGGAACCGGGCTCATGGGAAAAGAAGTTGCAAGAGATTTGGCCAATAGCGCAGACGTCAAAGAAATAGGTCTTGCAGATATTAACTTGCAACGCGCCCAGGATATTTGTTATCAATTACAGTCTCCGTTCATGACAGCGTATCAGGTAGATGCGCAGAATGAAAAGGAACTTGCTGATTTTATGCGCCGTTTTGATGTTGTCGTGAATGCGCTCTTTTATACGTTTAATGAAGTTGTTGCTAAAACCGGTATCAAAGTAGGAACTTCCGTTGTTGATCTAGGCGGTCATATTGATCATATTACAGATAAAGTGCTGGAGTTGGAGGGAGAAGCAAGAGCTGCAGGAGTAACCATTATCCCTGATTTAGGTGTAGCGCCGGGGATGATAAATATATTATCCGGCTATGGTGTGAGTAAATTGGAAGAAGCCGCGTCCATCCAATTATATGTAGGCGGTATTCCTGTTCACCCCGAACCTCCCTTGCAATATAATCATGTGTTTTCCATGGAGGGTGTACTGGACCATTATACCGATCCATCCGAGATTATCCGTCATCGTACATTAATTACCGTTCCATCTTTATCTGAAATAGAGCCGATTGAATTTGATCATTTTGGACAATTAGAAGCTTTTCATACATCAGGGGGAACATCAACCTTAATAAAGTCTTTTCCATATTTGGAAACGCTGGAGTATAAAACCATACGATATCCGGGACATGCTGAAAAAGTGAAGTTATTAGTAGATCTGAATCTGACAAAGAATCATTATGATGTAGTGGTGGATGGCGTCAAAGTCAGCCCCCGGAAAGTATTGTTGAAGGTACTTGACCCCATTGTTGCGCTAAATGACAAAAAAGATGCCGTGTTATTACGGGCTGTGATAAAAGGCCGCAACAAACAGGTGAACACGACATTCACCTATGAAATGGTGACTTATAAAGAGGAGCAGACAGGAATTACAGCGATGGCACGGGCTACAGCGAACACCATTTCTATAGCTGCCCTAATGATAGCAGGCGGAGAAATTACGAAAAACGGTGTCTATCCGCCAGAAAAAATTATCCCGGGAGAAGCTTATATTAGAGAAATGGCAAAAAGGGGAGTAATGATTAAAGAAAAAATCTCCATGGAAAGCCATTCAACCGTATCTTAATCAATAGAAAAGAAATTTCAGCACACGACAAATAAGCTCCCATATTCCTGTTTTTAAAAATTGGAAGCACATACGCGTTATTTTTAAAATGGTAATTTCTAGAAAAAGGAGTAGAGAAAGAAATCAAGTGAGCTCAGAGCTTGATTTCTTTCTTACCAGTTTTTCAAAACAACTTAAAAAAATGTATATTTCATATGCGTTATATATTTAACTAAAAATAAATAAAATGCCAGCAAATTCCTTATTAAAAGTATATTTTCTCACACAAAAAAACATTTATTTTGCTGCTTTTTGCAATTTATGAATCATTTTTAATGCACGGCCGGTTCCGATTGCTACCGATTCTAACGGATTAGGAGCAATGTGAACAGGGACGCTGAGCTCCTCTGCAAGCCAATCTTTCATCCCGTTTAATTGGGAGCCGCCGCCAGTCAGAACAATTCCGTTATCTACAATATCACCGCTTAATTCCGGAGGGCATTCTTCTAATGTTGCGCGGATTGTTTCTAAGATTTGATCCAAGGACTCTTTCAAAGAAGAATAAATCTCTGTAGAAGTTACTTCGATTGTTTTTGGAAGCCCGGTAACCATATCACGGCCGCGGATTTCCATTGTTTCTTCTTGATGATTCGGGTGTGCGTGACCAATTTCCATTTTAATGTTTTCGGCAGTGCGCTCACCGATTAAAATATTGTATTGTTTACGGATATGCTGAATAATTTCTTCATCCATTTTATCTCCTGCAGTGCGAACGGAATTACAAGAGACGATTCCGCCGAAAGAAATAATCCCTACTTCGGATGTTCCGCCGCCAATATCTACAATAACGTTGGCATAAGGTTCATCAACTGGAAGATCTGCTCCGATTGCTGCAGCAACTGGCTCTTCAATAAGATGGACTTGTTTTGCTCCGTAACTGGAAACCGCATTATGGATAGCTCTTCTTTCTACACTTGTGCTGCCTGATGGTGTACATACGATAACATTCGGTTTACGCATGGACATACCTAATGTTTTGCTTACTTTTTTAAGTAATTCTTTCAGTAATTGAGCTGTCACGTCGTAATCAGCGATAACGCCGTCTTTTAAAGGGCGGATTGGAATAATGTTCTTTGGTGTCTTCCCAACCATTTCTTTTGCTTCTGTTCCGACAGCCATTACCTGCTTTGTATCTGTGTCGATAGCGACGACACAAGGTTCATTTAAAACAATTCCTTTTGTTTTTGAGTAAACTAAGATATTTGCGGTTCCTAAGTCAATTCCAATTTCAGCGCTTGAAAACATATATAAAATCCTCCATTAAATAACATTTTATTTTCATTACATACAGAAAAGACAAAATGCGACACTTTTCTATATAAAAGAACACTTAACAAGCCTGATCAAAATGAAAATGAATATTCATTTTGATTCTCTTCTTAAATATTCTTCTTGGTATTTTGGTGTAAGCCGGTAATTTACGATTCATATATCATTTGATTGATTGCATTCTATTCTTTGTTCTTTTGTTTGTGTAACATAATTATTTCAGTCTTTAAATACTATTCTATCAAATAATTGCTTTTTTGGGGGTGATGAACTCCCTAAATTATATAGATATAATAGACAGAACTAGTTTATAAAATAAAATAAATGTGAAATGAAATCAAGTAACATTTCCGTTACAATTTTGCTTATGATGTAACATTAGTCCTCCTGTAGAAACTTGTCAATATTCGTTTTATAGAAATGATTTCCTGTCGATTGATTAATTTCCAATAGAGGAGAATTATACGCATTTTAGAATAGTAGATTTGACAGGGTTTTACAAGTTTAAAAGTAAAAAATAAAAAGCGAAAAAAGTCCTTGGTAAACCTTGCCTTCAATATTTCAAATATTACAGCCAAACCCGTGTTATGATTTTTTTGCACAAAACAAAACAACAAAAAAGGAGTGTATGTGCATGTTTAAGAAAGTAGGCATTGCTACTGCATTGTCAGCAACCGTATTAATTGGAGGAGCGTTCGCTTCAAATGTTGAAGCATCTGCAAATTCTGGAGCCTCTCCTCAAAGTTCCGACCAAGTCTATTATTCTGAGAATGGACAAGGCTGGAACAATATAGATACAGAGCAATTAAATAATGGTGATTTTAATTGCGTGGAGACAATAAATGGAGAAGCAGCTCCAGATCAAGAAGCAGAAGCTGAGGCGCCGGCAGAAAACCAGCCTTCGGAAGAAGCAAATCAACAAGACTCTGGTAATCAGGAAGAAGCTCAGCAAAATACAGAAGATAACCAGACAGATGGTGAAGTAAGTCAATTTGAGCAAGAAGTAGTTGATTTAACTAACGAAGAAAGAGAAAAACAAGGTCTGGAACCATTGGAAATCGATACAGAGTTAAGTGGAGTAGCTAGCGAAAAATCAAAAGATATGCAAGAAAACAATTACTTTGATCATAATAGCCCAAGTTACGGCTCTCCATTTGATATGATGCAAAGCTTTGATATTGATTACAACACTGCCGGTGAAAACATTGCGCAAGGACAGCAATCTCCAGAAGAAGTAGTAGATGCTTGGATGAACAGTGAAGGTCACCGTGAAAACATCATGAATGGTGATTTCACACACATTGGCATTGGTCATGTAGAAGATGGTAACTACTGGACACAAATGTTTATTGGAAAATAAGCAGCGTCTTTTCATTCCATCTTGTAAATAAAACCTTTCCGTTTGGATGGTGTCAAACACCATTCATTCGGAAAGGTTTTTTTAATAAACTCAAGTTTCGCACCTAAGAATAAGCATATAAACGTTGCTGTTCCAGAATGAACATGATCTCTATTATCCTGCTTGCTTTGAGTTAAATTATCCTTTTATTTTTTGAACAGGATATGGTGTATAGCTTCCGCTCCGGTCAAGCCCTCCGCTTTCCGACGTACAACGGTTTTGATGGGGTGAGTAAGCGCAAAAGCTCTTCGATGGGGCGTAACCGCAGTCCCAACCCCCAGGAGTCACGGTTTTAGCCTGCAAACCACTTAGTTTTACAGCGGATGGAAGAACTAACATCTTAATGTATTTAAATAAAATAATCGCTTGTAACCTAAATAAACAATTATTCTGGTGCTTCAGTTGCTTAACAACATGGATCGTTCATATCAAGCATAGCTTTCATGCATAGAAAGGAATGATTGCTGAACATTTTTACCATGCACCACGAAAAATGTGTTCTGTCTAATCTACTTTTATTTGTTCAGCTATTTCATATAGAGAACATCCCACTAGCGGAG
The DNA here is from genome assembly GCF_042675985.1 of Oceanobacillus locisalsi. Lineage (NCBI taxonomy): Bacteria > Bacillati > Bacillota > Bacilli > Caryophanales > Bacillaceae > Oceanobacillus > Oceanobacillus locisalsi. The sequence continues at coordinate 38,085 of NZ_JBHTKK010000020.1, forward strand.
GCGGACCGTTTTGACTCCTGAGGGATCAGCACCCTCTGAAGATGCCCTTTTGCCAAGCGATCTTCTTGGCAAAAGTTAGCTGAAGAGCGTGCCCCTAGGAAAGCAAAACGGTCCGCCGCAGCGGCCGCCTTAAACTTCACCTATGTTCCTGGTAAGGAAGTTACTTTTTAAAGTGCACAAATTAAGTAATAAAGAATAATGTCAATCATTTCGTTTGTTTTGATTAGGAGAACAAACGCAGTTAAGATAAAAATGGACGGCTAAATCTTTACTTTATGGGGTATAGTTCATATAAGAAGATTTCATCATTGCATACGAACGCTCTCTTCCTTATAAAAAAGGAATCACGGTGATAATTGTTTGCAAGGAAAGATGCCTGTCTGAATAAAAGCTATTTCAATTAAAAGAGGTGACGATATGGTACAAGGATTTGTCAATTTAAATACAGAAAAAAATAAAGAGTGGTTACAGGAATATGTAGATGGCTGGGTGGATTTTTTTAGAAAACAGACTGATACAGGCAAGGTCGCGGATTATATACCAAAATTAGAGGAAGCGGATCCGAATACGCTGGGTATTACGATTATCGGAAAAGATGGTATGCAAATCCGATCAGGCGATTTAGATCACTCTTTTTCCATTCAAAGTATATCGAAAGTGCTTAGTTTTATTGTGGCGTGTATGGACAGAGGAATAACCTACGTGCTGCAGCGGGTGGATGTGGAGCCTACAGGAGAGGCATTTAATTCTATTGTCCATTTAGCAATTAATTCTTCAAACAGACCATTTAACCCAATGGTGAATGCAGGAGCCATTACAGTATCTTCTTTATTAAACGGTAATACATCGGATGAGAAGCTAGAGCCGCTATTTCAATTAATGGAAAATATGATTGGTTACCGTCCTGAATTAGATATCGATGTATATGTGTCAGAACGGGATACTTCCATGCGCAATCGTGCTATCGGTTATTATCTATTAGAAGAAGGATATTTGGAGTCGGATTTAGGTGTGACATTGGAAACGTATTTTAAACAATGTTCCATTAATATCACTACGGACGATCTAGCTCGTATGGGGTTGATTCTTTCTAATGATGGAGTGCATCCGGAAACGGAAGAAGTCATTATTCCTAAAAATGTGGCACGCATTGCGAAATCATTAATGTTAACATGCGGGATGTATGACGCTTCCGGAAAATTTGCGTCCTACGTTGGAATACCGGCGAAAAGCGGTGTTTCAGGCGGTATTTTAGCAGTAGTACCTCCAAGAGTACGGGACAATGATTTGCCATTTTTAGATGGTTGTGGTATTGGTGTATTTGGACCAGCTTTGGATAAGCAGGGAAACAGTGTTTCAGGAATTAAATTATTACGTCATATTGCGAACAGCTGGGATATGAGTTTATTTTAGCTTTGCATTTTCGATAAAAAATGAAGCAGAATCACAATTTTCTACAATTAAGCCTTTGCTTATCAAGATAAGTTGCTTATAATGGAGATAATGTAGTACATCCTTAAAATCGATTGCAAGATTGTTTGAGGATGTGGAGAAAAGCGCTTCTTCAAAGCGGACGAAATTAAATAACGGGGTGTATAGTGAGTGGTGCGTGTATTATTTGTTTGTTTAGGTAATATTTGCCGTTCTCCGATGGCAGAAGCGATTTTCAGAGATCTTGTACAGCGTGAACAGCTGGAAGATAAGATTCAGGTTGATTCTTGCGGAACGGGCAGCTGGCATCTTGGAGAATCCCCTCATTCCGGAACGAAGGACATCCTCCATGAGCAGGGGATTTCTTTTGACGGAATAATATCCAGGTTGTTGAAAGAAGAAGATTATAAGCAATTCGATTACATGGTTGCGATGGATCAGCATAATTTTACTGCGCTCCAACGGTCCAACAATCATGACGAGGCAGTCATTGTGAAATTAATGGAATTTGTGGAAAACATAGAAGAGGAAGATATCCCTGATCCTTACTACACAGGTGATTTCAATCAGACATATCGATTAGTTTTGGAAGGCTGTCACGGGTTGCTTCAATTTTTAAAAGAAAAGCATTATTTAGATCAAAGGAGAGATACTAATGGGTAAACGTAAAATTATTTTAGGTGTTGTTGCCGGAGCAGTAGCAGGAGGAGCTATCTCATTATTGGATAAAGAAGCTCGCAGTTATGCTTGCGGAAAAGCGAAAGAGATGAAAGCCGCTTCATCTTATTATATCAGTAATCCTTCTGAAGCGGTTCAAGGTTTACAAGGTTCAGTAAATAAAGTAAACCAAGTTTTTGAAAGCGGGTCTGCGAATGCAATGAATGCTTTAGAGCAAGTAGAGCAGACATTGGATAAAGTAACGAATAAATTTTCAAATGGCGAAATAGAGTAGTACAGGGTGTTCAAATAGAAGGACTGTTGGAAGGGTAATAGTGAAATAAGAGAATAGCTGTCTTTATCAGTATCCGCCTTCCCCTTTTTGAACAAGCCATTTTAAAAGTGGGAAGGGGAGGTGGAAAAGTATTCGAAATCTAAGGAGTACAAGCAAAGATTTTTGGAGACATTATAAAGACGTAGATGTGCTCGGATTGTCGGCGCAGCTTGCTTATTTCTTTATTCTGTCTTTGTTTCCCTTTTTGATCTTCTTACTTAATTTGATTCCTTATTTGCCGATTGATATGGAGTTAATTTTAGGGACAATTGGGGATTTTGCTCCTGAACAGGTGATGGGACTGATTTCGACGAACCTGGACGCGTTGACTGTTCAAAACGGCGGGCTGCTTTCCATTGGTATTATTGGAACTTTGTGGGCAGCTTCAAATGGCGTTAATGCGATTACCAAAGCATTTAATTATGCTTACGGGATACAGACAGACCGATCTTTTATCGTAGCTCGGCTGGTGGCGATGGTACTTACAATAGGCATGGTACTAATTATTATTTTAGCTTTATTGCTGCCGGTTTTCGGGAGGATGATTGGGACGTATCTGTTTTCCTGGATTGGTTTCACAGAGTCATTTTTGTCTGTATGGGGAACTTTAAGGTGGGTATTGTCATCCCTTATTTTCTTTATTGTATTACTTTTTTTGTATAAGCTTGCGCCTAATGTGCGATTGAGGTTTTCTCAAGTTATATGGGGAACGGCTTTGGCAACACTTGCCTGGCAGCTGGTTTCTTGGGGATTTTCCTTTTATGTTAATAATTTGGGGAATTTTTCTGCAACATACGGCAGTTTAGGAACCATTATTGTATTGCTGATCTGGTTCTATTTGTTTGGAATTATTATTATTACAGGCGGTATCTTAAATGCTGCCCTGCTGGATAAAAGGAACGATTAAAATAAAACGGAGATGTATTTCTCCGTTTTATTTATGGATAAGAAGTTTAACTTTTTTCGAAAATAAATTCTCAAACTAGAGATATAGCTGTCCAGCTCCGAGCGCCAAAAACTAGGAGCCAACACGCGAGTGCCCTACGATAAAGAAGACTTAGCGATTGGCAAGCCGATAGGCGCAGACAGAGCAAAAGTCGCACTTATGCCCCGCGGGTGAAAGTCAACATCGGTTTAAGGTGAAGGAAGGCCGACTAATACCAGGCTAAAGCCTAACGTCGGCATACCCCTAAAGGGGCATGTTTCCTTTATCTCAAGCATAAAGGAAGTTCGACCAAGGTCGAACCACCCCCCCAAAGACCGGGGGGCGCAATCTCTACGTTTTTAAACGGGCGCTCTGCGCTTTTCTTATTTATATTCAATTTCCAAAAAGTCTCATGGCTTCAGGTGTATAGTTTTCTTCCTTTCTGAAAAAATAAAACAAAAAGAAAGGAAGGTACCGTAATGAAAACATGCCATCGTGTTTATTTTTATACACTTCTCTTATGTTTAATAGGCTTATGGATGCCCGGGAGCAGTTTTGCAGAAGAAACAAAAAAAGAATCGGATATACCCAGCCATGTTTTAGATATCTCGAAAGAAAACACATTTCCGAATTCAACAGAAGACCAGGAAATTATTGAGCCGAGCAAGTTAACAAAGGAACTGATGGAAGAAGTGGATATGCCAATTGAAAATCCGGAATTAATTAAAGTTTTGAATGAAAGCAGTATTAAACCTTCCCCTGTAGCTATCGGTTATCGAGGTATGGTCTATTTAGGAAGATGGCCGATCAATTATCAATCCGCAGAGTCAAATGTAAATTGGGAATATCAGTTGATTAATAAAAATGAAATGAATAATGTCGATGGAGAAGATGTACAGAAGATGAGTTATTATCAACAGGAAGAAAAAGAAATACAAGGTGCATTAACCAGTAAAATTAGTGATCCGGAACAAATCAAAACCATGATGTTGTTAAAAGCAAGTGAAAATACCAAACTGCCGCTTTCATACAAAACGGTCATCGGCCACAATACCAAATTACCTAATTCGTACAATATTCCAGTACAGAAACATGGAATTTTGGACGCTTATGCCCCTGCAGTCAATGAAAAAGGGCAAGTCACTTTTGGAGAGGTATATATTGAATTAAAAGGTTCTAAAAAAACGATTCAGGTTAAAAATGTAACCAAACAAGGAATCGGAGCTTGGATACCTGTACAGGATCATTTATCATTCTCTTTTAAAGTCAACTAAAAATATGTCTAAAAAGGGGTTGTCGCATAGACAATCCCTTCCTTATGTAAAAAACCTCTTGCAATTTACTCTTTATTGCTTTATTATGATAAAGTATTAAAGAGATTTAGAAATGACTATTGGAGGAAGAGAAATGGGTTGGGTTGTTATTGTGGCAGTCTTACTTATGACTGTACTGTGTTTATTAAAGGTTAATGTTATTTTATCTATTATTATATCCGCCATTGCGGCAGGGTTGATGAGTGGACTTGGATTTGTTGATTCTGTGGAATTGATGGTAAGCGGAATGGGAGAGTCTGCTAATACAGCGCTCAGCTATATTTTATTAGGAGCTTTTGCAGCTGCAATCAGCTATACAGGAATCACCAAAATATTGGTGAATTTTATCATTCGTATTTTGACTGGTAAAAAGACCATGATGCTGTTAGCTCTAGCCGGGGTTGCATCTTTATCGCAAAATCTGGTGCCGGTGCACATTGCATTTATTCCAATTTTAATTCCGCCTTTATTAAAGTTATTTGATCAAATGAGAATGGATCGCCGTGCCGTGGCTGTATCCTTAGCATTTGGACTAAAGGCGCCATATGTTATGATTCCTGCAGGATTTGGATTGTTGTTCCAAGATTTGATTTTGGAAGGTTTGAGAACGAATGGCGCAGAAATAACCCTGAATCAAGTAACATTATCAATGCTGATTCCCGGTTCTGGTATGATCTTTGGATTACTCGTTGCGATATTGGTTTCTTATAGAAAAGACAAGCTTCCGGAAAATAAAGAGAAGGATACGGAAGCCAATGCTGTTGATTTAATAGAAGAAGTCTCGTTCAGCAAGAAACATGCTTGGACACTTGTTGCGATTGTGTTAGCACTGATTGTACAAATTATTACCGGCAATCTGATTTTAGGTGCATTAACAGGAATTATTGCGCTGTTTGTGTTTGTAGCTGTTCCATACAGAGAACTGGATCAGATAATGACAAGAGGGATTTCAATGATGGGAACAATATCTTTCGTCATTTTAGTTGCTGCCGGATTTGCTGAAGTGTTACAACAAACTGGTGCAGTAGCAGAATTAGTAGAAGCTTCTGCATCTGTCTTAGGAGACAATAAGCCGTTGATTGCTTTTGTTCTGTTGTTATTAGGTCTAGTTATAACAATTGGAATTGGAACATCATTTGGAACAATCCCGATTATTGCAGCTTTATTTGTACCGATTTGCCTGACTGCCGGCTTTTCACCGCTGGCAACAGCCGCTTTAGTTGGGACTGCTGGTGCTTTAGGAGATGCAGGATCTCCGGCATCTGACAGCACCCTTGGACCAACAGCCGGGCTTAATACAGATGGACGGCATAACCATATCTGGGATACATGCGTGCCGACGTTTCTTCATTTTAATATCCCATTGTTTATTTTCGGCTGGATTGCAGCAATGGTGCTGTAAGAAGACAATTGAAAATGAGATGAAAAGTGTATAATGTTCGCAGTATAAGGAAAAGGTAAGAAAAAACGAGGTGGGATTTGCATGAAACGACCAATCACTATCCTGTTATCACTTGCCTTTTTCTTTTGCATTTTTTCATGGAATACAGCTTTTGCACATGGCTGGGGCTATCAGAAAAAAAATAACCATACGCCACCGGATATAGGTGCGTATCAAGAAATTTTGGATCAATACAATGCATTCTATGTTGATGACAGCGGCGAAAAAAATATTTATCTCACCTTTGATAATGGCTATGAGCAGGGCTATACACAAGAGATATTGGATGTACTCGCGCAAGAGGAGGTGCCTGCTGCTTTTTTTGTAACAGGGCATTATGTGGACAGTTCACCAGATTTGATCAAAAGAATGGTGGATGACGGACATATTATCGGCAACCATTCTTACCATCACCCTGACTTTACTGTGATGAATAAAGAAGCAATTCATCAAGAATTAGCGGATTTAGAACAAGCTGTAGCAGAGGTGAGTGATCAGGATGAATTAATCTACGTCAGACCGCCCCGAGGAACATTTAGTTCAGATACATTAAAATGGTCTACAGAACTCGGACTTGTGCATGTATTCTGGTCGCTGGCTTTTATTGATTGGGAAACAGACGCACAAAAAGGGGCAGATTATGCTTACGATGAGATTATGAAACAAATACATCCCGGAGCCGTTATGTTACTGCATGCAGTCTCCAGTGATAATGCAACAGCTTTGGAAAAAGTCATCCAAGATCTGAAACAAGATGGGTATCAATTTAAAAGCCTCGATGATTTATGGATGCGCGAGCAATTGCCAAAGCAGTTTCCTCATTAAATAAATAATAATAACTCAAAGGGCAAATCGGAGAAAAATAATTCCGATAAGCTCTTTTTCTTTTTTACTGATAATTTTTTTGATATACTTCAACAAAATCTTATTTATAGCAGAAGTTTTCCGATTTTCAGATGAAAGAAAAGACTATAAAACCCTGATAGAATAAGGTTTTGCTTCTGAAAAACAAAAAGGTCAAAAAAAATCATAAGAAATTTGACTAAAACACTTGAAAGTCAAAGAAGGTCAGAGTATAATGAAATTATAGTCAAAGATAGTCAAAGTCAAAAAACGCTATACGAAGCTATCTGACTAACTTGAAGGAGGAATGAGAAATGAAGTGTCAAAACTGTGGACAAAATGAGGCAACGATAAATGCACAAATGCAAATGAATGGACAACGTATGGAAGTGCATCTTTGCCAAGAATGTTTACAAGAAATACAAGGAAATATGATGAACAATGACTTTTTCTCTAATTCTCCATTTGGCAATATGGATCAATCATTTGCCAACAACTTTTTCCAAGGCAATGGCAATGGTAATGGACAGCAAAGTGGTGCAAATGCACGCACTAGAACACAACAAAAATCAAATAATGGAAATGGCTTGATTGATCAGTTAGCTAAAAACATTACTGATCAAGCACGAGCAGGAAAGATTGATCCTGTCATTGGCAGAGATAAAGAAATTAAACGCGTTATTGAAACATTAAATAGAAGAAATAAAAACAACCCGGTATTAATCGGTGAACCAGGTGTTGGTAAAACAGCAATTGCAGAAGGTCTGGCAGCAAATATTATCGAAGGAAATGTTCCGACGAAATTGCTGGACAAAGAGATCTATCTGCTGGATGTATCCTCTCTGGTTGCAAACACAGGCGTTCGCGGTCAATTTGAAGAAAGAATGAATAAACTGATTGCCGAACTGCAAGAACGAAAAGATGTCATCGTGTTTATTGACGAAGTACATCTCCTTGTCGGTGCTGGTACAGCTGAAAGTTCTCAAATGGACGCTGGCAATATCTTGAAACCGGCACTGGCACGTGGTGACTTGCAAGTTATCGGTGCAACCACCTTAAAAGAATATCGTCAAATTGAAAAAGACGCGGCATTAGAAAGACGTCTGCAGCCAATTATCGTAAAAGAACCAACCTTAGAAGATACGGTGAAAATTCTTGACGGAATTAAAAACCGTTATGAAAAATTCCATGAAGTACGTTATTCGGATGACGTTGTTGAGGCGTTTGTTAACTTATCCAACCGCTATATTCAAGACCGTTATCTTCCGGATAAAGCAATTGACTTAATGGACGAAGTTGGTTCCCGCTTAAATCTGGCGAATGCACAGAAAGACTCTGAATCACTGCAGCAACGTATAGATGAAATTGTTCAACAAAAACAAGAAGCTGCAGAAAAAGAAGACTATGAACGTGCTGCTAATCTCCGTTATCAAGAAATTCAATTGCAAAAACAATTGGATAAAGCGGAAGAAGGCGAAAAGGTACTGGATATTGATATTTCTGATATTCAATTAATTGTAGAAGAAAAAACAGGTATACCAGTAACCAAAATGCAAAAAGATGAAAAAGAAAAAATGAAAAACTTGGCTGATGATCTTCGTGCCAAAGTTATTGGACAAGAAGAAGCAGTAAATAAAGTTGCTAAATCTATCCGCCGCAGCCGTGCCGGATTGAAAGCAAAAGAACGTCCAATCGGTTCCTTCCTGTTTGTCGGACCTACCGGCGTCGGTAAAACAGAATTAACCAAAGTACTGGCAGAAGAATTATTCGGCACAAGAGATGCGTTGATTCGTCTCGATATGAGTGAGTATATGGAAAAACACGCGGTGTCCAAAATTATCGGTTCACCACCAGGATATGTAGGACACGAAGAAGCTGGACAGCTGACTGAACGTGTCCGCAGAAATCCTTACTCCATTCTGTTACTGGACGAAATTGAAAAAGCACATCCAGATGTGCAAAATATGTTCCTGCAAATTATGGAGGACGGTCTTTTAACAGACTCTCACGGCAGAAAAGTAAGCTTTAAAGACACAGTCATCATTATGACAAGTAACGCTGGAACTGGTGAGAAGAGAGTAAGTGTCGGCTTTAATGCAGACAATCATGAATCAGTTGCCACATTAGATATGCTGAGCGACTATTTCAAACCAGAATTCCTCAACCGTTTTGATGCGATTGTGAACTTCAATGAGCTGAAAGAAAATGATTTAATGCAAATCGTTTCTCTGATGCTGCATGATTTAGAAGAAGCCATGAGAGAAAACCAAATTACGATCACGATTACCGATGAAGCAAAAGAACGTCTGGTTAAATTGGGATATGACACTCGCTTCGGTGCACGTCCATTGCGCCGTGTTATCCAAGATAAAGTAGAGGATCAACTAACAGACTTGATTCTTGAAGGCGAAGACGTTACAGCAGTTCACGTGGATGTAAATGAAGAAGACATTGTTGTTTCCAATGCATCTTAATGGAGAGTAAAGTCATTGCGTAAGGCATTTCAAATAAAATAAAGGTAAGCATACAAAGATCAGTTGACCAATAAATGGTTAGCTGATCTTTTTTTGTGTCAAGCAAGTAAAAATTTTGTATAGGAAAAGTACAGAATTCGAATGAATAACTGTTTTTAATTGGCGTGTATAATTGGATATGGAGATTTAGTAATAAATCTCTATATAAATTGAACTAATAAACTTGTCTTTTGTGCTTAAACAATGAAGTTATTTATTTTAGGATTAAGCATAATAATTAGCGGAGGAAAAACACGGAAACTCCTGTGGGAATGCGCAGTGTGAAGACCCCGCAGAAAAAAGCGAACTTCTTTTTTTGAGGAGGCTGAGGACAAGCCCACGGAAAGCGTAGTGTTTTTCCGTAGCGAGCAGCAAGGGTAAAATATTAATTTCAAATTATATATATCCAATTGTTATTAGAAAAGATGATAAAAAATGAGATTAATGAAAAATAATTACGTGAAACTGGGGCTGATTTTGCTGCTTGTTTTCGTCTGTTTATCAGCTTTTCGACTTATTTGGATGGACGTTTTTCAAAACAGTACTTCATTGGATATTGAGGAGGGAGAGCTCGATTTACGAGGTTGGAATGCAGATGAAAAAGAAACTTTGCTATTGGATGGGGAATGGGATTTCTATCCATCTACTTTTTTAATGGATGAAAAAGAAATTGCATCAGTGTCTGAAGAAACTGTTAGAGTGCCGGATGGCTGGAATAATATATTGGGTTCTTCTACTGGTTACGGAACTTACCATCTACAAATCAATGTTAATTCAGATCAAGACAGGAATTATAAATTATACATACCGAGTATTCGCAGTGCTTCTGAAGTCTATATCAATGGAAAACAACTGTCCTCATCAGGGAAAGTTGCTGATGGGGAAGAAGGCTTTATAGCTGAAAATTCTCCCCAAAGTGTCGTTTTCACAGCAAATGAAGAAGGCGTTATTGATATTGTGATTCAGGCTGCCAATTATAAAGATATTCGAAGTTTTAACAGCGGAATTATTCGTTCCATTCGTTTTGGAACAGAACAGGCTCTGACTAATGAAGTACAATTTTCCAAGTATTTGCAGATTGCGATGGTCATCATTCTTCTTATTCATTCCGGATATGCATTCATCCTGTATTTGATAGGTAATAGAAAGAAACAGTTATTCTTTTTTTCTTTATTAAACTTTATTTATGCCTTTTTGTTTCTTCTTAGTGGAAAAGATAAATTATTACCTTCCTATTTTTATACATGGAATGAATTAGGTTTTCAGTTATTTGCGGCTTTGGTATTAATTGAATGTTATGTCTTTCTGCAATGCACCAATCATCAAAAACTTCCTTATTGGAATAAAATATTCCCTTATTTTCAATGGGGTGTATTTGTATTAGCAGCAGCGATAATGTTTTTACCTCTATCACTATCACAAATGATTATATTGTTGCCTGTTTATTATTTCATAGGTTGTTGCCTTGTTGGTGTCGGTGTTTTTGCGATGATACGATCGTATCAGCAATCAGCAAATAGGAATTTATTTTTAATCATATCCTGTGCTGCTGCTATTCATCATGTGATATGGGCATTGATATGGAGAGGGACTGGAGAATATATGCCGCATTATCCATTCGATTTGATTGTTGCCATCGTATGTTTTATGGTGGTTTGGTTCAAAGGATACTTTCGCGTACATGAGGAGACGAAAGAACTGGCTGCGACATTACAGCGGATGAATCAGGAAAAAGATCAATTTTTAGCAAACACCTCTCATGAATTCCGTAATCCACTGAACAGTATTTTATTACTTTCTAAAGCTGTACGGAACAGGGAAGAAACAGCGATAACGGAACAAAGCAGGAATGATTTAAACACGGTTTTGAATATAGGAAACCGAATGAACCTCCTGCTGACGGATTTATTAGAAGAGCGGCAATTGCAACAGGGGCAGCCAAGACTCAATAAACAGGTTATCAAATTGGAACCGATTGTTACAGGGGTAATAGACTTACTGCAATTTTCATCTAACGTGAAGAAGGTGCAAATTATCAATCGCATTTCCAAAACATTTCCCGCTGTATATGCAGATGAGAATCGACTCACACAAATTTTATTTAATTTAATTAAAAATGCTATCAAATTTACGGATCAAGGGAATATTACTATCTCTGCAACAGTAAAAGACGATAAAGTGGAAATTCATGTTACTGACACAGGTATCGGTATCAGTCAAGAGATGCAAAAGCGATTATTTCTTCCCTATGAACAAGAAGAAACGCCCGGAGAGAGAATACGGGAAGGCGGTTTTGGCTTGGGATTGAGTATTACAAAACAGCTGGTAGAACTTCATGGCGGAACCATCCAGGCTGATTCAGTAAAAGGAGAGAAAACAACTTTTACTTTTACATTGGAACTCGCATCTGTCCAAGAAGAATCAGTACCTCATCTTGGAGAGCATATACGAACAGCCAAAGCAGATGGGGAAGCGGAACAGATAGAAACGCCGCTACCTCTGAAAGATGATGAAAAACCGTCTGTTTTAGCAGTAGATGATGATCCCGCCAGTTTATTGGCCTTACAAGCAGTTCTGCCGGATGATGTGTATCATCTGACGCTTGTATCCAGTCCTGATCAGGCATTAAAAGTATTGGAAAAGAGAGAATGGGATATCGTTATTTCGGATATAATGATGCCCCAAATGTCCGGATACCAACTGACCAGAGTGATTCGGGAAAGTTATTCCCTGACAGAACTTCCTATCTTGCTGTTGACGGGTGGAAATTCGGATATCCAAGCTGCTTTTGCAGCAGGTGCCAATGATTATATAACCAAACCGGTAGAATCGATAGAACTGAAAACTCGGCTGGATTCGTTAATTACGCTGAAGCAGGTTGCTGAACAGCAGTTACAATTGGAAACGCTGTGGTTGCAAGCGCAAATACAGCCACACTTCTTGTTTAATACGTTAAATGCAATCAGAGCATTGAGCGAATGGGATCTGGACAAAATGAGGAAGCTTTTAGATGAGTTTGGTAATTTATTACGCAGTAAATTTCAGTTCCAGCAAATGAATTTGTTGATTCCTTTAGAAGAAGAATTACGTCTCGTTCACTCCTATCTATATATTGAACAAGTTCGTTTTGGAGACGCGCTGCAGGTGAAATGGGATATGGATGAGATACATGATATATATGTTCCGTTCCTTTCTGTACAGCCATTAGTGGAGAATGCTGTACAGCACGGTATTAGGCAAGGAAAAGGGAAAGGCATGATAACCATCCGTTTGAAAAGAGATACAGCTGATCACAAAGCAGCGATTACGGTAGAAGACGATGGAGCAGGTATGAAAGAAGAGGAGATCACAGCTATTTTTAAAGGAGCATCGAACAGTGAATCAGGTATCGGCATTATAAACTTGGAAAAAAGATTGCACCAGCATTATGGAAAAGGATTAACCATCGACAGTGCGCCTAGTCAGGGGACAAAGATCTTTTTCGAAATCGATACATCTGATGATTAAAAAATGGATTATATGAGAAAACAACCAATAAAACTTCATTCTGCAGGGATATGATCTTTTCTCCGTAGAATGAAGTTTTATTGGTTACTTAGCGTTTTTTCAGGTTTTGAAAAAGAAGGAACAGGAATAAAAAATATATTCCATTAAATACTAATTCAACTTACGCATCTAAGAATAAGCATATACTCCTTGCTATCCCAGTATGAAAAGGCTTTCTATTACCATGCTTGCTTTGGTTTCAATCATCGTTCTATTTTTGATCAGGAAATGGTATATAGCTTCTGCTCCGGCAACCACTCCGCTTTCTGCCATAGCGGTATCCTTGCACCTTACCTGCTAATCTTTGTCAACAGATGTATAAAAGAAACGATCAACCTCTATTTCTGTGGTAAAGAAATTACTTTTTAAAGCGCGAAAGTCGAAATGTTAATAAAAAAGTTCATAGGCAAGCAGTTATTTTAAACATAGTATGATATGATTAAAAAAACAGAAAATTTGATCGCATCATAGTAAATAAGGGAATATGTGTGTGAAGCAACTGGAAATATGAAGTGATCATCTGTTTATTGTATAGAAATTGTATAGTAAAAAAGAGAATAGATGTTATTTAGCAGCATGTATCTTTGGATTATAATGAAAGTTTGGAACACAGACAAGAGATAATCAGGAGGAGATTCAATGCTTCATATAGCAATCATTGACGATGAACATTTAGCCTTACAATATTTGGATTTATTGTTGCGTAAAATAGAAGGGGTACATGTTACCGGGAAATATATAGAGGCCAATGATTTGATTCAGCATGTTCAGACTGAACATGTAGATGCTGTGTTTATTGATATACATATGCCGGCAATCAAAGGAACGGATTTGGCGGAACAGCTTCTAAACCTGCAGCCTTCTTTACAGATTGGCTTTATTACAGCTTATGATGAATACGCAGTGAAAGCTTTTGAATTAAATGCAGTAGATTATATCCTTAAGCCTGTAAAAGAGGAGCGTTTGGCTTTAACAGTACAGCGGATAATGGAAAGAAAGACGATGGATCAGCACACCGCAACAGAGGAAACAGACATCGTTATTAAGGATTTAGGAGCTTTACAAATATATCAGAATAATAAGCGGACAGATGTGAAATGGCGTACGTCCAAAGCAAAAGAACTGTTTGCCTATTTTATTCATAATCATGAAAATACCATTTTAAAAAGCGATTTGATTGAATTGTTGTGGAGCAATTTATCGTGGGAAAAAGCAAATGCTCAATTGTATACAGCTGTATACCAAATTAGAAAGGTTATGGAGCAAAAAGATATTCCTATTAAAATCATCAGTCAAAAAGAATTTTATCAAATTGATATAGATAGCAGTGTACATATTCAATCACGCGAATTTAAACTTGCTGCATACGAGTTATTAAAAAGAAAAAATATTAATGTAGAACAGTATTTCACCGTATTGGAAACATACCAAGAGGAGTACTTAGCTGGATTAGATTATCTTTGGGCTGTTAACGATCGGAAAATACTGAAAGATGTGTGGCTTGAGCTTATCATCCGTTTGTCATCTCATATACATCGTTATGAGAAAACATCATCCTACAATATGTCGAAATTAAAAAGTTTAACTGACTTGGATTCGGAAGTAGCAGAAATCGTAAAAGAAAAAAACTGGATTCACTAATTTCTCTAGAAAAAGAGTTGATATAAATGAAGCGGGATTATATCCGAACGGGAATTTTTGTGATTATCTGTATCATCAGTTTGTCTGTTTTACGATTAATATGGGGAGGTATATTTCAAGAAAATATAACACCTGCTATTGAAGATGGAGAGCTGGTTTTAAGATCATGGGAAATAGGAGAGAGAAATACGCTGATGTTGGATGGGGAGTGGGATTTTTACCCGTCACAGTTTGTCATGCAAGAAGGTGGATTACCTGCAGAAGCGCCGGAAGCGATTCAAGTCCCTCATGGATGGGAGAATAATCTTGGTTCTCCTTTTGGTTACGGAACTTATCGGCTGCAAATGACGGTGGATCCGGATGATGATCGAAATTTTAAATTATATATACCAAACATCCGAACATCTTCCGAAGTCTATGTGAATGGCCGCAAAGTAGCAGAGACTGGCCAGCCAGCTGAAACAGAATCGGCCTATGTTGCAGATATCATGCCTGAGACAGTAACTTTTACAGCGGATGAAGAAGGTAACATCGATCTTATGATTCAAGCGGCAAATTATATAGACAGCAGAGATGGAGGCATTTATCTCTCACTTCGGTTTGGAACAGATGCAGCAATTACAAGAGAAGTGCAGCTTACGAATTATTCTCAAGTTGTCATTGCGGCTATTCTGTTGATGCATACTTTATATACTGTGATTATTTATTTTATAGGTGGAAGAGATAAAAAGGTGCTTGCTTTCTCGTTATTGACCTTTAGCTTATTTTCGGGTTTTCTGGTTCATACTGGCGAGAAATTATTGCAGCAATTTTTTAATTTGAGTTATGAATTTGAGTATTGGATGATTCATACGGTGTATTTAATCATTTTTTATGCATTGATTCAATGTACCAATCATCAAGAACTGCCTTATTGGAATAAAATCTTTCCATTTTTTAAATGGGGAATGGCAGCGTTGGCTGTGGTAACGATGTTTTTATCCATGCCGCAAATTTTGGCACTTCGTCCGCTTTATTATATCTTTGGTACTGTGACGGCGGTAGTTACCGTTGCTTCGATTGTATTAATGTATAAGGTAAACCCAAAAGCTACGTACCTTCTAATATGCAGTTATGCCGCTATTACCAATCATGCTATATGGAACTTTATATGGAAAGGACAAAGTGTTTATCTGACCTTTTATCCATTTGATCTGCTGGTTTTTGTAACCTGTTATACGATTGTCTGGTTTCAGAGATATTTTCAAAAGCATAAGGAGACAAAAGAATTAGCGGAAAGATTGAAAAAAGTGAACGAAGAAAAAGATCAATTTCTGGCCAATACATCGCATGAATTCCGTAATCCTTTAAATAGTATATTGTTGCTTTCCGAGGCTGTACGGGACAGGGAAGAAATCAGATTATCCAAACAGAGTATGACAGAACTAAACACGGTCTTGAATGTTGGGCAGCAAATGAATCTGCTGTTGACAGATTTATTGGAGTCCAGAAACTTACAGATAAATAAACCGGGATTAAATAAACAGGTAATTGCATTAGAACCGATTGTCACGGGAACTGTCGATGCATTGCGTTTTTCATCCGATGTAAAGAACCTGTCCATTGTTAAGCTGATTCCCGGAGATTTTCCACCTGTATATGCAGATGAAAATCGCGTGAAACAGATATTGTTTAATCTTATAGAAAATGCGATTAAGTATACCATGCAAGGATCTATTACTATCTCGGCTTCTGTTAGAGAACATTATGCAGAAATCCATGTGACAGATACAGGTATTGGTATTAGCGAAGATTTGCAGCAGCGAATTTTTCAGCCCTATGAACAAGGGCATCAGGAAAATGAAATGTCTGCAGGCGGTTTTGGATTAGGATTAAATATAACCAAAAAGCTAGTAGAACTGCATGGCGGAACAATCTGGGTTTCTTCTGAAAAAGGGGTACAAACAACTTTTACATTCACGTTAGCATTGGCATCACAAGAAGCGATGGAACTGCCTTCTGAAAGTAAAATAAAAACTACAACTAAAAAAGAAGATAGTGAACCAATAGAACAGCTGGCCCGGACAAATGATAAGGTGGCATCTGTCTTAATCGTCGACGATAATCCAGCGAGTTTATTGGCGTTAAAGGCTATTATTTCCAATGATACGTATAATCTGGTATTTCTTTCTTGTTCCAGACAGGCTGTAAAGGAACTGAAGAAGCGAGAATGGGATATGGTTATCTCAGATATTATGATGCCGGAAATATCGGGGTATGAACTTACCAGGATTATTCGGGAACGTTATTCTCTCACAGAATTGCCTGTACTGCTGCTTACAGGTGGAACGACAGATATACAGGGAGCTTTTTCAGCCGGAGCAAATGATTATATTGCCAAGCCGGTCGAACCAGTGGAACTGAAAGCGCGGATGGATTCTTTGATAACATTAAAACGTGTCGCCGAGCAGCAGGTACAGCTGGAAACTTCCTGGCTGCAAGCACAGATTCAACCGCATTTTTTATTCAATACATTGAATTCCATCATGGCATTAAGTGAATTGGATGTAGAAAGAATGAGGAAGCTTCTGGATGAATTCAGTAATTTGCTAAGAAGTAAATTTCAATTTCAGCATATGAAAGAGCTGATTCCGCTGGAAGAAGAATTAAATATTGTCCGTTCCTATTTATATATTGAGCAGGTTCGTTTTGGAGAAGCTTTACAGGTTGCATGGAATCTGGAAAGTGAACAAGGCATTTATGTTCCGTTTTTATCCATTCAGCCGTTGGTAGAAAATGCGGTGCAGCATGGAATCCGGAATAATAAAGGGAAAGGGACAGTTATCATTACCTGTAAAATAAATGATGCCCGTTCTAAGGCAGTGATTACGGTGGAAGATGATGGGACAGGAATAGAAGAAACAGAAATTCAAGCTATTTTAAAAGGAGAATCAAATAGCAAATCGGGAGTCGGCATTTTGAACGTGGATAAACGATTACAGCAGCATTTTGGAAGAGGGTTACAGATTGACAGTTCGCCGGATCAAGGAACAACAGTGTTTTTTGAGGTGGATCTGCCTTCAACAGAATAAGATATATATTTAAACAACTACACTTGATAAAGAAGTAAGGATTTTTTATCAAGTGTAGTTTTTAATGATTATAAAAATCCATAAAATGGAATTTTGGTGATTATCAGAATGTATAGAATTTGTAGATATATACAAACTTCTCTATTACATATTTCATAAGTTACGATGAAATAGACCACTACATATCCATATCACCTATGAATAGAACAGCTATATTTTTTTGATTACTTAAGGAAAACTAAGATATATCAAAATATTAAAGTGGATACGTTTGTGGTCTTATCTAATACAAAGATAGATACAGGAGGTGGAAGGAAAAGTACAGTTTTCCAACATGTAACAATTTAAATTAGTAAAAGGAGGAAAAAACGAATTGAAGATACGAGCAAAAAGAGTCAGTATATGGATGATTTTTCTTCTTTTGATGCAGTCTATTGTAACAGGAATTGCTCCTTTACAAACGGCACAAGCAGAAGAAAACAACAGCGATACGTTCTTTGACTTTGCAAGCATCACAGAAAGTTCTTTTTCCGAGAAAGATGGTGACGGATTTCTTCAAGTAGATTGGTCGCTGAAAGATTATGAAATAGAAGAAGCGGGCCAACCTGTCGATTTCCAATCCCCTGTTGCATTAACAGAGCAGGAAGGAACATTATCTTTGGAAGAGGAAGCGGTGGAAATTGCTTCCTTTGAAGCTACAGAAGATGCGATTCGTGTTACGTTTCATGAAGCAGCATTGGAGCATCCGGAAGCTGAAGGTACATTAAAGTTGCAAGTTCTTTCAGAAGAGGACGATGAAGTTGTAGAGGAAGAAGCAGGCGAAGAGCCTGTTGAAGAAGTAGCTGAAGAAGAAGGCACGGAAGAGTCTGCAGAGGAAGAAGCAGCTGAAGAAGAAGGCACGGAAGAGTCTGCAGAGGAAGAAGCAGCTGAAGAAGAAGGCACAGAAGAGTCTGCAGAGGAAGAAGCAGCTGAAGAAGAAGGCACGGAAGAATCTGCAGAGGAAGAAGCAGCTGAAGAGGAAGGTACAGAAGAATCTGCAGAGGAAGAAGCAACTGAAGAAGAAGGCACAGAAGAGTCTGCAGAGGAAGAAGCAGCTGAAGAAGAAGGCACAGAAGAGTCTGCAGAGGAAGAAGCAGCTGAAGAAGAAGGCACAGAAGAGTCTGCGGAGGAAGAAGCAGCCGAAGAAGAAAACACTGCAAGTTCTGCTGCATCAGATGTTGGTCCACAGGTTGAATTAGAGAATATTTTTGAATTTGAATATTTTAGACTTGATGGAGAAGATGTTGAAGACGGTGCGGAAGTTGATTTTGATGCAACTTATCAAATTCAGTATGCTTGGGATACGAACGATTTGGATGTCAATGCTGGAGACACAGCAACATTAGAATTGCCAGATGTATTTTTGCAATGGGAAAATACACCCGATCAAAACATTACCGTTTCTGACGGTACTGTAGTAGGAACTTATACGATTAATGATGGTGTATTAGAATTTACTTTCAACGAAAATATTGAAGGTGAAAGTGTTCAAGATGGTTATGTCGGTTTTGGGTTAGAATTTGACCGGGAAAAATTCACCGAAGAATGGGAACAAGAGATTGATTTCGATGGTGATGGGAATAAAGATTTAACGGTTGTTACTACGCCAAATGAAATTGATACAAGTATGGATAAAAGAGCGGAATTGGATAGCGAAACAAATGCTACCGAGATCACCTGGACCGTTGACATTGTAAACGGCGGCGAGAACCCATTAACAAATGGTGTATTAACAGATACTCTCCCAGATGGTGTAGGTAATCCTGAAAATTTTGTTGTTCGTCCAATTACCTATGATGTTGATGGAGAAGAATCCGTTGGTGAACCACTTGACCTTGGTGAATTTTCTGATCCAACTATAGGTGATGGAGATTTCAACTGGGATTTAGGTGACATTCCTGAAAGAAGTGGTTACCAAGTTGAATACACAACATCGATTGAAGATTACGAACAAGGTTCATTTACAAATGATGCAGAATTTCATCATGATGATGGGGAGTTAGAAGCCCAAACAACGGTGGATGGTGGAGAACGAAGCAATCCGATTCAAAAGAGCGGGGAGCAGATTTACTGGTCTGAAAATGAAGATGAAATTGGTCAAATTAGATGGACCATTACAGTTAATGAAGGTGGATCAAGTATTGATGAAGCCATTGTTCATGATGAATTGCCAGAAGGTCTAGGAATCCTGTCTGATTCCATTGCAGTTGATAAAAATGGAGAAGATGTAACAGCTGACTTTGACACAGCTGATTTTCCAATTAATTTAGGTGAAGTGAGCCGTGATGAAGTTTATACGATTACTTTTGTCACAGAGATTGATTGGGCAGAAGTCAATGATGGGAATTATCAGCATGGAAATACCTTTACAAATAAGGGTAAATTAACAGATGGGGACGATCCAATAGGTGAAGATGACGCTACCGTTGATTATTGGAGAGACTCCCTTCTTGAGAAGTCAGGAAACCAAGACTTCACTTATGAAGATAAAAATCTTAGCTGGGAGATCACTGTAAATGAAGCTGGGCATCCAGTTGATAATGCTGTTTTAACAGATACATTACCAGCAGGATTAGGTACCATTACAGCTGAAGATATTCATATTGACGGTGCAGATGTTGATCCTAGTGATATTCGTGTCACGCAAAATGAAGATGGAACACAAACAGTCGTTGTTCATCTTGGAAACATTGATAGTGCAGTAACGATTGCTTATACAACTGAAGTTGAAGATTTTGCAGAAGATAGTTTTAGAAATGAAGCAACCCTTGAAGGCGACGGTATTGGTGAAGAGGGTACGGAAGGGGAATCAACTGTTGACCCGCCAGCAAACGAGTTTGGTAAGTCATTTGAAGGCATAGATTATAATGCCAAGACAATGGATTGGCAACTTACAGCAAATCCAAATAGAGAGCCCATTGACTCTCTAACTATTACGGATACATTCCCGAATGACGGACTGTATTTCTTAGAAGACTCACTGGAAGTAACCCTTGGCGGAGAAGCATTTGACGATTATAGCTTAGAACTATCAGATGATGGACATAGTGGTTTTGTCATCACTATAAATGATGGTGTAGAAATTAATGATGAGTTAGTTGTGACATATAAGACTTCATATGATCCAGATATCATTGAAAATGAGCATAGTAATGATGATGAGCCAAATCGTTATCTCAACAATGCTAATTACGAAGGTGAAACGAACCAAGGACATGAATTTGATGAAGACCGGGATGCCCACGCTGATGTAAACGACCAAGCATGGAATAGTGGGTATAAAACAGGAAATCTTGTTGATGCTGATAACTGGTCAGATGAAACGGATAGAAAAATCGCATGGCAAGTATACACGAACTACCATCAAAATAATCTTGGTGAAAATGTTTCCGTAACAGATACATTGGATTATGATGGAGAAATTATCGAAGACTCTATCAAAGTTTCCATTTATGATGTTGCCGAAAATGGTGATACGTCTATGACGGATACAGAACTTACTCCTGGTGAAGATTATACAGTTGACATAGATGGTGATGAACTTACTGTTAATTTTACAGGAGAGGTAACTGAGAGGTACGTCATTGAATTTGAAACAACTGTTCCAGATATATCAGAAGAAAACTATGTAAATAATGCTGTTGTGAACACCGAAGATGGAGAATTTCCTTACAGTTCATCCGTTGATTACAACAAGTGGAATGATATCTTAGATAAACAAGTCCTTGATCATGAAGGAACAGAAGCATATATCGGAGACGAGCTGGATTGGGAGATTACGGTTAACGAGAGTCTTTCAAGAATTCAAAATGCAACACTTACCGATACAATTAGCACAGGACTTTCATTTGTAGAGGATAGCCTGACGATTGTTACTAGCAGTGGTGACGAGTTGACGGAAGGTGAAGATTACACACTTGAAGTAAATAATGACGAAGATGGTCAAACCATTCTAAATATTGAATTCACAGAGGATGTAACCCAAGCCTTAACATTAACTTATAGCACTATTGTGACTGCGGAAGATGGTCAAGGGGTTAATAATACAGCCAGTTTTGATGGTCAAGGTATTGAGACAAAAACAGAAGAAACGGAAGAGATTACTGCGACACAATTCTCATGGGTTGGCGGAGAATTTAGAGACGACCGCGGAGTGATCGAAGTTCGTAAAGTGGATTCATCTGGTGAAATCATTGATTCATCTGAAGCTGTTTTTGAACTGTACAGAGATGTAAATGGTGAAGAAGTACTCATGGGTGAGTTTAGTACAGAAAATGGTGTGCTAGAAATACCAAACTTGAACTTAGGAACGTATGTATTAAAAGAAATGGAAGCACCAGATGGTTATCGATTATCTGAAGAGGAAATGGAAGTTGAAGTAGATCAAGCCTATGGTGAAGAAGAATATGTGTTTGAAGAAGAATTTAGAAATATAAGTGATGCGAAGACTGAGATCCCTGTAGAAAAAGTTTGGGATGATGCAGAGAATCAAGATGGACAACGCTCTGAATCGATTGAAGTCGAATTGCTGGCAAATGGCGAAACGACAGATTTTGATAACTTGGAACTGCATGCTGAAAATAATTGGGAAGATACATTTACGGGTCTGCCTGAATTGGATGAGGCAGGTGAAGAAATCACTTATACAATTCAAGAAGTTGACGTTCCGGAAGGGTATGAAAGTAACATTAATGGTGATATGGCTGAAGGATTCGATATCACAAACAGCTATACGCCAGAAGTAACTGACATCTCAGGAACGAAGACATGGGATGACGCAGATAACCAAGACGGCGTACGCCCAGAGTCTATCACAGTTAACCTGCTTGCAAATGGTACAGAAGTGGATGAACAAACAGTGACAGCAGAAGATGACTGGGGTTATACATTCACGGACTTACCAAAGTTTGAAGCGGGCGAAGAAATTACCTACACCGTTACCGAAAATAGTGTAGAAGATTATACAACAACAACTGACGGCTATGATATTACCAATACGCATACGCCGGAAGAACGCAGTGTAACAGTTACAAAAGCTTGGGAAGATGCCAATAACCAAGATGACAAACGTTCCGAATCTGTTGATGTTCAACTCTTCGCAAATGGGGAGGAGTACGGTGAACCGATTACATTAAGTGATGAAAACGAGTGGACGCACACTTGGACGGAACTGGCTGTGAATGAAGCAGGTGAAGAAATTACGTATACGGTTGAAGAATTGGATGTTCATGAAGATTATCATGTGAACATTAATGATGAAGACCTGGGTAATATCACAATCACCAATAGCTATGAACCAGAAGTAACGAACATCTCAGGAACCAAAACATGGGATGATGCGGATAATCAAGATGGTGAACGTCCAGAGTCCGTCACGGTTAACCTGTTTGCAAATGGTGAAGAAATTGACAGTCAAGAAGTAACAGCTGCAGATGACTGGAATTATACGTTTGACAGCTTACCGGTTAATCAGCCGGGAGAAGTTGGTCAAGAAATAGAGTATACAGTGGAAGAAGAAGCTGTGGAAAGCTATGAAGTGTCTTATGATGGATATGACATCACAAATAGTTACACACCAGAAGTAACGGAAGTTTCAGGAACCAAAACATGGGATGACGCAGATAACCAAGACGGTGTACGTCCAGAATCCATCACAGTTAACCTGCTTGCAAATGGAGAAGAAGTGGATGAACAAACAGTAACAGCAGAAGATGACTGGGGTTATACATTCACGGACTTACCAAAGTTTGAAGCGGGCGAAGAAATTACCTACACGGTTACCGAAGATAGTGTAGAAGATTATACAACAACAACTGATAACCATGATATTACAAACACCCATACGCCGGAACAACGTAGTGTAACGGTCACAAAAGCTTGGGACGATGCTAACAACCAAGATGGCAAACGCTCCGAATCCATTGACGTTCAACTCTTTGCAAATGGGGAGGAGTACGGTGAACCGATCACATTAAGTGATGAAAACGAGTGGACGCACACTTGGACGGAACTGGCTGTGAATGAAGCAGGTGAAGAAATCACTTATACGGTTGAAGAATTAAATGTTCATGAAGATTATGATGTGAACATCAATGATGAAGATCTGGGTAATGTAACAATTACAAACAGCTATAATCCGGAAGTAACGGAAGTTTCCGGAACAAAAACGTGGGATGACGCGGATAACCAAGATGGTGAACGTCCAGAGTCTATCACAGTGAACTTGCTTGCAGATGGTGAACAAGTGGATGAACAAATAGTAACAGCAGCAGATGACTGGAGCTATACGTTTGACAACTTACCGGTTAATCAGCCGGGAGAGGTTGGCCAAGAAATAGAATATACAGTGGAAGAAGAAGTTGTGGAAGGCTATGAAGTGTCCTATGATGGATATGACATAACAAACAGCTATGAACCGGAAGTAACAGAAGTTTCCGGAACAAAAACGTGGGACGATGCAGATAACCAAGACGGCGAACGTCCAGAGTCTATTACAGTGAACTTGCTTGCAAATGGAGAAGAAGTGGATGAACAAACAGTAACAGCAGCAGATGACTGGAGTTATACATTCGCTGACTTGCCTCAATTTGAAGCAGGGGAAGAAATCATCTATACAGTTACTGAAGATAGTGTAGATGGTTATACAACAACAACTGACGGCTATGATATTACCAATACGCATACGCCGGAAGAACGCAGTGTAACAGTTACAAAAGCTTGGGAAGATGTTAATAACCAAGATGGTAAACGTTCCGAGTCTGTTGATGTCCAACTCTTCGCAAATGGCGAGGAATACGGTGATCCAATCACATTAAGTGATGAAAACGAGTGGACGCACACTTGGACGGAACTGGCTGTAAACGAAGCAGGTGAAGAAATCACGTATACGGTTGAAGAATTAAATGTTCATGAAGATTATGATGTGAACATCAATGATGAAGATCTCGGTAATGTAACAATTATAAACAGCTATAATCCGGAAATGACTGACTTCTCAGGAACCAAAACATGGGATGACGCTGATAATCAAGACGGCAAGCGTCCTGAAGCGATTACAGTGAATCTTTTAGCAAATGGAGAAGAAGTGGATTCCGTTGAGGTAACAGCGGATACGGATTGGAAATTTGAATTTACTGACCACCCTAAATTCGAGAATGGAGAAGAAATCAATTACACCATTCAAGAAGAAACTGTAGAAGGGTATTCTACAGAGATTGATGGCATGGATATTACCAATACCTATACGCCGGAACAGACTAGTATCAATGTGGTAAAACGGTGGAACGATGGTAATTATAAAGAAGTAAGGCCGGAAGCTATCACGGTGAACTTATTAGCAGATGGAGAAGAAGTCGATTCTGCTGAGTTGAATGAATCGAACAACTGGCAGGCTGACTTTACAGCATTAGATACCTTTGCTGATGGAGAAGAAATTAATTACACCGTTGTCGAAGAAGAAGTTGATGGCTATGTAAGCTCTGTCAATGTAAAAGATCAAAATAATGTCGTCATTGTGAACAGTCCCGAAAAAGTGAGTGTCGGCGACTATGTATGGTTCGATGAGAACAAAGACGGTCTTCAGGATGAAACGGATATTCCAATCGAAGGAGTCGTCTTAACGATTGAAGATGTAGATGGCAATCCAGTAACGGATGTCTACGGAAATCCAGTAGAACCAGTTACTACAGATGAAAATGGTTATTATATCTTTGACAATCTCCCAATCGATAACACGTATATTGTACGAATTGATCGGGAAGCGTCCTCAGAAGCTTTGGAAGGATATGTTCCAACCTTGGAAGAAGTGGGCAATAATCGTTCCATTGACTCATCTACATGGTTTGCAGTATCTCGACACTTAACGGAAGATGGGGAACATGATCCGACATTAGACTTTGGTTTTGTGAAAGCAGAGTCAGAAGATCCAAAAGATCCTGAAACGCCAGGGGAGCCAGGAGAAGATCCGAAAGATCCTGAAACGCCAGGGGAGCCAGGAGAAGATCCGAAAGATCCTGAAACGCCAGGAGAGCCAGGAGAAGATCCAAAAGACCCTGAAACGCCAGGGGAGCCAGGAGAAGATCCAAAAGACCCTGAAACGCCAGGAGAGCCAGGAGAAGATCCAAAAGACCCTGAAACATCAGAGGGATCGGAAGAAAATCCAGAAGCCTCTGGAAAATTTGAGGATTCAGGAGAAGCCTCAAAAGATACAGATGCATCGCATGCTGATGGAGAAGAAAAAACAGATGGAGATTCCGATGCTAAGACAGAAGATTCCAAAGATGGAGGAGATTCGGAAGCAGATAAAGGTGATGAAGGTGAAACATTGCCTGGTACTGCAACATCTATGTTCAATTTATTGTTGATCGGTTTAGGTTTATTGGCAGCCGGGGCGATTGTGATTATTGTTTACCGGTTTCGCAATCGTTCATCTCAATAAATAGCACAAATTGGATGAAAAGAGGTTATTACCAATTCAAGGTAATAGCCTCTTTTTACGTCTAAAAAAGATAAACCACTTTTCAACAATTACCAATCACCTTCTCTCATATCGTACTGTCTTTTCGCTCACACTAATGAAAAAGAAGGGAAGGACATTGAAATATGCGAAAATGCGGTTTTATTTTCTTACTAATACTGATAATCATACCATTTCATATCCCTTCTCCCATTCAAGCGGCACAAGAAATGCCTGCGATGAAGGTACATTTTATTAATGTCGGGCAGGGAGACAGTATTTTAATTGAAACGCCTTTGGACAGGACAATTTTAATTGATGGCGGGCCTCCAGAAGCAGGAGAAGCGGTTGTGGATTATATTAAAGAATTGCGGATTAATGAAATTGATTTAATGATTGCCACCCACCCGGATGTGGACCATATTGGCGGTTTAGTACGGGTATTGGATGAAGTGGAGGTGGGTGGTGTGCTTGATATCGGAAAGCTTCATCCGACGAAGACATTTGCTTCTTACATGAACCGGATTCGTGATTTGCAAATCCCTATGACTGTTGCTGAAAAAGATACACCGATTGAAATTGACCCGATGATTTCAATGGATATTTGGAATGCCGCACAGCCTTTAACGTCTCCGAATGCTTCCTCCCTCGTTATAAAATTAAATTATGGTGAAACCGATATGCTTTTCATGGGCGATGTTGGTAAAAAAGAGGAAAAAGAGATGATGAAAAAACACGATGTCGATGCAGAAGTGATAAAAATAGGGCATCATGGCTCGAATACAAGCTCATCTATGCCATTTCTAAAGGCGGTAGACCCTGAATTTGCTTTTTTAACTTATAGTAAGGATAACAACTATGGTCATCCTGTTCCCCGGGTTATTGACCATTTAAATGACATCCATGCGCTGATTTATTCTACAGCGGCTCTGGACAGTATTACGGTAGAAACGGACGGAAATACGCTCATGGTAAATCCTAAAATGAATCCAATCCAAAAATTTGTGGACGAACAGACAAGTTAAAGGAGTATCATTTTACAAATTAATACAAAAATGATATCATAATAGTATGATTTAGATATGAAGAGGAGGATTTCATGCAAGAACGCAAAGCTTGGAGTATTAACGGTGCACTTGGAATAGGCATTATAGTTGTTTTACTTGCAGCAGCGGTATTCAGTATCTTTCAATCGTATTATTTGTTCGGAGCCTTGCTATTCCTAGTTGCTGTGGTTTTAATCAGCGGTATAACGATTGTGCAGCCTAATCAATCCATTGTGGTTATTTTCTTAGGAAAGTACATGGGAACAGTCCGCCGGGAAGGGATTGTTATTACCATCCCATTCTCCGTACGCCGAACGATTTCTTTAAGAGTCCGAAACTTTAACAGCAATCGGTTAAAAGTAAATGATGTGAATGGGAATCCGATTGAAATCGCTGCGGTGGTTGTTTTTAAAGTAGTAGATGCAGCAAAAGCTGTTTTTGATGTCGATCAATATGAGGACTTTGTTGAAATTCAAAGCGAAACAGCTATTCGCGCGGTAGCGACAACCTATCCCTATGACTCATTTACAAACGAAGAATTAACTTTACGCGGAAATGCAGATGAAGTATCAAGCCAATTAACAGCGGAATTGCAAGACCGTCTTCAGGTTGCTGGTGTGGAAGTGAAAGAGGCCCGGTTGACACACTTGGCTTATTCAACAGAAATTGCCCAGGCAATGCTGCAGCGCCAACAGGCAAGTGCAATTATCTCTGCCCGGGAGCAAATTGTTCAAGGCGCAGTCGGAATGGCACAGGATGCTATTTCCCGCTTAGAAGCAGATAATGTTGTGGATTTAGATGATGAGCGCAGAGTAGCCATGATTAATAACCTGCTTGTCGCCATTGTTTCCGACCAAGGAACACAGCCGGTAATCAATACAGGAACACTTTATCAATAAGCGGGATGTACTATGGCTAAGAAGAAAAACTTTCCATTACGCATAGATCCTGAACTTTATGACATATTGCAGCGTTGGGCACAGGATGAATTCCGCAGTGTCAACAGCCACGTTGAATTTCTGCTGAGGGAATCTGCTAAACGGGCGGGGAGACTCCCAAAAAAGCAGGATAAGAAAACAGGGGAAGATTAACGATGCGGGTGCATTCCTGAATAAACAAATAGCCTTCAGATACATTGTGGCGGTATCTGAAGGCTATTTGTTTATCCGTTATTTGGACGAATTATTTTTCAAATCAGATAATGTCTGATCAAGTGATGGAAAATCAAAAATGAAATCCTGTTCAAGTGCCTTCTGAGGATAGACAAACTGTCCCTTTACCAGGAGCTGTGCCATTTCACCCAGCGCCAGATAAAAAAACACAGCAGGCAAATGCAGCCAGTTCGGTCGTTTGTAAATTTGTGCTGCTTTTTTTATAAAGTCTTTATTTCTTTTTGGTGTTGGGGCAGTAACATTAACGGCACCCTCCATGTTTTGATTTTCTAAACAAAAGGTAATTAATTTTACGGCGTCTTGGACGTGAATCCAGGAGAGCCATTGTTCGCCATCGCTGAGATGTCCGCCTGTATATAGCTTTACTGGCAGCGACATAAGCGGAAACGCACCGCCATCATTACCGAGCAGGACACCAAAACGTGTATAGACTGTGCGAATTCCCATGTTTTCAGCGTAACTTGCTTCTGCCTCCCATTGCCTTACGACAGATGCAAGAAAGTCATTTCCGGGTTGCGTAGTAGCTTCCGTGTACATGACATCTTCGGACATACCATAGTAGCCTACCGCGGATCCGCTGATAAATACACGGGGTTTCTCCTTCATATCTTCCATTAATTGAACAAGGTATTTAGTGACGCGGATACGGCTGGTAAGAATCATTTCTTTCTTTTTCTTTGTCCAATATCCAAACAATGATTCGCCGGCCAGGTTAATGACAGCATCTATCTTCGGAAGTTCATTTGCAGTCGTTTCATAATTCAAAAAAGTCATGTGCGATGTATTTGATTTTTTCTCGGCGGAACGGGATAAAATATATAATTTATGATTTAGATTAGTGAGTTGAACAGCTAATTTACTCCCTAAAAATCCTGTAGCACCGGTTATAAGTATGTTCATATGATGAAAACCTCCTTCAAGTGTTAGTATTCTTATGATATCCCCTCACTCTATTTTTTGCTATGATAATAAAAGAAGAGGTGAATAACATTGCAAACAATCAGCCGGATTACAACGCAAAAAAAGCAGAAGCATCGTTATAATATATTTTTTAATACCCCAGCTGGTGATAAATATGGATTTAGTGTTGATGAAGACATTCTTATTAAATTTCGGTTAGAAAAAGGAATGGAACTGGATGATGAACTCATGAAAACACTGCAGGAACAAGATAGCCTCCATAATATATATACCCTTACTATAAACTTTTTAAGCTATCGAATACGTTCCGAAAAAGAAGTTATCACCCATTTGCAGAAAAAAGAAGTAGAAGATGAACAAATTTCTGTTATTATGCAGCGATTGAAGAAAGAAAATCTTCTGGACGATCAGCAATTTGCGGATATGTTTGTACGTTCACGTATGAATACCAGTTCAAAAGGGCCGAAAGTGATTGAACAAGAGTTATTTGAAAAGGGGGTCAACGGTTCAATTGCTGCGAACGCTTTGGAACAATATACGCCGGCACTCCAAAAACAGAAGATTCAAAAGCAGCTCGAAAAAAAAATACAGCAAAGTTCCAAAGACTCTTTTCAGAAACAAATGAATCAGGCTAAAAATACGGTAATGCAAAAAGGGTTTGATCAGCAGCTTGTTTTCCAGGCTGTCCAGGGTATGAATCAGGAAGAGAATACAGATCAGGAATGGGAAGCGTTAAAATTTCAAGGAGAAAAGTTGTACCGGAAACATGTGAAAAAGTATGAAGGTTTTTTCTTAAAACAAAAGATGATAGAGGGATTATACCGGAAAGGATTTCATTTTGATATGATTCAGCAATTTATAGACGAATATATCGAGGATCAAGAATAAATAAAAGTCAGTTTTTCATTATTTTGGTACAATGGGGATGGAAAGTCAGAGGGGGGAAGAAAATGAATTATCGTTATAGTGATTATTCTATAGAACAGCTTCATCAGGAAATCGGGAAGTTAAAAGAACAGGCTCAAAAAGCGGAACAACTAGGGAATATTTCCGAGGTTCAGGTTTATGAACGAAAAATGCAAGTAGCTCTTGCTTATACGATAAGTCCGGATGATTTTGAAAAAGAAGCAATTTATCAGTTGAAAATGGAAGCCGGCTATAAATTTAAAGTAGCTTATATTAATGGCGTATTTGCATGGGGCTACCGTATCGATTTAGTAGATGAAGAAAATGAAAATATCGAAGCTTTACCAATTTCTTTATTAGGAAAGAAAGTAAGCTAAAAAAAACAACTCAGGCAGCTTATCGCTTCACCTGAGTTGTTGCTTTTCTTTAGAAGAAAATTTTTAAAACCGTATCTGTCGTACAGAGCTGCACCCGTATCTGCAAACATATGCCGCATCGTAGCTGCCTTTTTTATCAAAAACGCTATCTAAATTGTACGTGTTACGGGCTTGAATCGCTTGGAATTAATTTGCTCTGCAGTTTTTGTTCCGAGAAAATCCAGCCTGTATAAGAAGTAATGACATTCAGATTGTCATCCATCTTCACAACGGCTACAAAAGGATAATATCCTTTACTTCGGTAGCGTAAATCAATAAAACGTACTTCAGTAACATCATCTTCTTCTGTATTTATTTCCCAACGGTAAACCGGAGAAAAATTAAGGAAAGAAGAGATATTTTTATCTTTTAATGCCGTTTTTATGATGTCTGAATCAGGCAGAGGGACACGATAAAATTCATCAACAATTTCAATGTGCCGATTTTCAACATTACCTACATAATAGCGTTCGTTTGTTGTAATAGCGACACGCCAATAATTTTGTTTGAGAGTAGGGGATGTAGCGACAAATTCTGTGTCAGGTAAATATTCTTTAATTTTGTGAACAATTTCTCTTTTGTCCATATAGCGTTTGATGTAATATAATACAATAACTGTATAAATAATCAGCCATGTATATCCGGGGTTGGCGCCTAGTGCCCATGCTACGATACCGGCAACGTTCAAGAAAAAGATATAGGGATCAAAGGTGTTAATAAATCCTTTTGCAATCCATTTTTTTGTAAACGGCCGGAAAGCCTGTGTGCCATACGCATTAAATAAATCGACAAATACATGAATAGACACAGCTAACAGAGTCCATAGCCACAGAGTCAAATAACTTACTTCAGGAACGAATAAATAAATTGCTCCGGAGACAAGGAGACTCCACATAAGAATAGCTGGAAGTGAATGGGAAGCTCCACGGTGTTGTCTAATATACGTTGCATTACTTTTTAATTTAAATACTGTATCAAAATCAGGAGCGTGTGATCCGACGACTGTTCCAACCAATACGGCATGAAATAGAGTAGGGTCACTTTGCACATTAGGGTCCAGTGTTGCCAGACCACCGAGTGCAACACCCATAACTATATGCGTACCAGTATCCATAGTTACTTATCCTCCTTAAGTTGCTTCCATTAAAGCACTTCAAGATTATTTTAACACATAGGAAGTGAAAACATGAAAGATAAACGATTAGAAAATATAGATATTTCCGCTTTCCAAGAGGATTTAATCAGCTGGTATCTGGAAAACAAACGACATTTGCCTTGGCGTGAAAATAACGACGCCTACCGCGTTTGGGTGTCTGAAATCATGCTTCAGCAAACCAAAGTAGATACGGTTATCCCTTATTTTAATCAGTTTATGGAGAAATATCCGACCGTATATGACTTAGCTGAAGCAGACCAGCAAGACGTATTAAAACAATGGGAAGGCTTAGGTTATTATTCCCGTGCAAGAAATTTACAAACTGCTGTACGTGAAGTTGTAGCATCTTATGATGGAGAAATTCCTGATGATCCCAAACAGCTTGGCAGTTTAAAGGGAATCGGTCCTTACACAAAGGGAGCTATTCTTTCTATAGCTTACAACCAGCCGGTTCCGGCGGTAGACGGCAATGTCATGCGTGTTTTTTCACGGGTACTGCTGATGGAAGAAGATATTACGCAGGCCTCCACTAAAAAATTATTTGAATCCTATGTTGGAGAAATGATTTCCAAAGAAGATCCTTCATCATTTAACCAGGCGATTATGGATTTAGGTGCGACGATTTGTACACCAAAGCAACCTTTATGTATGTTTTGTCCTGTAATGGAACATTGCCAGGCGTATGCGGAAGGTGTGCAAGAGAATCTTCCCGTAAAAAAGAAAGCGAAAAAACAGCGTAAGGAACAATATATTGCGCTGCTTATCCAAAATCAGGAAGGAAAATATATCATTGAAAAAAGACCCGATTCCGGATTACTCGCCGGATTATGGCAATTTCCGATGATTCCGGAAGACGACATAGTTAAAAATGATTGGCAAAGTTGGATAGAAGAGCATTATGATTTAGATGTGGATATTAGCGAATCATGCACTTCCATCAAACATGTTTTTTCTCATATTATTTGGCATGTAGATGTACGCAAAGCAACAACAAATCACAAAACTGCAGAAGACAGCCGATTAAGGTTTGTTTCCTTAGAAGAGCTGAATCAATATCCATTTCCGGTTTCGCATCAAAAAATGATTCCTTTTCTAGAGGAAAAATAAGAGGTCAAAAATTCATACCGCAAAAAAGTTGTAATCCCTGGTGTAATGCGGCTAAGCAAGCATAAAAAATTTTTCTTAAAAAAGTTTGGATAAAGAAATGCATTTCGGGACAGATTAATTATTGCGGAGGTGATATTGATGGCTAAAAAACAAAATCAACAAAACCAGCAAAATCCTGCAAAAACAAACGCAGCTCAAGTGAAGAAGCAAAACCAACAAGCAGCTCAAGGACAATATGGTACTGAGTTTGCTCAAGAAACAGATGCGCAAGAAGTGAAAAAGCAAAACCAACAATCTCAACAAAACAAGCAATAACATCTGTTTAACCAATAAAAGGGTTTCCAACTATGGGAACCCTTTTAATTATTTTTATACATAAAAAGAAATCATGCTATATAAATTGAATTAATAATCCTGTCTTTTTATTTACTCAACTGACGCACTTTAAAGAGTAACTTCTTTCTATAGGAACAGAGGTTAATCGTTTCTTCCATACATCTATTGAGAAAGATGTGAGAAGGTAAGGTGTAAGGCTGCCTCCGCTAGTGGGGTGTTCTATACCGGTGAAATAGCTGAACAACTAAAAGGTAGATCAGACAGAACACTTTTTCCATAGTGGTCGTATTAACCTGACTCTATTGCTGTGGTCACTTGCCCCACCGATAATATTTGTACGTCGGAAAGCGGGGTGATTGGCCGGAGCGGAAGCCAGAAGGTAAAATATTAATTTCAAGTTATGATAGTTCAAAATTTTTTATTAATAAGAACCATTCTGAAATGAGCTTGCTTTTCATTTACTATGCTAATTTAAAAAGACTTATTCTTTAACTTTTACCGCTGAAGGCTTATAATAAAAAATAACTTTAAAAACACTGTATGAAAAATGGAGAGGGAGATTTTGAATGGTTTCTCCAAACGCTGGTTCGAAAATAATGATTCAAAGTTATAAACATAATGGACAATTTCATCGAGTCTGGAAAAATAGTGTGGTACTAAAAGGAACGGAAAGCATTATCATTGGAGCAAATGATCGGACAAAGGTGGTGGAAAGCGACGGACATTCCTGGGTGACAAGAGAGCCGGCTATTTGCTATTTCGATGCCAAGCATTGGTTTAATATTATTGGCATGCTTCGTGACGACGGCATTTATTATTACTGTAATCTCAGTTCGCCGTTTGTTTATGATGAGGAGGCAAGATCACTGAAATACATTGACTACGATTTAGATGTAAAGGTATTTCCCGATATGACTTTTAATCTGCTCGATGAAGATGAATATGAAGAAAATAAAGTTTTAATGCATTATCCGGAAGAAATTCACCACATTCTTTACCAGCAGCTCAATGTATTGATTCATTGGATTCGTCAGGGGAAAGGACCTTTTTCTCCGGGATTTGTGGATGATTGGTATGAAATGTATTTAACGTATCATTAAAAGGAAGGGGAGCAGCAAACAGAAAGGTGAAATTGTCTGAGAGACTTCAAAGCGATTTGATTGCAATCAGAATGGATAAAGAGGTATCCTTATTACTGGGTATAGTAATAAGGATACCTCTTTTATATTATCGTATTGAAGCAGAGGAAGTTGATAAATGAGCAGTATCAGACAGTATATGAAATTTGTAAAACCGTACACATGGAAAATTATATGGACATTACTTATCGGGGTTGTCAAATTCGGTATTCCATTGTTAATGCCTTTAATTCTGAGATATGTTATCGATAATATTGTTACGGTAGAAAATATGACTCAAGCCGAGCGAATCTCCCGGTTATTCTGGATAATGGGAATTTCCTTTGTGGTCTTTTTAATTATTCGTCCGCCAGTTGAGTATATACGACAATACTTAGCGCAGTGGGTAGGAAATAAAATCCTTTTTGATATCAGAGGAAAGTTATTCGATCATCTGCAGAAATTAAGCTTAAAATTTTATTCGAAGACCAAGACAGGAGAAATTATTTCCAGGGTCATCCATGACGTGGAACAGACGAAAAATTTTGTGATGACAGGGCTGATGAATATTTGGCTGGACGTCACCACCATTTTAATTGCCATTATTATTATGTTTACCATGGATGTGCCGCTCACCTTTGTATCGATTATTTTATTCCCGTTATTCGGGATTTCTGTCAAATACTTTTTCGGCCGTTTACGCCGTTTGACAAGGGAAAGGTCACAGGCTTTAGCTGAAGTACAGGGACATCTGCATGAGCGGATTCAAGGTGTTCCGGTAACGAGAAGTTTTGCACTGGAAGATTATGAAGATGAACAGTTTGATAAAAGAAACAGACATTTTCTGGACCGTGCCTTGAAACATACAGATTGGAACGCCAGAACTTTTGCAGTAACAAATACAATTACCGATTTAGCGCCGCTTTTAGTAATTGCTTTTGCGGGTTATCAGGTAATTATGGGCAATACAACGCTTGGTACGATGGTAGCTTTTGTCGGATATATGGAACGTGTCTACAGTCCGCTGCGCAGATTGATTAATTCATCCACGACATTAGTACAGTCTATTGCTTCGATTGACCGTGTCTTTGAATTAATGAATGAGCCTTATGATATTACGGACAAAAAAGATGCAGTGGATCCGGGCAGATTACAAGGAAAAGTGACGTTTAACCATGTTTCCTTCCAATATGATGACGAAGAAGAAATGGTGCTCAATGATGTGGATCTCCATGTTCAAAAAGGAGAAACGATTGCCTTTGTCGGAATGAGTGGGGGAGGAAAGTCAACACTGATCAGTTTAATTCCCCGCTTTTATGATGTCACAGGCGGGTCCATTGAAATTGATGGTATGGACTTGCGGGACATGCAGGCGCGTGCGTTGCGGGATAACATTGGCATGGTGCTGCAGGATAATATTTTGTTTTCTGAATCCATTGAGACAAATATTCGAATGGGGAATCCAGATGCAACGAAAGAAGAAGTTATCCGCGCAGCAAAAGCAGCCAACGCCCATGATTTTATCGAAGAAATGCCAGAAGGATATGAAACCATGGTCGGCGAACGTGGTGTAAAATTATCCGGTGGGCAGAAGCAACGGGTTGCTATTGCACGTGTCTTCCTGAAAAATCCGCCGCTCCTGATTTTTGATGAGGCTACGTCGGCATTGGATTTAGAAAGTGAGCATCTTATTCAAGAAACATTGGAAAAACTTGCTTCTGACAGAACAACCTTTATTGTAGCGCACCGTTTAGCAACCATTACACATGCAAGCCGTATTGTGGTTGTAGAAGATGGAGAAATTGTAGAAATCGGATCGCATGAGGAACTAATGAAGCTTCGTGGTCATTATTATGATCTGTATCAAATTCAAAATTTAGATGAATAGAGCAATATAAAAAAGGCTTTTCCCGGATGTTTCAACCATTTTCCAGGAAAAGCCTTTTTATATAATGAAATGCTTTATTGGTTTTCCGCCATTTTTTCAAATACACGGCCAACTGCATCAATCGTATGCTCAATATCTGATTCTGTGTGTTCAGTAGTTAAGAACCAAGCTTCATACTTGGAAGGTGCCAGATTAATACCTTCTCTCAGCATAAGTTGGAAGAAAGTTGCAAAAGCGTCTCCATCTGAAGCGTCTGCCTGGCTGTAATTGGTTACTTTATCAACGCCGAAATAGACAGTTAAAGCGCCGCGGAGACGATTAATGGTCAGATGGATATCATATTCTCTCGATTTTTCTAAAATACCTTCTTCCAGACGCTGTCCAAGATGTTCTAATTTATCGTAAACGCCATCTTCTTTTAATACTTCTAAGCAAGCAATTCCTGCCGCCATCGAAGCGGGATTTCCCGACATGGTTCCAGCCTGATATGCAGGCCCGAGCGGTGCAACTTGTTCCATAATGTCTTTACGTCCGCCATAAGCGCCGATTGGCAGACCGCCGCCGATTATTTTGCCCATTGCAGTTAAATCAGGCTCGATGTTATAAAGCTGTTGCGCACTGCCATAGGTGAAGCGAAAGGCAGTGATAACCTCATCGTAAATAACAAGCGCACCGGCGCGATGCGTGAGCTCATTCACTTCCTGTAAAAATCCTTCGAACGGTTCGACAATGCCAAAGTTACCTACAATCGGTTCAACGAGTACCGCTGCAATTTCGCCTTCCCATCGATCTAACGCTTCTTTAAAAGCATCCAAATCATTAAATGGCACGGTAATAACCTCCGCAGCGCTGGAGGCAGGAACGCCGGCTGAATCGGGAGTGCCCAGAGTAGAAGGACCGGATCCTGCTTCGACCAGTACAGCATCGAAATGTCCATGGTAGCAGCCGGCAAATTTGATGACTTTAGTGCGGTTTGTATAGGCGCGTGCCACACGTACCGTTGTCATGACAGCTTCTGTACCAGAATTATTAAAACGGACTTTTTCCAGCGAAGGCATTGCTTCTTTTAACATTTTCGCAAATATATTTTCCAACTCTGTCGGCGTTCCGTACAGCACACCGGTTGTTGCCGCTTCTGCAATTGCTTTGGCAATATGCGGATGGGCATGTCCGGTAATGATTGGACCGTATGCTCCTAAATAATCAATATATTTGTTATCATCCACATCCCAGAAATAAGCTCCTTGACCTCTTTTCATATAGACCGGTGATCCTCCGCCAACCGCTTTATACGAGCGGGAAGGAGAATTCACCCCGCCGACAATATCTTGTAAAGCTTCTTGGTACAGCTTTTCTGAATTTGTAAACTTCATTATTTTGTTTCCTCCTCATTCTTCCCAACCTGTAAAGGATGTTCATACGCATTTGCAGGTTCCATTAAACATGAGAATCCCAAAAACAGCCAAAAGAGACCGGATAATCGGTTCATCAAATATGCTGGCGGATTTTGTGTATTCTCTAGAAGGTAAAATCTGTTTTTCTTTCTAATGTATTTTACCCAGTTACTAATATAACAAAAAATTGCAAGGAAAACTTGTACAAACTGTTTTTGTTTCTGCATATATATAAGATAAGTGCAGGTGACTTACCTGTCCAATCAGGAATTGCGAGTATATTTCGAAAGAGCAAAGCGGGAAGGAGGCAAAAAGAATGGGTATCCCCTGGATATTTTGTATCTTGATTATTATGTTAATCGGCAGAAGTTTGTATGATTTTATACAATATAAATCCATACATCCTCGTTTGCATATGAGGGAAGGCCATTTTTCTCTGGAAATTTTTATCGCTATGCTTGTTGTTTATTTTATTATTATGGTTGGTTATGGGCTGGTTTATTTTATTTTATCGTTTCAGGGAATTGTTATTGTAGAACATGGAGAACTTAGAGAAGTGTCCATATGGGGATCAGTTGCCCATTCCATTTATTTTAGCGGTGTTACTTTGCTGACGCTTGGTTACGGCGACCTGGCGCCAGTCGGTATTGGGCGGATTATTGCGCTTTCAGAAGCGCTGATTGGATACATACTGCCTGCTGCATTTGTGCTAAAGGTGGTACAAATCAGCAGCAGAGACAATGATAAATGAA
The DNA here is from genome assembly GCF_042675985.1 of Oceanobacillus locisalsi. Taxonomy (NCBI): domain Bacteria; kingdom Bacillati; phylum Bacillota; class Bacilli; order Caryophanales; family Bacillaceae; genus Oceanobacillus; species Oceanobacillus locisalsi. Next base: position 76,506 of record NZ_JBHTKK010000020.1, read on the forward strand.
TCTTGTTCTGTAATATGCTATATTGAACATAGAAAATAGATGAAGTATATGGAGGGATTCGATGCAGTTGGAAGCAGGAACAAAGGTAAATGATTTTACATTGCCAAACCAGGACGGGGAACAAGTCAGTCTATCTGATTTTCAAGGAAAGTATGTTGTTTTATATTTTTATCCAAAAGATATGACTCCAGGATGCACGACGGAAGCGTGTGATTTCAGAGATCATCATGAAAGTTTCGGGGATTTGGATGCAGTCATTGTCGGTATCAGCCCTGATCCGGCCGCCCGGCACCAAAAATTTATCGATAAACATGAATTGCCGTTTACATTGCTTTCAGATGAAAACCATGAAGTAGCCGAGCAATTCGGTGTGTGGAAGTTGAAGAAGAATTTTGGCAAAGAATATTATGGTATCGAGCGTTCTACTTTTATTTTAGATAAAGAAGGAAAGCTCATGACAGAATATCGAAAAGTTCGGGTAAAAGATCATGTGACGGATGCTTTGAATTACTTAAAAGAAAATACAACTGATGAAGCATAAAAAGATGGGAGGGTGACAAAGTGCGAATTTACACCAGATCTGGGGATAAAGGTCAAACATCGCTGGTTTACGGGCAGCGTGTGCCTAAAAATCATCTGCGGGTAGAAGCGTACGGAACTTGTGATGAAGTAAATGCAGGAATTGGCCTGGCCGCAAGCTATATTGAAGAAACGGATTGGGAGGGAAAAGCTGCATTTCTAGATCAGCTGCACCGGGTACAGACTGTTCTTTTTCATGTCGGAGCAGAATTGTCCACGCCAAAAGGAAAAGAAGTTTATTGGAAGCTTGAACAAAAACATATTGATGAGATGGAAAAGCAAATTGATGAATGGGATAAATCACTTAATCCTTTAAAGAATTTTATTCTGCCATCCGGTCATAAAGCAGCCAGCGCACTCCATCAGGCCCGCACAGTAGTCAGAAGGGCAGAGCGTTTAACAGTGGGGTTGGAAGATGAAGTGGAGAATAAGCTTGTTTTTAGTTATCTGAACCGATTATCCGATTATTTATTTGTTGCTGCCAGGTATGTAAACAAACAGTTGGAAGGAGAAGAAAAGCCGCTTCATATTAATGTGTAAGTTCAAAAAGAGGAACAACAAGAATACAGGTAATATGGATGCTTTTTGATCATAGGCACTTTGTTTGAATTGATTGACATAATGCACACAGGGCGATAAACTAATTATAAGAATTATAATCTAATAATTTTATTAATTGGGAAGAGAGGTGTTTAGGGTGTCTGAGACTGAAGATAAATTACGGCAAGCAATTGATACTTTGAAAAAGTCAGGCGTCCGGATTACACCACAACGACACGCCGTACTCGAGTATTTGCTTAATTCAACGATTCACCCGACTGCGGATGATATATATAAAGCACTTGAAGGAAAATTTCCAAATATGAGTGTTGCAACGGTTTATAATAATTTACGTGTATTAAAAGATATTGGACTGGTTAGAGAACTCACTTACGGAGATTCTTCGAGCAGGTTTGACTGCAATACATCAGATCATTATCATATCATTTGCAATCAGTGTGGAAAGATTGTTGACTTTCACTATCCATCGTTAGAAGAAGTAGAATCGCTGGCTGAACAGGTGACAGGTTTTGACGTCAGTCATCATCGCCTGGAGGTTTACGGAACTTGTAATGCCTGCAAAGAGCAGCAGGTAGCAAAAGGATAGTACATTCCGGCCGGCGTCGAAATTTTAATTTCTATGTTATTAAAAAAGCACAATGCTTTAGGGGTTCATGGATGATACCTCCCGGGCATTGTGCTTTTTTTACTTGTTTTCTTCACGGAATTTACGTTGATTATACCGTTCATCAAAGTCTTTACCTTCTAAGCTCTTATCTAATGTCAGCGGTTCCTTGCAATGCATACATGCATCTACACGTCCTAACATTTTTGTAGGCTTCTCACAATTCGGACAGACGACGGGGACCGCCCGTAAAGATAAAGTACCAATCCATATGTATATAACGCAGCTGAGTACAATCATCAATATGCCTAATATAAACAGGCTGAGCATCAACCAGCTGATATTACGGACCATCAGACCGACATACATGATTAAAATACCGGCAAAAACAAGGATTAGGGCAAAGGTGCGTATTTTATTTATTTTACTTGAATAAGTGATTTGTTTCGCCATTAAAAATCCTCCCTTAGATGCTAAGGTCAGTATATCACAGAATAGGAGAAGAATGAATCTTAAAAATAAACTACTCCGCTTTGAAAGATGCAGGAATGCCGAGTTGCATTTATAATATAATTTTAATTGTGCCGAAAAAGCTTATTTTCTAAAATTGTATATTTTTTAGAAGTGAAAAAAGGGTTTTTAAAGTATATATCGAATCATGTGTTAATGAGAGAGAAAACAGGGAGGCAACTGTTAAAATGGAGAACTTTCAAAGAATGATTTATCAGGAGCATGCGAGCAATCCGAATACATTAGGAATACTTGTAGTAGAGAGAACGCAATTTGATCATCCGATTACCGACGAATTCGATAGTATTTTATTGATTATTGTCGAAGGTCAGGAAGTCGACTGGTACGTAAAACATTATGAAGTGAGCGGTCAGACTGTAGCAATGCATATTGTAACAAAGACACTTTTGATGGATTGGATTGATACAAGCGGTTATCGGCGTGCAGCAGAATGGGTTATATATGGAAAGAAAGTATATGACCGGAATGAATTTGTAAAAGAATTAAAAAATGAACTTCAATCTTTTCCAGAAGATAAACGTACACTTCGTAAGATGATTGATTTCGGGAAATTGCTGAAAAATTTCAGTGAAGGAAAAGCATTATATGAATCCAAAGAGATAATGGATTCCTACAGTAAAATTCTAAATTCACTCCATTATTTAGCGAGATTATCTGTTATTGATCAAGGATATTATCCAGAAGTAACGGTCTGGACGCAGGTGAAGAATATTGACTTAGAAGTCTACAAACTATACGAAAAATTTATGGACAGCACCGAGAATTTAGAAAAAAGAATTGAATTAATGTTAATTGCGATGGATTTTGTTATGTTCAATAAAGCGGAATCTGCTTCCATGCATCTTTTAAACCTATTGAGTGGACAAGAGGGTTACTGGTCTTATGCATCTATTAAAGCTTTACCGGAAATTGAACACTATACATTGGATTTAAACGCGATTATATCTTACTTGGAGGAAAAAGATATTATCGAGATGGAACTCGTTGCTACCAAGAATCCGGCTGTGTTTCAACGAATGTACAAGCTGAAGGGGTAAGGGAAGGATTTAATTTTAGAACAAATCTCAAGCCCTATCTTTTCTTTTGAATCAAGTATGGTATTCGTTCAATTTAGTTTGCGTTATATATCAGGTCTCCGTTCATTTAATTGGAAAGGGTTAGGCTAGTCAGAAGGGGAAGAGAATTCAAAGCATGTTTGATGAAAGAAATTATTCAAACATACTTGTTCTTTTTAGTTAAGTAATGAATAACTGCAGTTTTCCCTTTTGTTTTCATATTCCAATGGAGAAAACCTACAGAAAAGCAGATTTCATTTTTCTGTAAATAAACATAGGCAGTGCCCAGGTTTGTTCCTATTCCTCCATTTGTTTTGTTGAGAAGTCTAGACTTCGAACGCGTGGAATAGGAAGTGTTTTTCTGGTTAAAGAATACAAGTTTTTCAATTACGAAGGAAAATAAAAATAGGCTAAGCTCTTTCTGTTTGTATATATATAGAAAAGAACGGCAATGATTAATATGTTCGTGTTTATACGGTTGTACACTATTTGGCTACCCTGCAAATCTGCAGGGTATGTCAGTATTTGTAAATTTATTTTGATTAAATTTACAAAATCCGTTGACTTTCTATTCCCATGATGGTAAAGTTATTTTTGTTGCTGATTTGAGCAACCGCTCAGCTAATATAAAAGCTAGCGCGAAATAAAAAAGTTATTGACATCATTTTGCGGAAATGATATATTAATTGGGTCGCTGTTTTTAGAGGCGACAAACAAATTGCTCTTTGAAAACTGAACAAAACAACCAGTACGAAAGAAGAAAGACAACCTCGTTTTTCTTAAAAAAAGTCAGTAATGACTTCTGAAAGCTAAGAAACACAAACACTTTTATGGAGAGTTTGATCTTGGCTCAGGACGAACGCTGGCGGCGTGCCTAATACATGCAAGTCGAGCGCGGGAAGCGAACGG
>NZ_JBHTKK010000021.1:0-80650 GCF_042675985.1 Oceanobacillus locisalsi
GATGATGCCATTCAACATACCAATAAAGCAATTCAAAAATTAATAAAAAGTCAAGTACAACAATGGGTGGCAGGTTTACCTAACTATATCAAGGGTTACATGTCTATTTCAGTGTGCGAAAGTTGAGTTATAATACAATTAGCTTATTTTCTAGTCTTTTCCGTGTTAGTTCCGTTTTAAAAGAATCATTCTCCAAAGGGAAAATCCCTTTGGAGAAATAAATATTACTTAATCACAACATACTCCAAACCAACCATCTTCGCATAACTTACAATCTGATCCGTTGTTAAATTCAGTGAAACCACCGTATGGTGTCCTCCCCCATTTTCAATCCATGACTTCACACCATCCTGGAAGTTAGGCTTCACTTCCCAAAGTAAACGAGCCACTGGAAGATTTGGCGCCGGATGCGTTGGTTCAAAGGCTGCTACCTCATTAATCAGCAATTTAAAATGCGTACCAAAATCAGCCATCGAGACAACGACGCCATCTCCTGCTTTTCCGTCAAATACCAAACGGGCAGGGTCTTCACGATCACCAATTCCTAACGGTGATACAACGATTTTCGGTTTATTACTTGCTAATGTCGGATCAACTTCAAGCATATGGGATTCAAGGATTGACTCTTGGCCTTCCGCTAATTCATAAATATAATCTTCCATAAAGCCTGTAGATTGATTATGACTCATCACTTTTAGCAAACGATCAAGCGCTGCTGTTTTCCAGTCTCCTTCACCAGCAAAACCGTACCCTTGAGCCATCAATCTCTGAACAGCGAGACCAGGAAGCTGCTTCATACCATATAGATCCTCAAAATTAGAAGTAAAAGCACTGTAACCGCCTTCATCCAGAAACCGCTTGATTGCAATTTCATAGCTTGCTTGAACTTTAACGCTGGCCTCCCATTTTTCTTTACTATAAGTACCATAATCAAACGCATAAAGTTCTTCGTATTCCGCAAATAAAGCGTTAATTTCTTCTTCCTTCACAGCATTCACGTATTGCACAAGGTCTCCAATTCCAAAATAGTCTACTGTCCAACCAAATTGAATTTGCGCTTCAATCTTATCTCCATCCGTCACCGCAACATGTCGCATATTATCACCGAAGCGGGCCACCTTAATATGAAAACTTCCATTATAAGCAACCGCAGCATCCATCCATTCTGCAATTTGCTGTTTAAATGATGTCCGTCGCCAATAACCAACGATAACTTTATTCTGTTTATTTAAACGCGCATTGATAAAACCATACTCGCGATCCCCATGAGCAGATTGGTTTAGATTCATAAAGTCCATATCAACTTTTTTCCATGGAATACTTTCGTGAAATTGTGTCGCCAGATGAAGTAACGATTTTTGTAATATTTTTGTGCCGCGAATCCACATTTTAGCGGGAGAAAAAGTATGCATCCATGTAATCACGCCAGAAACTTCATCCCGATAGTTCACTTCCTTCATGATATTTGTAATTTGGTCCGCGTTTACTGCCAGTTCTTGTAGAACAATCGGATAGGGTAAGATACCACTTTCATTCAGCTCATCCGTTATCTGTTGAGCATTTGCTTTTACTTCTGCCAGCGCTTCTTCTCCATAAAGTTGTTGTGTTCCTACAACAAACCAGAATTCATTTCTTTTTATATTTTCCATAATAAACCTCTTTTCGTCTGTTTCATGTTATTGTTTTTGGCCATAGTACGCATTTTCACCATGTTTTCGCAGGTAGTGTTTATCTAGAATTCTCTGTGGCAATTCCTCTGCAAAACGATTTAATTCACGGGAAAATAAATTCACCTTCGCCACTTCCTCTAATACGACACTATTCATCACAGCAGATTGAACATCTTCCCCCCAAGTAAATGGAGCATGCCCTTGAAGCAGAATACCTGGAATAGCAAAAATATCTAACCCACGTTTTTCAAATGTTTCTATAATGACATTTCCAGTTTCTGTTTCGTATCCTCGATCAATTTCTTCCTGTGTTAAGAAACGTGCACATGGTACGGACCCATAAAATGTATCTGCGTGTGTGGTGCCCATTGCCGGTACATCAAGCCCAGCTTGAGCCCAAATAGTTGCCCAAGTAGAATGTGTATGAACGATACCACCCATCTCTGGATAATGTTTGTAAAGAACCGCATGAGTCGCAGTATCCGAAGATGGATTTAGCTCTCCTTCTACAACGTTCCCATCTAAATCAACCACAACCATATCACTCGCCTTCATTGTTGAATAATCAACACCGCTGGGTTTGATTACAAACAATCCGCTTTCCGAATCATAAGCACTCGCATTTCCCCATGTATATTTCACCAATCCATGTTTAGGTAAGTCTAGATTAGCCTGAAACACATCTTCTTTTAACTGTTCTAACATAGTAAACTCTCCTTGCTTTCACCCTCTATACGGGTAAATTCTCTACAGCCGTCTGTTCAATCACCAGGCCTTGTTTATATCGTGCAATGAATTCCTCAAATCCCTTCACATCAAGTTCGTCAGGAAATATTTTTTTTCCGTCTATGCCTTCAAAAACTTTATTATCCAGAAATGCTTCTAAACTCTCATCGGACTCTTTATTCCGCATGTACGAAGCAAGAATAGCAATTCCCCATGCTCCACCTTCTCCAGCTGTTTCCATCACAGAAACTGGAACATTCATTGCAGCAGCAACTATTTTCTGCCCTACTACAGGTGTTTTAAATAAGCCACCATGTGCTAAGACATCATCTATGAGAACGCCTTCTTCTTTTGTCAAAATATCCATACCTATTTTTAAAGCACCAAAAGCACTAAATAAATGCGTCCGCATAAAATTCGCTAAGTTAAAGTTACTTTCTGGTGATCGAACAAATAATGGACGACCTTGATCTAATCCCGTTATACTTTCGCCTGAAAAATAGCCAAAGCTGAGTAATCCGCCGCCATCTCGATCCGCTTCCATAGATTTGTTTAACATGACTTCAAATAATTTTTCGGTTTCCACTTTCTGTCCGACTGATTCTGAGAATTCTCGGAACAAATCAAGCCAAGCATCTAAGTCACTTGAACAATTATTTGCATGTACCATCGCAACAGGACTGCCATTTGGGGTTGTAACTAAATCAATCTCGGGATAAACGGCCGAAAGTTTTTCTTCTAATACAATCATGGAAAAAACGGAAGTTCCGACTGAAACATTTCCTGTACGTTCTTTCACACTGTTTGTAGCGACCATCCCTGTTCCCGCATCTCCTTCTGGAGGACATATCAGAATTCCTGATTGCAGATTTTGTGACCTATCCAAGATTTTAGCTCCCACTTCCGTTAATGTTCCTGCGTCTTCTCCAGCGTTACAAACTTCGGGAAGAATATCTGCAATCTTCCAAGGATAGCCTTTATCCGCCATTTTTTCATCAAACTGCTTCATCATTAATTTGTCATAGTCCTTGATCGATTCATCGATTGGAAACATTCCCGAAGCATCACCAATACCAAGTTTTCTTTCTCCGGTAAGCAACCAATGAATAAAACCGGCTAATGTTGTCATGTAATCAATACGAGATAAATGTTTTTCTTCATTTAGTACGGCTTGATAGAGATGCGCAATGCTCCATCTGTCAGGAATATTAAACTGAAACAATTCTGTCAGTTCTTTAGCAGCGTCACCCGTTGTTGTATTACGCCAAGTGCGAAACGGAGTAAGCAACTCTCCTGTTTTATCAAATACCATATATCCATGCATCATTGCGGAAAAGCCTATAGAACCAATTGTTCGGAGCGTGACGCCATAATTCCATTCAATTTCTTGTTTCATCTCGCTATAAGCTGTTTGCAAACCTGTAATAATATCTACTAAGTTGTACGTCCAAATTCCATTTTCTAATTGGTTTTCCCACTCATAACTGCCAGATGCAATTGTTTCAGAATAATTATCTATCAATACCGCCTTTATACGTGTAGACCCAAACTCGATACCAAGTACTGTTTCTCCATTTGTAATTGTTTCTTTTATATTTGTTTGGTTTGTTTTCACGTCAATCCCCTCTCTAAAAAGAATTTAAAAACCACCATAAAGAATGCGCCTTCTTTATTCACATCTTTTTAAACCGCTTACAAAACATTGTAATTTCTGTACGTACATATGTCAATATATTTTATTATTAGTGCATACATATTTTGTGTGATCAATTTTCTGTTAATTATTTACACTTAAACTTCAAATTGGGAAATATAAACATAGAAACACAGAGTACAAGTTTAAAGGAAATACAAATTTAAAACCTTTTAATTGTTCGAAAACTATGTCAGAATATGTACAGACAAGTATTTCGATGAAACGAAACTCCATTCAATAGGAAGTTGAAACAACAAGGAAGTGAGTAGTGTGAAACCAAAATATCAGTATCAATTCATCATGGATGATATAAAAAGTAAAATACTTTCAGGAGAATATAAAGTATTAGATAAAATCCCTACAGAATCTGCTTTACAAACAAAATACAATGTAAGTCGACATACTGTTCGAAAAGCTATTTTAGAACTGTCAAATGGGGGTTTCCTAAGAAGTGAAAAAGGATCAGGTACTTATGTCAGTAATGAGTATAAATCCATATCCGGAGGTGATCAAAAAAATAAGACTATTGGCGTTATCACAACTTATATTTCGGATTATATTTTTCCGTCAATAATTCGCGGAATTGAAGCAAGATTAAATGAAGATAATTACTCTTTGCTGTTAGCTAGCACTAATAATGATGTGGAACAGGAAAAAAAAGCTCTAGAAATGATGTTATCTTACGGGGTGGATGGTTTAATTGTCGAACCTACGAAAAGTAACTTATACAACCCTAATATTGCCTATTATCTATCTTTTAAAGAACATGGCATCCCCTTCATTATGATCAATGCGTATTACGAAGAACTAGATGTTCCTTTTCTCTGCCTGGATGACGTACAATCCGGATATATCGCAACAAATGAACTGATTTCAAAAGGTCACCAACAAATCGGACTTATTGCAAAAATGGATGATTTACAAGGAAAATTTCGAATGAAAGGCTATATTAAAGCACTTGGAGAATCTAAATTAAGGTTTCTTCCTGAGCACCTTTTTTCTTTCACAACAGAAACAAAACCGGATTTATATTCTAATTTAGAAGAATTTCTTATTGAAAATAGAGACCTTTTGACTGGAATTGTTTGCTATAATGATGAAGTTGGTCTTGTGGCAGCAAATTTATGCAGACAACTTGGTATTTCTGTTCCAGAAGAACTGTCTATTGTAGGTCAAGACAATTCTTATATTGCCAAAAACGCAAATATCAAATTAACAACATTGACACATCCGCAAGAACAAATGGGGCATGATGCTGCTGATAAGATTATTAAATTTTTACAAGGAAGAAAAGACTTATTAAATGAGCATTATTACCAACCAGTATTAGTGGAAGGAGAAACTGTTAAAGATTTGGAAGTATAGATAGACTCCTAATGAATAACTAAGGTATGTAAAGCCGCTTTATATAAAAACTTCTAATCATAAAACTTTTTATAAACATAGGTAAAGACGAACCTCCTGAAACAGGCGGTTCGTCTTGTTTGATACCAGGATGAATTCCTTTGTACGGATTGAACATACGTATTGCATGCAAATCATCTCTGCCTATATTCATTACATTCATTCAGACGTCGCAGCCAGCTCATCATCATTTGATTGTAACTGAATCATAGCCTTCGCAACATCTTTCACACTTAAATCCAAAGCTTGAAAAATTTTATCATATGTTACTGTAGAAAGGTTATCAAATCCTCCCTCTGCCCGGGAAATTGTTTTTAATCCTATATTTGCTTTATTAGCAAGCTCTTCTTGCGTATAACCACATTGTAAACGACGAGCAAATATGATTTTTGCATATACAGGAGACAAGCCTTCTAAAGATTCTCTTAAATCGGGATGTCCTTCTTTTAATAATGAGGTAGTCATATCTAAAAGATTTTTATTCTTTTTCATTATTCTCAAATCCCTTCTAAATAGTATGCAGGTTTTTCCTTTACCTTTTTATACATCGCAAACGTTAAGTTTCTCATCTTATCTGTTTCATCAACAAAAGGCACACGCGTTTTTACGAAACATTTCACAAAAACATAGTAGTATTGTCTTTTGTATTGAAAAGGGAAAAACAAAAAACGTAAATGTTTATTTCCACTCATAGCATAGCGTAATTCATAGATTGGAATAAGTCTTAATGGTTTTACTAAATGATAATACTTTGTCCTTTGCTCGCCGTTAAAAGTAATGGTAAGTTCGGTTCGCGTATTAATTAGGGTTTCCAGCTTCCGTACACTCAACAGGTTGAATGCACTATTAAGGAACATTAAGTGCAATTTCGCATCCAGAGATGTTTTTGATTTTTCATAAAGTTTCTGTAGAAAATTCCTGACAACATTCTGACCATTTTCATCATCAATCATTATTAGTTTGTATTCACTTATATTCATTATTATTGTATCATATAAAACAAATATTTTCTAATAATTTATGTTTTATATGACTCATTGCTCCTTTCCTTTTTAAATTAAAATGTAAGAAAATCTTTTTATCATTACTTCTTACTACATTATCGTAAATAACTTAAATTATCAGACTGAATTTACTCCGTATTTTCAATTCGAATTATCAAGAAAATCATCACAGGTGGGAATTGTAGTGGTCATATCACGTATATGCAGTTGCATGAGTTGTACTTATTGATTGGGAAAAGACTTTTTGATTAAGGAATTAAAGTTAGATATTTCTTTCTGCACTAAATGTGCTGCGTACAGACAAATAGCTTGTCTCTGTGTATAAAATGTGGATATAATTCCCAGGTTTATTTTATTAGAAGATGTATCCAATTAGTGCAGAAAACAGATTATTGGGAGAGGGGGGTCTTGGGGAATCCATTTTCAAGGTTTTCATATAAGTTTAAGCAATATCCTCTTCCATCATCACCCCTTTTCATAAATATTTGCAGACTTCAACATATCTTTCGCATCGTTTTCAGAATTATGTCTCCATTCTAAATATGTTTACTGAATAAGTATACAATACATCGACACCTTATACCAAGAGGAATAAAATAAATTTAGTAAAGCATTAACTATTTTTTTGATATACTAAGACTTGATGGAGTATGGTGAAATTTGGGGATCAGCCAGTTTTGTTTTACAATGAATGAAAACTGCGATATAAGACAAATAGCAATAAAACTTGTTGCAGCAATAGTTTATAACCTTTTTACTTTTTTATTTTATCTGCAGCAAAGTTCAAGTTCATTGCCAATATTGATATAAAATATTTGGTTCAGTAACAAATCACGGGATTACCGACAAAATTCGACAAAAATAATACCTGATGATTCGCTCGTTCCATTTTTGTCGAAAAAATCATTTAACCAATTTTTTGAGATTCATGTTGTTTCAAACATCGCTCGTAATGATCTTGATAATGTCTCCATTTGAGAAAAGCCGTTTTCTCCTCCTTTAGATGCATTCGTGCTTGAAGTGAGATGATGGAATAACCATATCCTTGTTGATTCATCGTACGAACTTGGTTGTTTTTCCCTCCGTTTTGGCATTCGATATACGATAAATAAATCGGTTAAGGATTTCGGCAACCAATTCCATACGGTTTTCAACAATTCTTGGAAAGGTTTCAAAGAAGCATCAAGGATTTTCTTTTCCCATTCAACCAGAAGTTCGAGTGCTCCTTCCAAATCGTTACCACGATACAAGGATCGAAGTTTCTGATGCATGTGCATGGCTTGTTCTAATTCAGGAGATGTCTTTTCCCATTGTTCCAGCTGTTTTTGTTGTTCTTTTGTCAAATCGTCAAAGGCTTCCGTAAACAGGTCTTTATCTCGTTTCAGGGCATCCCGTTGTTCCTTGCTCATCGATTTTTGAATGCCTTTTCGAACATCGCCCAAAGCTTTGGTGGATGCTTGAATAACATGAAATGCATCAATCACCACAATAGCTTCGGGGAGTACGGTTTGAACAGCGGTTTTATAACCCCTCCACATATCAATGGCAACCGCCATGACACGTTCTGGCTGGTTTAATTCTTAAAGGACCTTCATGACTTCATCTTTGCGCCGGCTTTCATGCATCAGCAACAATTGTGGACGCCATGGAACGGAGAGATCATACATGACAAGACTATAGTTGCCTTTTCCTTTCGCCAAACTCATCTCGTCTATTCCAATTAGCAGCGGTGTGGAACGTTCGGCAAGGTCTGGTTGTTCCGAATAATTCTCCAGCACATGGATTCGCACATTTTGCCCATTACGACTAAAAGCTTCTCCGACAGCTTTAAAAGTACAATCAGCTGACCTGTACAGAAGTGTTCTACAACCGATTTCCGTTATACGTTGATAGGGCTTCAGCCAAGACAAAGGCTCCATAAACGTACGATGGCAACTATCACATACAAACCGACGATGATGGAAATGATCAATAATTGGTGTGTCATTGTGCGAACCGGCAATAACCTGTTTGGGATGATATTCATGTACCTTCGTCGTCCAAAAACCACAATCGGTGCAATGAGCTCCATGACTGGTTAGCTGGAGATGACGATATAATCCTGCATTCGAAAAGCCAAGCGGAATTTCTTCCTGATGAACAATAACAAATGGCACTTCATTCTCTTCGTTCGTCATGATATAATGGTTACGCATCCAAACCATCCTTTCGTAGGTATTTGTTGGTTACTTTACCAATACGACAAATGGTTTGGATTTTCCTTTTTAAATTCAAATTTGTCGAATTTTGTTCCCCGTAAATTGTTACTGAACCAAATATTTAAAGCTGTTAACAAAACATAATACACTCATTACCCTTGAAACCGATACCCTACACCCCAGACTGTTTCTATAAATTGCGGAAGGGAAGCATCTGCTTCTATCTTCTCCCGAATTTTCCGGATATGGACCGTCACTGTTGTATTATCTCCCATCGCATCATAGCCCCATATCTGTTCAAATAAATGTTCTTTCGTAAAAACAATATTCGGGTGCGACGCTAGAAAATACAATAAATCATATTCTTTTGCGGTAAATATTCTCTCTTCATTATCGATAAAAACCCGCCGTGAAGCCTGATCAATCGTCAGATTTTTATGATGGATTTCATTCGGTTTCTTATCTTGCTTTGTTAAGCGGGCATATCTGGTAATATGTGCTTTCACTCTGGCTACCAGCTCATTCGGGTTGAATGGCTTCACAATATAGTCATCTGCTCCCCTGCCAAAACCGCGGATTTTATCAATATCTTCTTTTCTGGCTGTCACCATCAATATCGGCACGTCCAGCATCTCCCGTAGTTTTTCACACAAATCAAAGCCGTCTATGCCCGGAAGCATGAGATCTAATAGAATGAGACTATAGGAATTCGCTGCTGCCAATTTTAATCCCTCTTCTCCCGTTGCAGCAATATCACTGGGAAATCCGCTTATCTCTAAATAATCTCTTTCCAATTCAGCAATATCCTTTTCATCTTCAATAATCAGTATGCTTTGCATTCACATCACCTTCTTCAATGTAAAATAAATACTTGTCCCTTGACCTGGCTGGCTTTCAGCCCAAATTTTTCCGCCGTGCTCATGAATGATTTTCTTCACGATGGATAAGCCAAGACCGCTTCCTCCAGTAGCAGAGTTTCTTGAAACATCTGTCCGATAAAAGCTTTCAAAAATATACGGAAGATCTTCTTCCTTTATTCCACTTCCATTATCCTTCATTTCCACAACAATCCTGTCCGCCTCAGACGTTACATTCACTTGAATTTCCTTCTGTTTTTTATCTATATATTTTAAGCTGTTTTGCACAATGTTTATTACGACGCGTCTTAATTTTTCTCGATCTGCTTCTACGATATAAGTGTCCTCGGGGTTTGCTGAAAAAACAGCTTTTCCATGTTCCTTCTCCAAATTAAACGCTAACTCGTCAATAAAATCAGCAAAAAAGGTGTATACATCAATTTTTTCAAAATGGAAGGTTTCTCTATTTAAATCGAGCTTCGAATACAGAAATAATTCATCAATAAGCCCGTCCATGTCATTTGCTGTTCTATAAATCGTGTCCATATATCTGTCCAATTTCTCCGGTGTGTTTGCCACCCCATCTTGAATTCCTTTCAAATAGCCTTTGATAGAAGTAAGTGGCGTTTTTAAATCATGAGAAATGCTGGCAATCAACTCTTGCCGATTCTGTTCATAACGTTTTTGTTTACTATCTGCTTCCTTTAATTTCAGACGCATCGTCTCAAATGTATTGGCAAGTTCGCCTAACTCATCTTTTTTATCCGACTGGACGCTGTATTCCAGATTGCCCTCACTGATTTTCTTTGCTGCTGTAGATAATTGAGAAATGGGGTTGATGATGCTTTTGGACATAAAATAGGTTAGTAATCCATTGGTTAATATTAAAATAAGGGCAATCGCAATAAAACGAAATTGGACAAAGACTCTTAAATCATCGCCTTGCGGGTTGCCATTCAAAGCGACAAATAAGACATACCCTAAAACCATCTCTGCTAGCAATAACAAAGCAGCCGGAACCAGAATCATCGCTATATTGGATAAGATTAACCGTTTTCTGATCGACATTCGAACCACCTTCTTTCTCTCCCATTATAACCGAATCACTGCAGTTGTACTGTACAAATAAGGAACTATACGGAAGAAAATGCTTTCATCTATCAAAGACGCTTTTCTGTTACTCAGAAAAATCCTTTCGCAAATACAGCTATGAGTTTATCGCTTTTTATATGGGATGATGGAGGTAATCATACCCAGCACAAATCCCCATACCATATTCGTAAGAAAAACACTGATAAATGCTATTGGGTTTGTCAATGGCCCCTGCAGCCCTCCATCCAGAATGGGTGATAAAATACCGCTTAGTATAATTGCAAAAGCTGCATAGCTGGTCCCTGCTAAAACAAGAACGGAAATAGGATTTGGCATTCCTTTCTTGATAACAATAAGAATCCAGACTACAGAGATCAATACGGTCATTGCAATACTTCCAACCGCTTCATTTCCAAAAATATGAATGAACCCGGTTATTTTCATTATTGGTCTGATAAGCGCTAAAGCACCTAATCCTAAAATAAATGCTACATTTTGTTGCTTTGCTTGATGATTAGTCATTCACATCCATTTCCTTCCTCGACGTATATTTCGACTTCTTTCGATAGGATAGATATTACACGCTTTCTATTATCCATTTCTAAAGCATTTCTTAAATTTTTCTTAAGCAAAGCAGGCTCTTTTCATATCAAGGAAGGATAATGTTTGTGGCCATATAAAAATCCCGCCTTCTGATTATAGAAAGCGGGATTTTTATATATTTTGATATAGTGGTTTTAGATACTAAGAAGAATAAAACACGAACATATGAAAGAACTATGCCGGACGATGCTGTACAAAGACTTCAAATGTAGATATTTCCGACCCTAGAATCGGACTGTCTTCTTTTCCTTTCTTATCTTGTGACTCATGAGCTTTTCTTGTCTCTCTGCTTTCTCTCCAAACTTCAAAAGAAGCGTGGTCTTCCCATGTAGTGCACACTTGCAATTCATCGTATTCTTCTGTCCCTTCTTTGATCAGCACCTCCATGAACACAAACCCATTAAATGTATGCACCGATTTTGCACTTTTAAATAATTCTGCAACTTCATTTACTTTTCCTTTTTGGATACGTAATGTATTAACAACTTTAATCATCATTCGCAGCCTCCCTTGATTTGGATAATAATCGTTACATATATTTTAATACTGCTTCTGCTTGTTTTCCACTTATTCGGCAAACGGAAGAGCAGAAGATATAAGGTGCATTCCGAACATGAAGCGTACCCAACATCATTTCAACAATATTTTGAACAGCAAAACATCGTAAACTGCACGATCTTTTTCTTCCAGCTGCTAAATTATAATCTTTCTTTTATACGCTTGAGATCGTTGTATCCAATTCCCGGTCCAGCAGCTACAAACCAGTAAAATAAACTTACAAAAATAGCATAATTAATACAAAAAGCAATACAAAATAGATAATGCAGTAGATGGAGAGTGTCACTATATTTTTAGGACGGTGATAATGATATTCCGTATCCTGATTTTGCCCGTCGCTCTCTATATAATTAAGAATTTGCTCATATGTTTTTAAGTTGTTATTTTGCTTTATCTTTCTTTTATACACCTCTGTTCGATACCCAGCGTAAATCCCAACCAATCCAAGAGGAACGAGAACAAGAAAGCCATATGAATTAAAATAATGGAAGCTTGGCAGGATGAATAATGCTAGCAGGCTGAAAGCTATTATCATAACCATACTCCACTGATTAAAATATCCGACTTCGAGCTCTTTTTTCATTTTTTCCAAATCTCCTTTCACCAAATAATCAATGGTTACATTAAAAAGAATACTCATTTTCCATAACATTTCAATATCTGGATAATTCTTCCCCCTTTCCCAATTCGACACAGAATTACGACTTACCAACAATTTTTCCGCTAAGTCTTCTTGTGTCAATCCATCTCTTTTTCTGTAGTATTGAATATGCTTGCCGATTTCCATGAAACGGCACCTCCTGTATGTAAACTAACAAAGCTTCTGAATACTGACCATCAAAATCCTTGTGCATTCCCCATAAACAGCAACATTTTTGATGCCAAAATCCTTGTGCTGATTTTTTTCCGAGTTAGCTATGTAATAAAAAATATATCATGAAAAATTATTTCCGGGGAAATATTGTCGAAAATTCTCGAATCTATTTTATGATTGTTCATATACAACGAAAACAGAATTTTCAATTCGTATGTTATAACATACGAAAATGTGTTATATTGTTTCATATGAATTTTCTAAATTAAATTACAATGGTTGAAGAAGGGAGATAGCAGATGAGTGAAGTCACAGATTATATTAGTAAAAATCTGCAGACGATTCGTAAAGAACGGGGCTTGAGTTTAGATAAAACGGCGAAAATAACAGAAGTCAGCAAAGCCATGCTTGCACAGATAGAAAGAGGAGAATCTGTCCCGACAGTAACAACCCTCTGGAAAATCGCCAATGGTTTAAAAGTATCTTTCTCGTCACTCATTAATCAGCAGACAAATCCGGTCAGAGTGATTAAAAAGCAAGATAGAAATCTGGTGACAGAAGAGGAAAACCATTATAGGGTACATACAGTTGTCCCATTTTCACCGGAAAAGCAATTTGAAGTTTTTATGGTCGATTTGGATCCTGAAAACGAACATGCATCGTTGCCGCACAATCCTGGTGTAGAAGAGCATGTATTTGTCACAGAAGGCCAATTAGAAATGGATATTAACGGAACTGTCGAAACGGCAGATGAAGGAGAAGCCGTTATTTTTGATGGAAATCAACCTCATATTTATAGAAATGTCGGCCGCAATGTACTGCACCTTCTTGTATTAATCCATTATGCACAATAAATGAAATAATTTCTATTGTTTGAAAGCGAGTGAATCAAAAATGTCTTTAGACGATCACCTGTTAACATTAAAGCATGCATTTCCCAAAACCCTGCCGATACTGGCCGGTTTTGCTTTTTTAGGCATTGCTTACGGCGTTTACATGCATTCCTTAGGGTTTCCGCCCATCTATGCTATTTTAATGAGTGTGCTTATCTTTGCCGGTTCGATGGAATTTGTAGCCGGAAGTTTGTTGTTAGGCGCCTTTAATCCATTCAGTGCGTTTTTATTAACATTAATGATAAACGCCAGACACTTGTTCTACGGTATCTCCATGTTAGATAAATTTAAAGGAACAGGTAAGAAAAAAGCTTATCTCATCTATGGTATGTGCGACGAGTCATTTGTGATTAATCATACTGCCCGCATCCCTTCTGAAATCAATACAGGCTGGTTTATGTTTTATGTTACTTTGCTTAATCAAATCTACTGGGTCAGCGGTGCGACTATCGGAAGTCTATTCGGCTCGATGATTACGTTTAACACAGATGGCTTGGAGTTTGTTATGACCGCACTGTTTGTGGTTATCTTTTTAGACCAATGGATGAAAGAGCGAAATCACATCAGCTCCCTTGTGGGAATAGCCGCTTCTGTTTTATGTTTAATCCTATTTGGCACGGAAAACTTTATTATTCCAGCGATGCTTATCATTTTGATTTTTCTAACGCTTATTAAAAAATTTATTACTAAAAATGAGGTGATCTCCTCATGATGAGCCTAACACAGCAAGTCATTATGATCGCCGTTATCACGATAGGTACCTTGTTAACCAGATTTTTGCCATTTATGATTTTTAAACCTGATAAGCCTACACCCGTATATGTGAAATACTTAGGATACGTCTTACCGCCAGCGGTATTCGGGCTCTTGGTGGTTTATTCATTAAAAGATGTAACGATCACATCTTTGGACGGCTTCCTGCCAGAGCTTCTTGCAGTCGGACTCATTATTGTCTTGCATTATTGGAAGCGGAGCATGCTGCTGTCGATTGCTGGCGGGACAATATTTTATATGGTTTTAGTGCAGGGAGTATTTTAAAGTATCTACAACGGAAAAACAGGATGTCGGGATAAGAATTTAGAATGCCCGTGTCCTGTTTTTCATTTACGTTCAGGCTGCCTTACATGTGTCCTCCCTTCTCCGCTTCCGCTCTTTGCCCCGCTTATACGGATGTAAATAGCTACCTCTTATCATAGAATAGCCGTCTTTGCACATGAATCTTTTCCCTCATTTTGCAATCAACGCAAAAAAGGACTAAAATAAGCAGATAAACACGTAATCAACCAAATGCAGCACACAGTCATTCGACATAGTTGTCCAGCTGCTCTTTTCTGCAGCAGAAAAAATGACTTTAATTTTACATATATAAGGTGATGAAAACAATGAAAGAAAAAATCCATAAGCCCTGGCTGCTTATTTTAACCATCGGGCTTGGCACATTGCTCAACCCATTAAATTCATCCATGATTTCCGTAGCATTAACTAGGATGCAGAATGAATTTGCATTAACCTTTGCGGATGCTTCTTGGCTGATTTCGATTTTTTATCTTGCGAGCGCTGCTGGACAGCCTGTCATGGGAAAGTTAAGTGACATGTTTGGTCCGAAAAAATTGTTTATAGCAGGACTGACGATTGTTGCAGCTGCATCGATATTGGCTCCCTTTTCACCAAATTATCCATTCCTCCTGGGATGCCGGGCTTTGCAGGCGATTGGCAGCTCGACTTTATTTCCCAGCGGTATGAGCATGGTGCGTACGCATATTACTGCAGGTCAGGGAAAAGCAATTGCTGTTTTATCTGTCTTTGCTTCCACCTCTGCCGCTTTTGGACCGTCTATCGGCGGCTTTTTAGTGGCGTCTTGGGATTGGCAGTCCATTTTCCTCGTTAATTTCCCGTTTATTATTGTGTCCTTTTTGCTGGCTATTTTCATTTTACCAAATACGGGACAAGGAAAATTCGAGGCCAAACGAATTGATTTCAGGGGGATTGCTCTTTTTATTATTGCTATTGTAGGTTTAATACTGTTCCTGCTCTCGCTTGACTCAAACATTCGCTGGTGGGCATTACTGCTCTTTTTAGCAGCTGCTGTCGGTTTTTACTTTTTCGAGCGCAGGCAGGAGGAGCCTTTCATCGATGTGAAGGGGCTAACGAAGAATCGGTATGTTTCGTTTATCTACTTACAATTCATGAGTATCAACCTGATTCATTATTGTTTCTTTTTTGGATTCCCAACGTATCTGCAGCAAGTTCTTAACTACAGTGAACAGCACACCGGACTCATCATGTTGTCGCTGGCAGGCTTTGGTGTCATTGTGGCGCCATTAGCCGGACGTCTGATTGATAACTATGGTTCGAAGCTACCGATGGTTATTGGTGCATTCTTACTTCTAGCTGGTACCGGGCTGCTGTTAACGTACAATGAGGGATCACCGTTAATCTGGTTTATCATGATTATGGCTGTTCTTGGCATGAGTAATGGATTTAATAATATATCCACGCAGACGGCGCTTTATGAGCATGTAGATCCTGAAGATACCGGCTCCGCTTCCGGTTTATTTCAAACCAGCCGTTACCTGGGATCGATTTTATCCTCCAGTCTGCTCGGTTTAACCTTTAATCGCCATATTGACACAGCACATTTGCATCTTGTTGCGATTATCTGTTTTGCTTTTTGTATATTTGTTGTTGCTCTGGCGTTGAAGTTACCGGGGAGAATGAGAAAGAAACATGCGTAGATATTAAAAAAGCAATCCGCTATTTTAGTGGTAGTGGATTGCTTTTTAATCTTTTCCAAAGGTCTTTATTATTAATTTACAATGCATCATAGTCCTACGTTACAGCACACAAACCAACCTTAACTGCGAAGCTCTTTTCGGAATGCATAGGAAAAGACCAACGCGATAAAGATAGCTCCGCCAATTATATTGCCGATACTTGCCGGAATCAGGTTAAGGAAAAAATATTCATACCATGCATAGTTATCAGAAGTAAACAAACCTAGGCTGAAATAGCCCATATTGGCAGCGCTGTGTTGAAAGTTCCCTGCAACAAAGAGAATGACAGGCAGTGCGGTTCCCAAAATTTTTCCGGTTACATCCCTGGCGGCTGTTGTTAGAAAGGCAGCCATGCCGATGAGCCAATTGGCGATAATACCCGACAATACAACTTGAAACCATCCGACCCAGCCTCGTTCAGCAAATTGCATTTTTTGTCCCAGAAGACCTTCAAGCTCTGTCGTGAAATCTGGTACCATGGAACTTGAACCTACTATTAATAAAGCAACAAATAAGGCACCGGCAATATTACCGATATAGGTGGCAGCCCAAAATTTGAGAAATTTATTTTTCATCCAATACGATTTTTGTAAATAATATGTCGGCAGCAGCACGTTCACTTCAGTAAATAGAACAGATCCGGACATAAATACCATCAGATAACCCGCAGTAAATCCAAATCCCTCCAGCAGGTATGTCAATGCTTGAGGATCAACACCGATAGCAAGTAACACGGAAAAAACAGCCCCAAAAGTCATGAATGATCCGGCTGTTAAAGAAAGAATCAATTGAGAGGGAATATTTTTATCAAGGTGCTCTCCTCCTTTTTCAGCAAACGATCGCATAACTTGTGACGGGAGGAGAAACTGCCTCTCCGCTTCCTTTTGTGTATTGTTCAATTGCTGTGATTGTTCAGAGTTATTATTGTTTGCCATAAGATTCCTCCTAGACTTCCGATTTAATAAGGACATTTGTTTTATCATGAAGGCATTTTGTCTGCATTGTTTTCATATAATCTGCCCTGTTTGTATATACCCAAACTATCCTCAAATAATGCTCCTTCTTCATTTTCTTCTTAAAACAAGTACGTATACCATCCATAAACAGAATGCGTTATACATAACCTCCTGTTTTTCTTCACCAAAAATCCTAGTCCAATCAGCGGACTAGGATTCTAGCACATTTAAATATTTATATTATCTGGAGCATGAAGCATGTGCATATATATAAAACCTTTAAAATGAAGATATCACGTTGTTTGATAATAATTCGTAAAAACTTGAAAGTCAAGAACAACTATTTGAGACAACGTGCATGTAATAATGTAAGCTACTTTCTGTCCCCCCACCTCCATAAAGTGGACAAACAAAGAAACCCGGCATACTTTGATTCAGAGTCATATTACTGGACAGGAAAGCGGAATTGATTCAGGATTATTCTTAACGTATTAAAACAGGCAAGAATAGAAGGAGCGTTGATAATGGTGTGCAATACATTGCGGGAAGAAATTCAAGAGAAATTGCAAAATAGGGACTACCATTGTGAGAAGGAAATGACACTTTCTATCTTCAGCGGTAAATGGAAGGTCGTTATTTTATGGCATTTAGGCGTAGAAGGCCCTCACCGTTTTAACGATATGCAACGGCTTTTTAAAAATATTTCGCATAAGACGCTCTCCAATCAGTTAAAAGAATTAATAGAAGATGGTGTGATTCAACGCCAAGTATATCCGGAAAGTCCGCCCAAGGTAGAATATTCCATGACAGAGCTTGGATACACCTTATTACCTATCATTGAGATGATGTATGATTGGGGAAAGAACCGTATAGAGCAATTAAAAAAGGAAGGGATTATCAGTTAGAATGATATGAAAAAGTATAAAACGGCCAGATTATCAATCTGACCGTCGTTTTTTCATTAATTATTCAGCAGCTTTAATGCTTCTCTGTTAAAGGCTGGCAAATCATCTGGCGTACGGCTGGTAACCAGATTCTGGTCAACCACTACTTCTTCATCTTTTACAGTTGCTCCTGCATTCTCTAAGTCTTTTCTAACAGAAACAAAGCTTGTTAATTCTCTGCCTTTTAATAGATCTGTTTCCACTAAGAATTGAGGACCATGACAAATTGCAAATACAGGCTTACCTGCTTCGACAAATGCTTTTGCGAAGTCGCCGTTTTTTGGATTAATACGGAGTAAGTCTGGAGAAAATCCACCAGGAACTAATAAGGCATCATAGTCGCTTGCATTCACTTCTTCAATTCCTTTATCAGCTTTGAGTTCCTCGCCATTTTTTCCTTTGATTACTTTTCCTGCTTCATCGCTAATGATTTCTACTGAATGGCCTGCATCCTTATAAGCTTTGACAGGGTCTGTTAATTCTATTTCTTCAACCATGTCTGTAACAATTACTGCGATTTGTTTTGTCATTTTTCATTCCTCCTTCACTCATTTATCTTTA
Organism: Oceanobacillus locisalsi; assembly: GCF_042675985.1. NCBI lineage: Bacteria > Bacillati > Bacillota > Bacilli > Caryophanales > Bacillaceae > Oceanobacillus > Oceanobacillus locisalsi. The sequence continues at coordinate 18,751 of NZ_JBHTKK010000021.1, forward strand.
TAGTAACAAACTTCCCCATCCCTGTGAAGCACGCACTTTTAGTTGCGCAGGTTACTTTCAGGTAACTATTGAATCAACCCCCCTTCAGCCTTTTTAAAGAAATATATTGCAATATTAGCTTGCTTGGTCCTATACTATTTTTTCCATGTATCATTTCAAACACTTGCTACAAAAATAAAAGCGTGATACCCTATTTTAAAGATTCATAACAGAATACATTTGACGTGTTACTGATAATGCAGGCAAGATCAAATGTACACTTTCATAACCGCTGGGAATGTATATCTTCCTGGGAGGATATTTGTGTGCGTTTGATTTTTTTGTGTTATTATATGTTCTTCTGATTCGTTGGCAAGTGAATTGAAGGAGGAAAAAAGAATGAACTACCAACAAGTTGCAACAACCATCTTAAAAAATGTAGGAGGTAAAGAAAACGTTTCAGAACTGACCCACTGCTATACACGTTTGCGTTTTACGTTATATGACACAAAACAAGCGAATAAAGCGAATCTAGAAAAGATGGATGAAGTCATATCTGTTGTAGAGAGTGGCGGACAATTTCAAGTTGTCCTCGGAAATAAAGTGAAAGAAGTACATGATCACATTCAACAGCTTTTGGGTGACTTGAACACGAAAGAAGAGAAAACAAAAGCAGAGAAAGAGTCTATCGGAAGCCGAATCATCAATACATTTACTTCTATATTTGTTCCAATCATTCCGGCAATTGCCGCATCCGGTATGCTGAAAGGAATCCTGGCACTTGCTGTGATGATTGCTACCCGCTTTTGGGATGTGGATATCACAGAATACAATACGTATCTAATATTAGAAGCTACTTCCAATGCTGTATTTTATTTCTTCCCCATTATGATTGGATACGTAGCGGCGAAAGTGTTTAAGGCAAATGAATTAATTGCAATGGTATTGGCAGCAACCCTGTGCTATCCGGATCTGGTTGCCTTAATGACCGGAGATGAGCCTGTTACCTTCTTAGGAATTGGCGTCACAGTAGCGGATTATACATCGACGGTTATCCCGATTATTATTGCTGTATTTATCATGGCATATGTACAGCGCTTTTTCGAACGGGTAATACCTGAGGTTTTAAAAATTATTATGGTGCCTACGATGACTTTATTAGTCATGGTTCCGGCAACCTTGATTATTTTTGGGCCGATTGGCATTCATTTAGGTAACTTTATTAACTGGCTCTATTATATTATTATGGATATCAGCCCGACATTATTAGGTGCTTTCATCGGCGGAATATGGTGTGTACTTGTTATCTTTGGTGCGCACAAAGCCATCCTGCCTATCGGGATTAATGATGTTGCCCAAACAGGCCAGCAAAATCTGTTAGCATTTGCAGGAGCGGCTAACTTTTCCCAGGCAGGAGCTGCGGCAGGTGTCTTTTTAAAAACGAAAAATAAGAAATTAAAAACAGTATCTGCAACTGCAACCATTACAGCTCTTTTCGGAATCACGGAACCAGCCATTTACGGGGTGAACCTCCGGCTGCGAAAACCTATGATTTATGCTGTTATCAGCGGTGCAGTCGGCGGCGGTCTGATGGGCTGGGGCGGATCCTATGGTACCGCCTTTGCCAACCAGGGATTTTTAACCATTCCCGTCTATATCGAAGCCGGCACATTAGCGTTCTTATGTTATGTGATTGGTATTGCGATTGCCTTCTTCGGAGCTGCGGCGATGACAATGATATTCGGTTTTAAAGATATTCCTGAAGAAGAAGATGCTACAGATGAAGGCATTGGAGACAATAGCCAGGATACTGCGAATGCAGGAACAGATGCCGACATAAGTCTTCCTTCACCTATTCAAGGGAAGCTGATGCCATTATCTGACGTCCAAGATGAAGTCTTTTCATCCGGAACATTAGGAGAGGGCATAGCTGTTCAGCCAGCAGTCGGTGAAGTAGCGGCACCAGCCAATGGGAAGGTCTCTGTGCTTTATCCGACATTACATGCCATTGGACTGGAGCTGGAAAATGGCGTTGAATTGCTCATTCATATTGGCCTTGATACTGCAGAATTAAATGGGGAAGGATTTGAAGCCCATGTGAGCGCTGGTGATGAGATAAGCAAAGGCACGAAAATCGTTTCATTTAATATAGATGAAATCAAAACAAAAGGCTATGATCTCACTACCCCAATAATTATTACCAATTCTGCGCAGTATCCAGGGGCTTCCATAGTCGAAAGGACTACTTAATTAAAAAATACAGGAGTGACGATAATGACAAATTATTTCAGTAATGATTTCTTGTGGGGAGCTTCCTCCTCCGCCTTCCAAATCGAAGGAGCATGGAACGAAGATGGCAAGGGAAAAACGGTAGCGGATTACAATGCTTTTCTAAAATCAGATGTACAAGCTGATACTACCGTTGCCAGTGATTTCTATCATCACTATAAAGAAGATATTCTTTTAATGAAGGAACTCGGTTTAAAAGCTTATCGTTTCTCTATTTCCTGGGCAAGAATTATTCCAGATGGTGATGGCGAGGTGAATCAACAGGGAATCGATTTTTATAACAAGGTGATTGATTTCTTATTAGAGAATGATATTACCCCATTAGTTACCCTGTATCACTTTGACCTCCCATTTGCCCTGGTCGATAAGTACAATGGCTGGGAAAGCCGGGATTGTGCGTACGCTTTTGAAAGGTATGCGAAAACCTGCTTTGAAGCTTTCGGTGATCGCGTGACGTATTGGCAAGTGCATAACGAACAAAACCTGATGGCGCGTGTAAATATTCGAATGAATATGTATGATGTGCCAGCTGAACAGGCTGAAAAAGTGAGAGCACAAATGGATTATCATATGTTTTTAGCGCATGCGCTTGCGACAAATGCCTGCCGTGATATCCTTCCAGATGCACAAATTGGACCGGCCGTATCTTCTACCATGACATACCCTCATTCGAATCGGCCAGAAGATGTATGGGCAGCCAGAATGAATGATAATTTTAAAACCAATTACGCTTTGGAAATGTATTGTTTTGGCGAATATCCGGGATATTATCAAGCGTACCTAAAGAAATGTGGCATTTATCCGGAAACCAAGCCGGAGGACGAAGCGATTTTAAAAGCTTCCAAACCGGATTATCTCGCTGTAAACTATTACCGTACGTTAGTAGCCAGTTATCTTCCGGCAGATGAAGCACATCCCGTCGGTACGAAGGTAAACGATATTGATTTTGATTTATATGGCTACTTTAAAATGGAGAAAAACGAAAACCTTGTCGTCACCGATTACGGCATTCAAGTAGACCCGACAGGCTTAAGGCTTCTGCTTAATGACTATTATGAAAAGTACCGTCTGCCGATGATTATTACCGAGAATGGTTTAGGAACCGGCGACCAGTTAACCGAAGACGGTAAAATACATGATGATTACCGTATTGATTACTTAAAAGATCATATCGCCGCTGGTAATGATGCCATTGCAGATGGCGTAGAATTGTTCGGTTATTCTCCATGGTCTTTCACGGACTTGCTGAGCTCCCGTCAGGGCTTTGCGAAACGCTATGGGCTGGTTTATATCGATCGAGATGATTTTGATTTGAAGGAATTGCGCCGGATAAGGAAGGATAGTTTTTATTGGTATCAAGATGTGATTCGGAATAATGGATTGGATTAAGTAGTAAAGGAAATGGGAAGAGGTCATGCATAATTAGACAAATAACGCATGTTTTCTCTTTAAGAGGATGTTCAAAAAGTCCAATAAAAATGACGCGGCGAATTCTTTAGTTGACTAGCAAATTCCAATGGGGCTGCGATTACTCGCCCCACCAAAACCGTTATCCACGTATTATAAAGCATACGCTCCGTTTGGAATTTGCTAGTCGCCTTGAACTTCTTGGTCCTATTTATCGGGCTTTTTGAACACGCACTTTAAATAGAAGGGGCGTGGCTCGTTACTTTTTACCAAATTTATTGCCATTCATTTAACCATAATCAAAAGTAAAACCCTGCAGCCAAAGTGGTTGCAGGGTTTTGTACATTTGAAATATTAACGTTTTGAGAATTGTGGTGCACGACGAGCTTTCTTAAGACCGTATTTATAACGTTCTTTCTCTCTGGAATCTCTTGTCAGATATCCTTCTGGTTTTAAAGAAGCACGATACTCTGGATCAGCTTGCAATAATGCGCGTGCAACACCGTGACGGATTGCACCAGCTTGACCAGTGAAACCACCGCCGTCTACATTAACAAGAACATCATACGTTCCTTGTGTCTCTGTAGTAACAAGCGGCTGGTTCAAGATGAGTATTTGTGTTTCATATGGAAAATAGTCTCTGGCATCGCGGCCATTGATTGTTACATTTCCTGTCCCTGGTACGAGACGTACGCGGGCAGTTGACTTTTTACGGCGACCTGTGCCGTAGTATTGTACTTGTGCCAATTCATTTACCTCCCTTTAATTATCCGCGAAGTTCGTAAACTTCTGGTTTTTGAGCCTGATGGTTGTGTTCAGCGCCTCTATATACATGCAATTTCTTTTTCATTTTACGTCCTAAAGGTCCTTTTGGAAGCATTCCTTTAACTGCCTCTTCCAGCATTTCTTCAGGATATTTTGTACGCATTTCATATGCGTTACGGGATCTCAATCCACCTGGGTAGTGGGAATGATTGTAATACATTTTGTCTGTCATTTTGTTACCAGATAGTTCAATTTTGTCTGCATTGATGATAATCACATGATCACCAGTGTCAGCGTGTGGTGTGTACGTAGGTTTATGTTTGCCACGTAAGATAGCAGCTACTTCGCTTGCTAAACGGCCTAAACGTTGTCCTTCCGCATCCACAACTAACCATTTGCGTTCAATGTTTGCTTCATTTGCCATGAAAGTTGTGCGCATGATTTTTTCCCTCCATATATCAATGATTCTTTATGCTTCGTAATCATATTTTTATTCTTATCACAATTAGTTTCCGGGGCTAATCATGGTTTAGAAATAAAATGCCATATATCATCTTATAACTTTCCAGACCAAAAGTCAAGCTAGGAATGAAAGTAATTGAAAACAATTTTATACCGGATGGTTCATCTTTCTTGTCTCTATTACTTTTTCTCAGCTGATCCGGTGCGAAGGCACCCCTGCTTGCTATTCAATTGATATAGATGATTCGTTCTCTTCTTGTTCATCGTAACTTACTTCCCATAAATATAACCCAGCCGGGGAGATTGTCTTTCCCAGCTCCCCTCTTTCTTTTGCAGCTAGCAGCCTGGGTATATCTTCTGGTTTCCGTTTCCCAATCCCTACATCCAAAAGCGCGCTGACCATGATTCGCACCATATTATACAGAAAGCCGCTCCCGCGAAAAACAAATTCAATCTCATTTTCTTTCTTCCTGCAGGATGCATGGTATAATGTGCGCACTTTAGAGCCTTTCACAGACGATTTTGCAGAAGAAAAGGTGGTGAAGTCATGCGTCCCCTCTAAATGCTTACAGGCAGCTTGTATGGCCTCTATATCCAGGCTTTTAGGGAAATGCAATACATAGTCTCGCCGAAATACATCAGGATCTTCCCGGTTTAAGACCATATAATGATACTCTTTCTGCTTCACGCTGTAACGGGCATGAAAATTATCATGAACTTTCTCCACATGCATTATTCGGACATCATCCGGCAAGAGCGTGTTGATGGCCTGCTTCCAATTACGTTCAGGAATGGTTAAAGGCGTATCGAAATGAATGACTTGTCCAAGTGCATGCACTCCTGTATCTGTCCGCCCTGAAGCCTGAATACGAATGGGTTCGCCTTTATGCATTTTGATCAAGGCTTTTTCAAGCACCCCTTGAACAGTCCGGTGGGCAGGCTGTACCTGAAATCCTGCAAAACCCGAACCGTCATAAGCAATCGTGCATTTTATCCTTTCCATGTGTACAATCCTTTCTTCCTTCCATTACTGTCTTAATATAAACAATGCCGCTAACATGAGAACAAAGCCGATCAGAACCAGAATATCTTTGGTGCCTACATGTAATTCACGAAGCTTAGTTCTTCCTTCTCCGCCTTGGTATCCGCGGGCTTCCATTGCCATCGCTAAGTCTTCCGCACGTTTAAAAGCACTGACAAACAAAGGAACCAGCAGCGGAATGACAGCCATCACCCGGTCTTTGACAGGCCCTGTACGAAAGTCCACACCACGCGCTGCCTGGGCTCGTGATATTTTATCCGTTTCCTGCATCAGCGTGGGAATAAAACGCAGCGAAATAGACATCATCAAAGCCAGTTCATGAACGGGGAATTTGACTTTCTTCAATGGATGAAGCATTTCCTCCATCGCATCGGTAATTTCAATTGGTGTCGTGGTCAGCGTTAATAATGAAGTGGTCAGTATCAGCAGGAAAAATCGCAGGGAAATCGCAAAACCTTGTATAACCCCGCCGCTGTAAATATGGATAAAACCCCAATCCAGCCAGAGCTCGCCTTCATTCGTAATAATCAAATGCAGAATAAATGTAAAAATAATTAAAAACCAGACCGGCAGCAATCCTTTTAATATAAACTTCAACGGCACTCTAGAATTCAATACACAAAGCAATGAAAATGCCGTTAATAAGCTGTAGGACGCTACATTATTTGCGAAAAACACGACAATCACAAAGAAAAACACGACGGTGATTTTCGTTCTTGGATCCAACCGATGAATAAAGGAATTCCCGGGAACATACTGACCGATGATTAAGGCATTATTCATCCGAACCCACCTCCAGCTGTTCCTTTATTTCATATGCTAACTCTCGTAAAGACTGATGCTGATAGCTGAAAGAAGTACCAAAACGCTCATTATACTGGTTCAGAAACTGAATCACCTCAGGAATACCTAACTGTACTTCCCGCAGTTTATCTGCTTGTCTAAATACCTCAAGCGGCGGGCCTTCCATATATTTTTGTCCCTTATTTAGAATAATGATTTTATCTGCATAAGTCAGCGCATCCTCCATGCTATGGGTAACTAATACCGTTGTCAGGCCGCGTTCTTTATGCAGCTTATAAAACATATCCATCATTTCACGTTGTCCTCGTGGATCAAGACCTGCAGTGGGCTCATCCAATACGAGGACTTCCGGACTCATCGCTAAAACGCCGGCAATAGCTACACGCCGCTTCTGCCCCCCGCTTAAATCAAATGGAGAACGTGCTAATAATTCTTCCGACAAACCGACAGCCGGGAGAATATCTTCTATCCGGCGATTGATTTCCTCCTGTTCCACGCCAAAATTCTTTGGACCAAAAGCGATATCTTTAGCTACCGTTTCTTCAAATAACTGGTGCTCCGGATATTGGAAGACAACACCGACTTTTCTTCGCAGCTCACGGATATCCTTAGGCTTCCCTTCAGCAGTCAATTGGAAGTCACCGATCATTATTTCTCCCCTGCTCGGTTTACTTAAACCATTGAGATGCTGAATAAGGGTCGACTTCCCAGATCCTGTATGACCGATAACGGCAACAAACGAACCAGAATCCATCGTAAAGGAAATATCTTCAAGTGCTTTATGGGCAAAAGGGCTATTCTCTTGATAAATATAACTTACGTCTTTGAATTGAATTTCCATAATTCCTCCAACAACTCTTCGTGGTTTAGCGCTGCTTCTTTTAACGGAACTCCCTGTTTCAACAGCTCATCGGTTAATTGCCCGACAAAAGGTACATCCAAACCGATCTCACGTAATTCTTCCCGCTGCAGAAATAACTCTCTCGGCGTTGTTTCTTCCCAAATGTGACCTTGATTCATCACAATCACCCGGTCCGCCTGAACAATTTCTTGCAGGTCATGTGTGATAGTAACCAGGGACAATCCTTCTGACTCCTGAATATCATTCACCGTATGCATAATTTCTTGTCTTCCTGTCGGATCCAGCATCGCAGTAGCCTCGTCTAGAATCAATACCTTGGGAGCTATCGCTAAGACACTGGCAATAGCTACACGCTGCTTTTGGCCCCCAGATAAACGATGCGGTTCAGCAATGAGATAATCCTGCATACGAACAGCAGATAAGGTGCGCTGGATTCTCTTTCTCATCTCTTCTCGGGGGACTCCTCTGTTTTCCATTCCAAAGGCAACATCGTCTTGCACCGTAGCCCCGACAAATTGATTATCTGGATTCTGAAAGACCATCCCTACATCTTTACGTATATCCCAGACAGTATCATCATCCACTTTTTGCCCACTGACAATGATTTCTCCGTCTTTTGGCATTAATAATCCATTAAGCAGCTTGGCAATGGTTGATTTTCCTGAGCCGTTATGCCCGATAATAGCAACCCATTCGCCTTCATAAATCTCAAAGGAAACCTGATTTAACACAAGCGCTCCTTCTTCCTCATATTGAAAGGAAACATTCTTAAACTCTACTAGCTTTTTTCTATCCATCCAGACACCTCCTTCTCCTGTTGTTTATTATGTAATTTGCTTTTTCTATTATGGCTATTTTATCGACTTTCTTTCATGAAAGAAAGTCTAGGCTAGACTATAAAATAAAAAATAAATATCGAACATATTCTGTGAGAATCATCCGCTCCGAAAATATACTCCGCTTTCCGCGGGCGGCTGGTGAGCCCTCTTGTGCTGACGCACTGCGATGTCTCACCTATGCGTAGTGTGAAAACCCCGCAGGAAAAAAGCGAACTTCTTTTTTTCTACCACAGGCATAAGTGTGACTAAGCTTCTGTCTGCGCCTGTCGGCTTGCCAATCAGCAAGTCTTCTTTAAAGGAGTGAGGACAAGCCCACGGAAAGCGTAGTGTATTTCTGGGGTTGCGATTACTCCCCCATCAAAAGCCGTTGGAGCGACATTCATCAGCACAACTTCTTCTCTGGACTCCTTACAAGAAAATCATAATCATTTTTCAATACAAAAAAAGGGCTTGGATAACCTCTGAGAGAGATTGAGTCCTGCCCCTTGCCGTTTGTAGTAAATTAAACCAGCTCAATGATTGCCATTTTAGCGCCATCGCCTTGGCGTTCACCAAGTTTAAGAACACGTGTATATCCACCTTGTCTATCTTCATAGCGCGCAGCAACATCATCAAATAGTTTTTGAATTACGTTATTATCTTCATCCGCTTCTTTGTTGTATAAAAATGAAGCTGCTTGACGGCGTGCATGTAAATCACCACGTTTACCAAGCGTAATCATTTTATCTACAATTGATCTTAACTCTTTCGCTTTTGCTTCTGTTGTTTCAATGCGCTCATGAACAATCACATCAGTTGCAAGATTGCGAAGAAGAGCCATGCGGTCATCTGTTCTACGTCCTAATTTTCTAGCCACGGACTATCCCTCCCTTTTTCGAAACTCTACAGGTGACTGGTTGAATCAGTCATCATCGCGAAGACCTAATCCGAGATCTTCTAATTTCACTTTTACTTCTTCTAATGATTTACGTCCTAAATTACGAACCTTCATCATATCTTCTTCTGATTTATTTGCAAGTTCCTGAACCGTGTTGATACCAGCACGCTTCAAGCAGTTGTAAGAACGAACAGAAAGATCTAGTTCTTCAATGGTCATTTCCATTACTTTTTCTTTTTGATCTTCTTCTTTTTCAACCATAATTTCAACACTCTGTGCTTCATCTGTTAAGCTGACAAAAATACTTAAATGCTCGCTGATAATTTTTGCACCCAAGGAAACAGCTTCTTCCGGGCGAATACTACCATCTGTCAAAACATCCAATGTCAGTTTATCATAATTGGCAATTTGACCGACACGTGTGTTCTCAACTTGATACGTCACACGTGATACCGGAGTGAAGATGGAATCAATCGGAATAACACCAATTGGTTGATCATCAAACTTGTTTTCTTCAGCCGGACGATAACCGCGGCCTCTTTCAGCAGTTAACTTCATATGCAGGCTGGCTTTACTGTTTAACGTTGCAATATGAAGATCCGGGTTCATCACTTCTACATCACTGTCATAAGTTAAGTCAGCAGCAGTCACTGCTCCTTCGCCTTGAACATCAATTTCCAATGTTTTTAAATCATCAGAGTAGATTTTAAGTGCAAGTTTTTTCAAGTTAAGAATGATAGTAGTTACATCCTCTACAACGCCGTCAATGGTTGAAAATTCGTGCAGTGCGCCATCAATATGAACGGATGTTACTGCAGCACCGGGAAGTGAGGATAGTAAGATACGACGCAAGGAGTTTCCAAGTGTGGCACCATATCCACGTTCTAGCGGCTCAACTACAAATTTCCCAAACGTAGCGTCCTCGCTAATTTCAATCGTTTCAATTTTTGGCTTTTCTATCTCGATCATTTAACAAACCCTCCTTTAAAACGTCGAAACCCCGGCTAGACAAACAAAGTCTAACCGAAATTCCTCAAATAGGCAGTTGCGTTTCTGCGCTACCTTAAAATCTTTCGTACGAACTGTCTTTGGAATCTGTTTATCTACAACATGTAGATAACCGTATGTTTTATCAACCATTATTGACAGGATGACAAATTCTATACGGTTAAATTAAACACGACGACGTTTTGGCGGGCGGCAACCATTATGAGGAACTGGAGTTACGTCAACAATTGCCGTAACTTCTAATCCAGCAGCCTGTAAAGAGCGGATTGCAGCTTCACGTCCAGCGCCAGGTCCTTTAACAGTAACTTCTAATGTTTTCATGCCGTTTTCGATTGCAGAACGAGCAGCTGTTTCAGCAGCCATTTGTGCAGCAAACGGAGTTGATTTTTTAGATCCTTTAAAACCAAGAGCACCAGCTGAGCTCCATCCAACCGCATTACCTTGTGTATCCGTAACAGTAACAATCGTATTGTTAAACGTAGAACGGATATGGGCAATACCAGATTCTATATTCTTTTTCACACGACGTTTACGCGTATTTGTTTTACGTGCCATTTGTAAGCTTACCTCCTTACATTACTTTTTCTTGTTAGCCATTGTTTTACGTGGGCCTTTACGTGTACGAGAGTTATTCTTCGTTTTTTGTCCGCGAACCGGTAATCCGCGACGGTGACGAATCCCTCTGTAAGAGCCGATTTCAATCAAACGTTTGATATTTAAAGATACTTCACGACGAAGGTCACCTTCCGTAGTATGATTATTATCAATCACTTGACGGATTTTTGTTAATTCGTCTTCCGTTAAATCACGAACACGAGTACTTTCAGAAACGCCTGCTTCTTTAAGGATTTCTTGTGCAGTAGTTTTTCCAACACCGTAGACATAAGTCAGGGAAATTACTACACGTTTATCACGTGGAATATCAATACCTGCAATACGTGCCATAGAATGCTAGCACCTCCTATTTTTTAGCCTTGTTTTTGTTTGTGTTTTGGATTATCACAAATCACCATTAGTTTACCTTTGCGTTTGATGACTTTGCATTTCTCGCAAATTGGTTTTACAGATGCTCTTACCTTCATCATCATTACCTCCTTTTAGATCGGAGCTCGTTTATTTATAACGGTACGTAATTCGTCCTTTGGTTAAATCATACGGAGAAAGTTCAACCGTTACTTTATCGCCTGGCAAAATGCGGATAAAGTGCATACGGATTTTACCAGATACATGCGCCAACACGGTGTGGCCATTTTCAAGCTCCACTTTAAACATCGCATTCGGCAATGTATCTGTCACTGTACCTTCTACTTCAATAACATCATCTTTCGCCATTGTGTGTGATCTCCCTTCTTCAAATCAGTTACAACCTTATCTAAATTTAGGATAAGCTTCATTTCCCTTTTGTGACAAGCCGTTTTTGCTATTGCTGCTCACGTTCATCATAAGGGAAACATTCATCGTACACCTAGCGCACTATTATCATCTAAAGATGATTTAAGAGCACTGCTTCCTCCATGGGCCAGCATAAAACAACCGACCGTTCACAACCGAGACATCAATTGTACTGACCTGAATCACTATCCTGCATCATACGTACAAATGGACCTCAGTAAAAAATCAATTTGTTAACGTATATCTGCTCTCACCATCACTTAGGCAATTGTTCGTTTATATCAAAAGGTTGATAAACCAATTTTATCGTGTTTGATAAAAGCATTACACATTATCCCACCTATTATAACGTGCAGACCTGAGTTTTGCACTTATTCTGTTCGTTAACAGGCTTGACTTATTTATCCAAGATGGATGCAATGTCGGAAAAGACGTCTTCGATATCGCGATCACCGTCTACCTTCACAAGATATCCTTTATCCTGATAAAAATCAAGTAGTGGTTGTGTTTGCTCTACGTTAACGGCTAACCGTTTCTTTACCGTTTCAGGTTGATCATCATCTCGCTGAATTAACTGGGAGCCATCCTTATCGCAAATGCCTTCCTCTTCTGGAGGGTTGTAAATGACGTGATAAGTTGTTCCGCAAGTCGGGCAAATTCTCCGTCCAGTTAAACGCTCTACCAATTTTTCTTCTGGTACGTCCACATGTATACAATAATCGATGGTTCTATTCAAATCAGCAGTCAAATCTTGCAGCGCTTCTGCCTGAGCAATTGTACGAGGGAATCCATCTAATAGAAATCCTTCTGCACAATCATCCTTTGCTAAGCGCTCCTTGACAATACCAATCGTTACTTCATCTGGAACAAGGCTTCCTTGATCCATATATTCCTTCGCTTTTTTTCCAAGGTCTGTACCCTCTTTAATAGCTGACCGGAACATATCCCCGGTTGAAATGTGAGGGATATTATATTCTTCTTCGATTTTTTCGGCCTGGGTACCTTTCCCGGCACCAGGTAGCCCCATTAAAATTAAATTCATTGTTTCCCCTCGCTTTTGTAGACAGGAAATTTATTTAATAAACCCTTTATAATGCCGTTTCACAAGCTGACCTTCTAATTGTTTCATAGTTGTTAATGCAACTCCGACAACGATGATCAAGCTCGTACCGCCGATTTGAACTGTCTGTGGCAGATTAGCCAGACCGCCCAGAATAATCGGAAATACAGAAACAGTCGCTAAGAATAAGGCGCCGACAAAAGTCAATCTACGAATAACCCTTGTTAAATATTCCTCTGTATTATGCCCAGGGCGTATACCAGGGATATAGCCGCCTTGTCTTTGTAAGTTCTCTGACATTTGTTCCGGATTCACCTGAACAAATGTATAGAAATAGGAGAAAGCAATAATCAGTGCCACATAGATTATCATGCCTACAGGCTGTGTATAATCAAAAATGTACGTCACTGTGTTAGCTACACTGTTCCCCTCAAAAAATCCGGCAATCGTAGTAGGTGCAACCATAAAGGCAATGGCAAAAATGACCGGAATAACTCCCGCTGCATTGACCTTGATTGGCAGATGCGTCGACTGTCCGCCTACTGGATTACGATTTACCAGCTTTTTCGCATACTGTACCGGAATCTTACGTAATGCTTCGTTTACGAAAATAATTCCGACTGTTACAGCGATAATGACTAAAACAATTAACGTAACAATAACGATATTGATAAACAATTCACTTCCCGGATTGGAGAAATACTGATTGAATATTTGAGCGGCACCATTCGGGATAGCAGCAACAATACCGGCAAAGATAATGATGGAAATACCATTACCTACTCCGTGCGCAGTAATTTGCTCTCCTAACCACATAAGAAAGGCTGTTCCGCCGGTTAATACAACTGCAATCATTAAGAATTTCATAACGCCAGGATCTTGAATTAGTAAACCGCCTGCCATCGCATTAAAGCCGACAGACATCGCAATTGCTTGGATAAAAGCTATGCCGACCGCTGCATAACGTGTTACTTGAGCAATTTTTTTCCGTCCCATTTCTCCCTGCTTTTTCCATTCAGCAAACTTTGGAACAACATCCATTTGTAACAACTGCATGATGATTGATGCGGTGATATAAGGCATGATTCCCATTGCAAAAATAGAGAAGTTTTCAAGTGCCCCGCCGCCGAAAGTATTAATGAAACCAAACATATTTTGCTGTTCCATCATAAAATCGAGGGCAGATCTATCCGTAAATGGTACAGGAATAAACGTACCAATACGGAATACAACAAGCATCAACAGTGTAAATATAATTTTATTTCTTATATCTGTTACACGAAAAAAATTGGAGAGTGTCTGAAACAAGTTAGATCACCTCAGATTGACCGCCCGCTGCCTCAATTGCTTCTTTCGCCGATGCAGAGAACTTATGAGCTTTTACAGTCAGTTTCTTTTCTACTTGACCTTTTCCAAGAACCTTAATTCCAGCATTCAATTTGCTTACGACACCAGTTTCTAATAACAGCTCTGGAGTAACTTCAGTTCCTTCGTCAAAGCGATTCAGTGCATCAAGGTTCACAATTGTATACTCTTTACGGTTAATGTTGGTAAATCCACGTTTCGGTAAACGTTGGAATAAAGGCATTTGACCACCTTCAAAACCAAGTCTTACACCGCCGCCAGAACGAGCTTTTTGACCTTTATGCCCACGACCAGAAGTTTTTCCGTTACCTGAAGACATGCCGCGACCTACACGGTTTCTTTCTCTACGGGTTCCTTCTTCTGCTTTTAATTCATGAAGTTTCATGCGAGCACCTCCTCTTTACAATAGATTTATTATACTTCTTTAACTGTCAATAAGTGGGACACTTTGTTAACCATACCGCGAATGGCTGGAGTATCTTCACGTACAACCGATTGACGAATTTTCTTCAACCCTAACGCTTCAACAGTTTTGCGTTGAACGTCAGTGCCACCGATAACACTGCGAGTGAGGGTTATTTCCAATTTTTTAGACATCGTGATTCCCTCCTTATCCTAACAGTTCTTCAACAGACTTTCCACGTAATTTCGCTACGTCCTCAGCTGTTTTTAAATTTGTTAAACCGTTCAATGTAGCACGGATGACATTGATTGGTGTGTTGGATCCTAATGATTTTGTCAGGATATCACCTACACCAGCAAGCTCTAGAATCGCACGTACAGGGCCGCCAGAGATAACTCCGGTACCTTCAGAAGCCGGCTTCATCAATACATTGCCAGAACCATATTGTCCATGAATTTGGTGTGGAATGGTTGTGCCTACGATTGGTACAGTAATTAAGTTTTTCTTCGCGTCATCTACTGCTTTTTTAATTGCTTCTGGTACTTCTTGAGCTTTACCAGTACCGAAGCCAACATGACCGTTTTTGTCACCTACAACAACTAATGCTGCAAAGCGGAAACGGCGTCCACCTCTTACAACTTTTGCAACACGGTTGACCGTAACAACACGTTCTTCAAGATCTAATTTGCTCGGATCAATATTCGTATTCATTATAGATGCTTACCTCCTTTAACTTTTAAAATTCAAGGCCTTCCTCACGAGCTGCCTCTGCTAAAGCTTTGATACGTCCATGATATAAATAACCACCACGATCAAATACAACGGATTTATATCCTTTGTCAATTGCACGTTTTGCAACAGCTGTCCCTACTTCTTTTGCGGCATCAACGTTATTGCCGTCAATTCCAAGTTCTTTATCAACTGTAGAAGCACTTGCGAGGGTTAAGCCGTTTACGTCATCTATTAATTGAACATAAATGTTTTTGTTAGAGCGGAACACGTTTAAACGTGGACACTCTGCATTTCCTGATAATGTTTTACGCACACGGTTATGGCGTTTTTTACGAATAACATTTCTGTCAGGCTTTGTAATCATCTGGGTCACTCCTTTCTCGGCTGACTAAACTTACTTAGCAGTTTTACCTTCTTTACGACGTACATATTCATCCGCATATTTAATTCCTTTACCTTTGTAAGGCTCCGGCGGGCGGATTGCGCGGATATTAGCAGCAACTGCTCCTACTAATTCTTTATCAATACCTTTTACAATAATTTGTGCGTTGGTAGGTACTTCAATTTCAATACCATCAATTGGATCAACCTCTACAGGGTGTGAATAACCAGCGTTAACAATTGTTTTTTCTCCCTGCTTTTGAACACGGTAACCAACACCGTTGATTTCCAGTGATTTTTCAAAACCGTTACTTACTCCAACTACCATATTATTAATTAAACTGCGGGTAGTACCATGCAGTGCTCGGTGTTCTTTATGATCACTCGGGCGCTCGAATGTAATAATATTACCCTCAATATTCATTTTAATATCCGGATGAAAATCTCTTGTTAATTCACCCTTTGGTCCTTTTACAGTCAGTGTATTTCCGTTGAAATTCAATTCTACACCTTCTGGAATTTCAATAGGCTTCAGTCCGACACGAGACATTCCTTGCACCTCCTCTTTTAAAAATTAGTTCTTACCAAACGTACGCTAGTACTTCGCCGCCAACCGCTTGGGAACGAGCTTCTTTATCAGAAAGCATTCCGTTAGAAGTGGATACGATAGCAATGCCAAGTCCATTCAATACACGTGGTACTTCATTTGCTTTAGCATATACGCGTAAACCTGGTTTACTGATACGTTTAAGACCTGTGATTACTCTATCTTCTTTTGCACTGTATTTTAAGAAGATGCGCAATATCCCTTGTTTATTGTCTTCAACCAACTCATAATCCTTCACGTAACCTTCACGCTTCAGGATATCAGCGATCTCTTTTTTAATTTTAGAAGCAGGAAGCTCTAACTGTTCATGTTTAACCATGTTCGCATTACGGATGCGAGTAAGCATATCTGCAATTGGATCTGTCATAACCATTACTAATTACCTCCTTCCCGAATCGGGGATTACCAACTTGCTTTTTTGACACCAGGAATTTGACCTTTATAGGCAAGTTCACGGAAACAAATACGGCAAAGTTTAAATTTACGAATGACGGAATGTGGGCGACCACAGCGTTCGCAACGTGTATATTCTCTTACTTTATATTTTTGCGGGCGCTTTTGTTTCGCTATCATAGATTTTTTAGCCAAAATTTTCCCTCCTTGTATTAGCTTTTAGCTTACTTTTGGAAAGGCATGCCCATGCCAGCTAAAAGTTCACGGGCTTCTTCGTCTGTGTTAGAAGTTGTTACAATAACAATATCCATACCACGTACTTTATTTACTTTATCATAATTAATTTCTGGGAAAATCAATTGTTCTTTTACACCTAATGTGTAGTTTCCACGACCATCAAATGCTTTTTTAGAAATACCGCGGAAGTCACGTACACGTGGCAGTGATACTGCGATTAGTTTTTGCAGAAAGTCATACATGCGTTCGCCGCGCAGTGTAACTTTTGCACCGATCGGCATCCCTTCACGGAGACGGAAACCAGCGACAGATTTCTTAGCACGGGTAATCAATGGTTTTTGACCAGAAATTAATGCTAATTCTTCAACAGCACTGTCTAGCGCCTTAGAGTTTTGAACAGCGTCACCAACACCCATGTTGATCACGATCTTCTCTATTTTAGGTACTTCCATTACAGAATCATAAGTGAATTTATTCATTAAAGATGAAATGATTTCATCATTATATTTTAGTTTTAATTCGTTCATGTGTTAGCCCTCCTTTCACAGAAAAACTTATTTATCTAATGCTTCACCGGATTTTTTAGCAATACGGATTTTTTTACCTTCTTTTATTTCATAGCCAACACGAGTTGGTTCTCCGGACTTCGGATCAACCGGCAGTACATTAGAAACATGAATTGGAGCTTCGATATTCAAAATTCCGCCTTGCGGATTATCTTGAGACGGTTTCGCATGTTTTTGAATCATGTTCACGCCTTCGATTAATACACGCTCTTTTTTCGGAAATGCTTCTAGTACAGTACCTTCTTTACCGCGGTCTTTACCGGATAACACTTTGACTTTATCACCTTTTTTTACATGCATGCTTTACGCACCTCCTTGATGAGGAAATTTCTTCTTATAGAACTTCTGGAGCCAGAGATACGATTTTCATGAATTGAGCTTCACGCAATTCACGTGCAACAGGTCCGAAGATACGAGTTCCTCTTGGACTTTTGTCATCACGAACAATTACGGCAGCATTTTCATCAAAACGGATATATGAACCATCTTTACGACGGGCACCAGATTTAGATCGTACAATTACTGCTTTTACGACTTCACCTTTTTTGACAACGCCCCCTGGTGTTGCTTGTTTCACCGTACAAACGACCACATCACCAATGTTGGCAGTTTTACGACCGGAACCGCCTAGTACTTTAATGGTTAATACTTCACGAGCACCAGAGTTATCTGCAACCTTCAAACGGGTTTCTTGTTGAATCATAACACTGTGACCTCCCTTCGGATACCTTCCGAGCGAACTTTATTAAATAATTACCGCTTCTTCTACTACTTCTACTAAACGGAAACGTTTGGTAGCAGATAGTGGACGGGTTTCCATGATGCTTACGACATCGCCAGTTTTTGCAACGTTGTTTTCATCATGTGTTTTGAATTTCTTTGAATACTTCACACGTTTTCCATAAAGTTTATGGAATTTGTAAGTTTCAACTAAAACTGTAATCGTTTTGTCCATTTTGTCGGATACAACACGACCAGTATAAACTTTACGATCATTACGTTCAGACATTGAGGTTTACCTCCTCTTTAGTTATTTGCGCTTAGTTCGCGCTCGCGAACAACGGTTTTAAGGCGAGCGATGGATTTACGTACTTCACGGATGCGTGCAGTGTTTTCCAATTGGCCGGTAGCTAATTGGAAACGTAAATTAAATAGCTCTTCTTTTAACGTTTTTACATTTTTTTCAATTTCGGCAGTGGTTAAATCTCTGATTTCATTAGCCTTCATTGCTTTCACCACCAATTTCTTCACGTTTTACAAATTTCGTTTTAATAGGTAATTTATGAGATGCAAGACGAAGTGCTTCACGAGCTACCTCTTCGGATACACCTGCAATTTCAAACATAATCTTACCTGGTTTTACAACTGCTACCCATCCTTCTGGAGCACCTTTACCGGAACCCATTCGAACTTCCAAAGGCTTTGCAGTATAAGGTTTATCTGGAAAGATTTTGATCCAAACTTTACCGCCACGCTTCATGTAACGAGTCATTGCAATACGCGCTGCCTCGATTTGGCGGCTTGTAATCCAAGAAGCCTCAGTCGCTTGTAAACCATATTCTCCAAAAGAAACAGACGTACCGCCTTTTGCTTGGCCTCTCATTTTACCGCGATGTTGTTTACGATATTTAACACGTTTAGGCATTAACATAGTAATGAGCCCCCTCCCTTATTTATCGGTTATTGTTGGAAGGACTTCTCCACGATAGATCCATACTTTAACACCTAATTTACCATACGTTGTATCAGCTTCTGCTGTACCGTAATCAATGTCAGCACGTAAAGTATGAAGTGGTACTGTTCCTTCACTGTAATATTCTGCACGAGCGATGTCTGCACCGCCCAGACGTCCAGATACTTGTGTTTTAATTCCTTTTGCTCCTGCACGCATCGCACGTTGGATAGATTGCTTTTGAGCACGACGGAATGAAATACGATTTTCTAACTGACGAGCAATATTATCAGCTACGAGTGTTGCATCAAGATCTACTTTTTTAATTTCAACGATGTTGATATGCACTCGTTTGCCAGTTAAGTTATTTAAAGATTTACGTAATGCTTCTACTTCTGAACCGCCTTTACCAATGACCATTCCCGGTTTTCCGGTATGGATTGTGATGTTTACGCGGTTTGCTGCGCGTTCAATTTCAATAGAAGAAACAGAAGCCGTTTTTAGACGCTCATCAAGATATTCTCTGATTTTAATATCTTCGTGTAGTAAGTCTGCATAGTCTTTTCCAGCATACCATTTAGATTCCCAGTCTTTAATGACACCTATGCGAAGACCTGTTGGATTTACTTTTTGACCCACTGACTATCCCTCCTTCTTTTCAGTTACCACAACGGTAATGTGGCTGGTACGTTTATTGATTCTGCTTGCACGTCCTTGTGCACGCGCTTGGAAACGTTTCAAAGTAGCGCCTTCGTCAACAAAAGCTTCGGATACTACTAGATTATCTGCTTCCATTTCATAATTGTGCTCTGCATTTGCAATAGCAGAATTTAAAACTTTTTCTACGACTGGAGAAGCTCCACGCTGTGTATGTTTTAAAATAGCGATTGCTTCGCCAACTTGTTTTCCTCGAATTAGATCTATAACTAAACGAACTTTACGAGGAGCAATACGAACTGTTTTCGCAACGGCTTTAGCCTGCATGCCTGGTACCTCCTCTCATTAACGTCTTGTTTTTTTATCGTCACCAGCGTGTCCTTTAAATGTGCGAGTTGGTGCGAATTCACCCAATTTATGACCGACCATATCTTCTGTGATATATACTGGTACATGCTTGCGTCCATCATATACTGCAACGGTATGACCAACAAATTGCGGGAAGATGGTAGAGCGGCGAGACCATGATTTAATTACTTGCTTCTTATCTTCCGTGTTGAGCGCTTCGATTTTCTTCATTAGATGGTCATCTGCAAAAGGTCCTTTTTTCAAACTGCGACCCATGGATAAGCCTCCTTCCGGGGATTAGAGACGGGTGATTCAGCCCGTCCGTTTTTCCGTTTATTTTTTACGTTTACGTCTACGAACGATATACTTATCAGTTGTTTTGTTACGTTGACGTGTTTTGTAACCAATTGTTGGTTTGCCCCAAGGTGAAAGCGGTGATTTGCGTCCAATTGGTGCGCGTCCTTCACCACCACCATGCGGGTGATCGTTAGGGTTCATAACAGAACCGCGGACAGTTGGGCGTTTACCTTGCCAGCGGGTACGGCCGGCTTTACCTACACGGATCAGTTCATGTTCAATGTTACCTACTTGACCGATAGTAGCACGGCAGCTTGTTAAGATTAAACGAACTTCTCCAGAAGCAAGGCGAACCAATGTATATTTTTCTTCACGTCCAAGGATTTGAGCGTCCGCTCCAGCAGAACGAGCTAATTGTCCTCCACGTCCTGGTTTTAACTCGATATTGTGGATGATAGTACCTACCGGAATATTTCCCAGCGGTAAAGCATTACCTGTTTTAATATCTGCGTTCTCACCAGATTCAATCATTTGCCCTACTTTGACATTTTTCGGAGCAAGGATGTAACGTTTCTCCCCATCCACATAATGAATTAATGCAATGTTTGCTGAACGGTTGGGATCGTATTCGATTGTAGCAATGCGTCCTGGTACACCGTCTTTATCGCGTTTAAAGTCAATCATACGATATTGGCGTTTATGGCCGCCGCCTTGATGACGAACTGTCATTTTCCCTTGGTTATTGCGTCCTCCGCGTTTAGAAAGAGGAGATAAAAGGGATTTTTCAGGGGTAGTCGTTGTAATCTCTGCAAAGTCTGAACCAGACATATTACGTCTACCATTTGTAGTTGGTCTATACTTTTTAATCGCCATCGTTGTCCCTCCTTTTATTTTGGATTCTATTTATACGAACGATTAAGCCTCAAAGAAATCTAATTCTTTGCTATCCTCTGATAGTTGAACAATCGCTTTTTTGCGGTCCGGGCGATATCCGCCGTAACGGCCCATCCGTTTAAATTTACCTTTAAGGTTCATCGTGTTTACACTTACTACTTTTACACCAAAGATGGTTTCTACAGCATCTTTGATTTCACTTTTGTTCGCTTTTTCAACGACTTCAAAAGTGTATTTTTTCTCTGCCATTAAATCAGCGGTATTTTCTGTAATGACAGGGCGTTTGATTACATCGCGCAGGTCTTTCATCGTGCGAACACCTCCCCTGCTTTTTCAGCTGCATCCTTTGTGATGATCAGCTTGTCATGCGTAAGCAAGTCAAGTACATTTAATTCTTCTACAGTTAATACCTTTACGTTTTGTAAGTTGTTGGCAGAACGCGCAACTGTTTCATCATTCTCTGAAAGAACAATAAGTGCTTTTTCTTCAACTTTCAATCCGTTAAGGATATTAATAACTTCTTTCGTTTTTGGCGCGTCGATTGTGATAGCGTCTAAAACAAACAAGCTTTCTTCATTTACTTTAGAAGACAATGCAGACTTCAACGCTAGACGACGAACTTTCTTCGGTAGTTTATAGCTGTAGCTGCGTGGAGTCGGTCCGAATACAGTTCCGCCTCCAACCCATTGTGGTGAACGAGTGGAACCTTGACGGGCACGGCCAGTTCCTTTTTGGCGCCATGGTTTACGACCTCCACCACGAACTTCAGAACGATTCTTTACATCGTGTGTACCTTGACGTAAAGATGCGCGTTGCATAACAACCGCTTCGTGAAGCACATGTGTGTTTGGCTCAATACCAAAAACAGCGTCATTTAATTCAATATCTCCAACATTACTTCCATCCTGTTTTAAAAGTGCTACTTTAGGCATGACATTTCCTCCCTTCGTTTATATGATTAATTACCTTTTATTGTGCTTGTGATTTTAACGCAAGATTTTTTGGGACCTGGAATATTTCCTTTAATTAGAAGCAAATTCTTATCAGCATCTACACTAACTACTTCCAAGTTTTGGACTGTTACTTGTTCTGAACCCATTTGCCCTGGCAATTGACGGCCTTTGAAAACACGACCAGAGTTCATTTCCCCCATTGAACCAGTGGAACGATGGAAATGAGAACCGTGTGTTTTAGGTCCGCGCTGTTGATTGTGACGCTTGATAGAACCTTGGAAACCTTTCCCTTTAGAGGTTCCTGTCACATCAATTTTGTCTCCGGCACCAAAAATATCGACGCTGATTTCCTGGCCTACTTCATAGCCATCAACTTCTGCGCCACGGATTTCACGAACGTAGCGCTTAGGGGCAGTGCCTGCTTTCTCAGCATGACCTTTTTCCGCTTTGTTTGTACGTGATTCCTTTTTATCAGCAAAACCGATTTGCAACGCTTCATAGCCATCATTTTCTAAAGTTCTTTTTTGCAACACAACATTCGCTTCAGCTTGAACAACTGTTACTGGTACAACTTCTCCATTTTCTGAGAAAAGCTGTGTCATGCCGATTTTACGACCTAAGATTCCTTTCGTCATCCGTTACACCTCCTATATTTAAAACGAATTATAATTTAATTTCAATGTCTACACCAGATGGAAGATCTAAACGCATCAATGCGTCAACCGTCTTCGGTGTAGGCTCAAGAATATCGATCAAACGCTTGTGCGTGCGCATTTCGAACTGCTCACGAGCATCTTTGTACTTGTGAACCGCACGAAGAACTGTATAAACAGATCTTTCAGTCGGCAGTGGAATTGGACCAGACACTTTTGCTCCGGAACGTTTTGCAGTATCCACAATCTTTTCAGCAGACTGATCTAAAATACGGTGATCGTATGCTTTTAAACGAATTCTGATTTTCTCTTTTGCCATCATTTTCCCTCCTTCTCGCCTATATCGTAATAGACATTCTCCGCGAAAATTCCTCAGCACACCGCCATGGCAAAGGGGCCGGGTGTGCCAACAACCTTCCGCATCGTCGCATTAACTGGTCAACTACATTAGTATAACAAATATCTTTGACCATAGCAAGCTTATACATAGCTATCTACAAGTTTGCACATTTTTATATTATACATAGCATACGGTCTGATTGCAAGCATATTTTAAAAGTTTTTTTATATCCTTATAAAATAGTGTTACTATTCACAGCCAACTTATTTGGCTTCATCAGAGCTCCTCATCAAAATCAACTAAATTTAGAGGATAATGACCGCTACGGAAAAACATTCCGCTTTCCGACGTACAGGACGTACTAGTGCAGACGTTGCAACAGGACGTTGCGTTCTTAGTCTGCCATGGGGACGGCTTCAGCTAACTTGAAAAGAAGACCGCTTTTCAAGTGGATCTTCAGCTCGCCCTGTTCCCACGACGGACAGGACGTCCTAGTGTCGGCCGTTGGTCACAGGACGTGACCGGTCTTAGCCGACTAGGAGTCTCCATGTTTTTCCTTCGCTCATATAGCGTTCTACAGCGAATGCAATACAAAATGATCTGATAAAGTGATTAATGAATCATTTTACGCCGGATAACAAAGTCATTCTGTGTTTCAAATGGTTGCTTCAGCAGTTTGAAGGAGCATAGATGATGCATATCAAGAATAGCTTTGGCGAAAAGAAAATAGCTGTGCTGGGGTTATGATCTAAAAATAGATTCTTTTCTGGTTTAACGTTTTTAACACAGCTATATCAAACAGGATAGAACACACCGTTAGCGTAGGCGGACCGTTTTGACTCCTGAGGGATCAGCACCATCTGAAGATCCACTTTTGCCAAGCGATCTCCTTGGCAAAAGTTAGCTGAAGAGCGTGCCCCTAGGAAAGCAAAACGGTCCGCCGTAGCGGTGGCTACCCTTAAAACTTAATTTGTCTACCATAAATTTTGGTGAAGAGCTCTGAAAATATATTATTTTTATTTGGTGGCTGTGAATAGTAACCAAATAGTAGAAATTCGCTTCTTTCTAGCTCAAAAATACCTTTCATAAAAAGCAGAAGCGGAATCAGGTGATATACCGTTCCGCTCCACATTAACATATAACACTTCTATTATAATAGTAGAAACCCGATAACAATCGGAATAAAGGTGAACAGCAGAATCATAACACAAAAGCCCATAATATCCCGAATCTTTAATCCAGCAATTGCAAGTACGGGCAGCGCCCAGAATGGCTGAATCATGTTTGTCCAAGCATCTCCCCAAGCAACTGCCATGGCTGTTTTTGCTGTATCTGCCCCTATTTCCAGAGCAGCCTGTATCATGATTGGACCTTGCACAGCCCATTGTCCGCCTCCGGAAGGCACTAACGCATTAACAATGCCCGCACTGAGAAATGTAAAGATAGGCAGTGTATAATCTGTTGCAAAACTCACAAACCATAAAGAGATTTTATCTGATAAACCAGATGATACCATCATTCCCATTATTCCAGCGTAGAATGGAAACTGTATAATAATTCCCCCAGCATTCTTCACGCCTTTCCCTACCGTTTCCAGAAAACGTCTTGGTGTTCTATGAAAAAGAATTCCTAAGAAAAGAAAAATAAAATTAACAATATTAATATTCAGGTCAAATCCATTGGCAACGAAATGATAGCCGATAAAAAGGAGCCCCATCACACCAATCAGAAGAGACAAGGCCTGACTGTTCTCCAGCCTTTCTGCCGGTGTTGCTGGTGGATGAATTTCCGTTTCCTTTTCCTCTTTGGCTTCTTCCTTCCATAATGAAGGATCTATTTTACCTACAGGGTCTGCCCCCTTTAATAGATATCGGTTAAAAAGCGGCAGTGTAATCAATAAGGTAATGACAATAAACAAATTAAATGAACTGAACAATGTCTCCGTTACAGGAATTAACCCGATAGCATCTTCTAAAAAATGGCCCGGGGTGGCAATAAGCAACGGAACAGATCCGGAAAAACCGCCATGCCAGATGACCATACCGCTGTATGCACTGGCAATTAATATTCGATAATCCACTGCAGGAACTCGCTTCGCCACATGAACAGCAAACAGTGCACCGACAACAAGTCCAAAGCCATAGTTTATTAAACAAGCAAGCAAAGCAACCAATGTTACCAGCATCACCGCTTGCCCCGGTGTTTTTGCTGCTCTGCTGAGTTTTGCTAAAAACCTTTCACCACTGGAGTGCTTGCTAAAATATATCCCGTGACAACCACCAGTGCCATTTGCATGCCAAATTCAAGCAGATCCCAAAAACCATCGCCCCAATAGGTTATCATTTCCATCGGACCGCTCCCTGTTAAAGAAACACCTAATAAGTAAACAAAGATGGTTAAAATAATGGCAAATAAAAAAGCATCTGGTAAATATCGCTGTACCACCCTGTCAAAAAATCTCGTTAGAACTTTCAATCCAACTCCCCCTTGTATGCTGCTATATCATAACCCGAAACGCTCCCCCAGCAAAAATGCTGTTTTCCGTTTCTATTATTATATGTTCAGATATATTATTCTTTTAGCACGACTTCTATAAAATAAAGTGATACTCCCTGTATCCGTGATATTATTGAGCTGTATATCCCCCATCTAACACAACTGCCTGTCCTGTAATACCTTTTGCCTTATCACTGGCTAAAAACATGACGTAATCAGCAACCTCCTGAACATCTAAAAGCCTTTTTTGCGGAACTAATGGATATAACACTTCTTCCAGCACTTTTTCAATCGGCACGTTACGATTTTTTGCCAAATCCTCAAATTGGCCGCGCACCAGTGGTGTATCGACATATCCAGGGCAAATCGCATTCACTGTAATTCCATCTGCTGCTCCTTCTAAAGCAGCCACCTTAGTTAGACCGATCACACCATGCTTTGCGCTGTTATAAGCTGCCTTGCCCGCAAAACCAATCAGTCCATTAATCGAAGCCATATTAATAATCCTTCCAAAACCTTGCTTTTTCATCAGCGGGAAAATAAGCTTGGTCGCCATAAATGGGGCAACTAACATGACCTTGGTCATCAACTCGAACTTTTCAGTCGGAAAATCTTCTATAGCAGATACATGCTGCAGCCCTGCATTATTAATTAAAACATCTATTCTTCCATATTTTTCTTCCGTGTAATCCAATGCCTGTTTGAGCCCCTCTTCACTGGTAACATCACATTTCAACCCAATACAGTCATAACCCTTCTTCCTTAAATCTTCCGAAGCTTCCATCACTTTATCCGCATTCACATCTGACAAAGCTACCTTTGCACCGTTTTTTGCAAACGCATTGCCAACTTCATACCCGATACCACTTGCTGCACCTGTTATAAAAACTACTTTATCTTCCACCATATAAGATCCTCCTTTTATCGCAATATAACCGCCTATGAAAAACAAGCTAAATACCATTTCACTTTATATCTAAGGTATTCATTCTCCATACGCAGAGGTTCACAGCCCCTATTTGTATCTCCAGTGCGATTACACATGTTTCAATGTACTTCTCTTATATCATAACTCAACTTTCGCACCTTAAAAAGTAACTTCATTTCCAGAGAAACAAGAGTTGATCTTTCCTTTGTTAACTCTCTTGGCAAAGAATAGAAGGTGAGGTGTCAAGCTACCGCTGCGGCGGACCGTTTTGCTTTCCGACGTACAATCACCAATTCCAAAATGGCCGGATATTTAACCAAAAGCAAGCATGGTAATGGAGATCAAGTTCATCCTGAGATAACAAGATATATATACTTATTCTTAGGTGCGAAAGTTAAGTCATAACAAAATCCTATCTATTGGAGGAGCTGTTTTTTCATTTATCTTTTTACAGCTTATTGGGATGAAACCACAACATGATTACTTTAGTGCAACCTATGATATTCACTCAAACCACAAAACAAAAATTAAAAATAATAATAAATAATAAATGAAATATAATGAAACATATTGATATAAAACGAAAACTGTATTACTATTAATTTAATACTCATTTTATTAGGTTACTTTAAAAACACAGATAGAATGATGTATTTCATAATCGTTATTTATTTTATAGATAAAATTGCTAAAGGAGTTGGCAGTTATGAATCAGTTCATTCAAGAATTTCTGCATGTTACAGAGTCCGCAGCACTTGCAACATATCCTTGGATTGGTACCGGAAATAAAATAGAAGCTGATCAGGCAGCTACAGATTCGATGCGTGCCCAGCTAAATAAAATCCACATGGACGGGGAAATTGTTATCGGGGAAGGAGAAATCGATGAAGCCCCTATGCTGTTTATCGGCGAAAAAGTGGGTACTGGGCTGGGGGAAGGTGTCGATTTGGCAGTTGATCCAATTGACGGGACCACCTCTACTTCCAAAGGGAAAAATAATGCGATTGCGGTCATTGCCATCGCAAAGAAAGGTACCCTGCTCCATGCTCCGGATATGTATATGGAGAAGATTGTAACGGGAGCCGAAGCAGCCGGTAAGATTAATATTGATTTCTCATTGGAGAAAAACTTGCGTATCATTGCAGAGGCAAAAGGAAAGAAGCTCGAAGAATTAAAAATGATTACACAGGACAGAGAAAGGCACAATCATTGGGTAGAAGAGGCACGTGCTTTAGGTGTCCGAACTGAATTGTTTGAAGAGGGAGATATTATTCCTGCCATTTCAACATGCATACACCGACAAGGGAGTGCAGATTTATTTATTGGTATCGGCGGTGCACCTGAAGGCGTTTTGGCAGCTGTCGGAGTAAAAAGCTTAGGCGGAGAAATGCAAGCGCGATTACTTCCGAATACGGATGAGCAATGGAACCGATGTGTATCCATGGAACTTGCCTGCCCGAATGAAGCACTCTCTCATCAGCAGTTAGTCAACACAGATGAATGCGCTTTTATAGCTACAAGTATAACCAGCAATATGCTTTCGCAAGGAATCGAAAATAATCAAGATATCTTTACTACTCATTCTATCGTTTTGAACGGTTTAGATAGATGCTTTCGCCACATCGCAACAGAACACCCTAAATCAGTATAATTTAAAATGAAACTTATCCTTCCTTTTTTGTAGCAAAAGTCTTCTAACCAGTTACAGAACAATAAAAAGAACCTTCGATAATCAGCTGATAATTTATCGAAGGTTCTTTTTTGGTTAGGGACAGAAAGACAACGTCGTCACGCTGACTTCCTGTACTATGAAAAGCATTTATTATTTGTTGATTGTAGTTACAACACCAGAACCAACTGTACGTCCACCTTCACGGATTGAGAAACGAGTTCCGTCTTCAATCGCGATTGGTGCGATAAGTTCTACTTCCATTTCTGTGTTGTCTCCTGGCATTACCATTTCAGTTCCTTCTGGAAGCGTGATTACTCCAGTTACGTCCGTAGTACGGAAGTAGAACTGAGGACGGTAGTTAGAGAAGAAAGGGGTATGGCGTCCGCCTTCATCTTTTGATAATACATAAACTTCCGCTTTAAAATTTGTGTGTGGTGTGATTGAACCTGGTTTAGCCAATACTTGACCACGGTTGATATTATCACGGGATACACCGCGCAACAATGCACCAATGTTATCGCCAGCTTCAGCATAGTCAAGAAGCTTACGGAACATTTCTACACCAGTTACAGTAGTTTTTGCAGACTCTTCATTGATACCGATGATTTCTACGTCATCTCCAACGCGAACTTGTCCACGCTCAACACGGCCTGTAGCAACTGTACCACGGCCAGTGATAGAGAATACGTCCTCTACTGGCATCATGAATGGTTTGTCAGTGTCACGGTCTGGAGTTGGAACATATTCATCCACTGCAGCCATTAATTCTAGGATTCTGTCTTCGTATTCTTCGTCACCTTCAAGTGCTTTAAGTGCAGAACCTTTAATTACTGGAATATCATCACCAGGGAAGTCATATTCAGTTAATAGATCACGAACTTCCATTTCTACTAATTCAAGTAGCTCTTCATCGTCTACCATGTCCGTTTTGTTAAGGAATACAACAATAGAAGGTACTCCAACGTTACGGGAAAGCAGGATATGCTCACGAGTTTGCGGCATTGGGCCATCTGCAGCAGATACAACAAGGATAGCTCCGTCCATTTGAGCAGCACCAGTGATCATATTTTTAACATAGTCAGCGTGACCTGGGCAGTCAACGTGTGCATAGTGACGTGTTTCTGTTTCATACTCTACGTGAGAAGTTGCGATTGTAATTCCGCGTTCTTTCTCTTCTGGAGCACCATCAATTTGGTCATATGCCATTGCAGTACCGTCGCCTCTTTTTGCAAGTACTGTCGTGATTGCAGCAGTTAGAGTTGTTTTACCATGGTCAACGTGACCAATTGTTCCAATGTTTACGTGACTTTTCGAGCGGTCGAATTTTTCTTTAGCCATTTATAGTTCCTCCTTTAAATATATAGCAATTTTTATATATGCCGGGAAATTCATTAAGAATTACCCAGCCTTTACTAAATGTTATACGTCACTTTGAAGAAAAAATCAATTATTGGCCACCATTTTTCTTGATAATTTCTTCAGTAATGCTTTTTGGTGTTTCTTCATAGTGGTCAAAGTGCATGGTGTACACTCCGCGACCTTGCGTGTTTGAACGTAATACTGTTGCATAACCGAACATTTCCGCAAGCGGTACGAATGCTTTAACTACTTGTGCAGTTCCTCGCGTTTCCATACCTTCTACACGTCCACGACGAGATGTTACATCACCCATAATGTCTCCCATGTATTCTTCAGGGATAACAACTTCTACTCTCATCATCGGCTCAAGCAGAACCGGGTTACATTTGTTTTTAGCAGCTTTAAGTGCCATCGAAGCGGCAACCTTAAATGCCATTTCGTTGGAATCGACATCGTGATAGCTTCCATCAAATAGGGTAGCTTTTACATCGATGAGCGGGTATCCAGCAATAACACCGTTTTCCATCGCATCTTCAACCCCTTGTTGAACAGCGGGGATATATTCACGAGGTACGACACCACCAACGATTTTATTTTCAAATTCAAATCCGGCGCCTTCTTCATTTGGTTCAAATTTAATCCAAAC
Source organism: Oceanobacillus locisalsi (assembly GCF_042675985.1). Taxonomy (NCBI): domain Bacteria; kingdom Bacillati; phylum Bacillota; class Bacilli; order Caryophanales; family Bacillaceae; genus Oceanobacillus; species Oceanobacillus locisalsi. Next base: position 49,136 of record NZ_JBHTKK010000021.1, read on the forward strand.
GTGACCGAATTGTCCGCGTCCGCCAGATTGACGTACGAATTTACCTTCCACTTCAGCAGCAGCACGGAATGTTTCTCTATAAGAAACTTGTGGAGCGCCTACTTGTGCGCCTACTTTAAATTCACGTTTCAGACGGTCAACGATGATATCCAGGTGAAGCTCACCCATACCGGAAATAAGCGTTTGCCCTGTTTCTACGTTTGTTTCTGTACGGAAAGTTGGATCTTCTTCCGCAAGTTTAGCCAGAGCAATAGCCATTTTATCCTGGTCTGCTTTTGTTTCCGGTTCAATCGCAACGGAAATAACCGGTTCAGGGAAGTCCATGGACTCAAGAATAACAAGATTCTTTTCATCACATAAAGTATCACCTGTTGCAGTATCTTTTAAACCGACCGCAGCTGCAATTTCACCTGCATAAGCAACTGAAATTTCTTCGCGGGAGTTAGCGTGCATTTGCAAGATACGTCCGATACGTTCCCGTTTGTCTTTCACAGAGTTCTTTACGTAAGAACCAGATTTAAGTGTACCAGAGTACACACGGAAGAATGTCAGTTTACCAACATAAGGATCCGACATTACTTTAAAGGCTAATGCAGAGAATGGCGCATCGTCCGTAGACGGGCGTGTTACTTCTTCTTCTGTTTCAGGAACAATACCTTCAATCGGAGGTACATCCGTTGGAGAAGGAAGATAGTCAATAACTGCATCCAGCATCAGCTGAACACCTTTGTTTTTAAATGCGGAACCGCAAAGAACCGGGTAAAAATCTACATTCAACGTAGCTTGACGAATAGCACTTGTGAGTTCATCATTTGTGATTTCTTCTCCTTCAAGATACTTCATCATCAATTCTTCATCTGTTTCAGCTACAGCTTCAATTAAGCTTGCACGCAATTCTTCTGCTTGCTCTTTCAACTCAGCAGGAATTTCTGTTGTTTCGGATTTTTGACCTAAATCATCTAAATATTTATGAGCTTCCATTTTGATTAAGTCAATAATTCCGCTAAATTCATCCTCAGCCCCAACAGGCATTTGGATAGGATGTGCGTTCGCACCGAGGCGCTCTTTCAATGTATTTGTTGAATACAAGAAATCCGCACCTACTTTATCCATTTTGTTAATGAATACGATACGCGGAACACCGTATGTTGTTGCTTGACGCCATACTGTTTCCGTTTGTGGTTCCACCCCGGATTGTGCATCCAGAACAGTTACTGCACCATCAAGTACGCGGAGTGAACGTTCAACTTCTACTGTGAAGTCAACGTGTCCCGGTGTATCAATGATGTTAATGCGGTGGTCTCTCCAAGCAGCAGTGGTTGCAGCGGAAGTGATTGTAATTCCACGCTCCTGCTCTTGTGACATCCAGTCCATTTGGGATGCCCCTTCATGGGTTTCACCAATCTTATGAATACGTCCTGTATAGAAAAGAATACGTTCGGTAGTGGTTGTCTTACCTGCATCAATATGCGCCATAATACCGAGATTACGTGTCTTTTCCAAGGAGAACTCTCTAGCCATGTATTCTTCTCCTTCCTATAGGTAAGCAAATGCTTAAATTTAAATTACCAACGATAGTGGGCAAATGCTTTGTTTGCTTCTGCCATTTTATGCATATCTTCTCTTCTTTTAACAGCAGCTCCTGTGTTATTAGAAGCATCAAGAATTTCATTAGCAAGACGTTCTTCCATTGTTTTTTCTCCGCGCAGGCGGGAGTAATTAACAATATAACGTAATCCTAAAGCTTGACGACGTTCTGGACGAACCTCCACTGGTACTTGATAGTTTGAACCACCCACACGGCGGGCACGAACTTCAAGGACAGGCATAACATTTTTCATTGCCTGTTCAAAAACTTCCATTGCATTTTGACCGCTTCTTTCAGAAACTAATTCAAATGCATTATAAAGAATTTTTTGTGCTTTACCACGTTGCCCGTCAATCATGATCTGGTTGATCAGGCGCGTAACTAATTTTGAGTTATAAAGCGGATCTGGTAACACATCACGCTTTGGTACTGGACCTTTACGAGGCATTGTACATCCTCCTTTCCTTCAGATAATTGATGTCATTTATTTCTTTTGTTTTGGTTTTTTTGTTCCGTATTTAGAGCGTCCCTGTCTACGTCCTTCTACGCCGGCAGTATCAAGTGCACCGCGTACGATATGATAACGTACCCCTGGCAAGTCTTTTACACGGCCGCCGCGGATAAGAACAACACTGTGCTCCTGCAAGTTATGCCCGATGCCGGGAATATATGCAGTTACCTCCATGTTGTTAGACAAACGTACACGCGCATATTTACGAAGTGCAGAGTTTGGCTTCTTAGGAGTCAGTGTACCTACACGAGTACATACACCGCGTTTTTGCGGAGCATTCTCATCAGTCATTTTCTTTTTAAAGCTATTGTAGCCTTTGTTCAATGCAGGTGAGTCAGACTGTTTAGTCTTTGACACACGACCTTTACGAACCAGCTGATTAATAGTTGGCATTGTGTTTTCCTCCTCTCAATATAAATTCATAATCAAATAACAACCATTTGTAATACCACACATCCAGGTGGTTCATTTTTAGTGATAAAAAAATCTCTCACAAAATTTTTGCGAAAAACCCCTCATCTTATACGCAGATTGCTTTTGTTCATATCGTTTAAAATAAACCGTAGTTCCGATTATCGATTGCTCCGAAAATTACTTTTGCAAGCATAATCAGAAGCACCTTGAATATAGTACCACCCTCTAAATAGTTTGTCAATATATTCATGGTATTTTTTCAGAGTACCTCAAAGTGAAAACATATTGTATCCAGAAGGGGAGAAGAACCCCTTCCGAATAACATGTTATTTATACTCTTTGTGTGCTCTCTTCATCAGTTACTTCTTCATCTGTTTCAGGTACATCAAGCTCAGATTCTAACGTGCGGTATTGCGGCATTCCTGTACCAGCTGGAACAAGTTTACCGATAATAACATTCTCTTTCAAGCCGAGTAATTCGTCTCGTTTTCCTTTAATCGCAGCATCTGTCAAGACACGGGTTGTTTCTTGGAAGGATGCAGCTGATAAGAAGGAATCCGTTTCAAGAGATGCTTTGGTAATACCCAGTAGTACTGGACGTCCTGTTGCTGGATCTCCGCCTTCTTTAAATACTTCATGGTTCGCGTCTCTGAACTGGTGTAATTCAAGCAGGGATCCTGGCAATACTTCTGTATCTCCAGCGGATACAACACGGATTTTGCGAAGCATTTGGCGAACCATTACTTCGACGTGTTTATCTCCAATTTCTACCCCTTGCATACGATATACACGCTGCACTTCTTTGAGCAAGTAGTTTTCAACGCCTTCTACACCTTTGGCACGAAGTAGTTCTTTCGGGTCAACGGAACCTTCTGTAAGTTCCTGTCCTGCTTCCACTTGATCTCCTTCTTGCACTTTCATACGTGCATTATAAGGAACTGCATAGCTGCGTTGTTCAACATTGCCCTGGATAACAACTTCTTGTTTATCCTTCACTTCTTTCATTTCAAGAACAGTACCGGCAATCTCTGTAATAACAGCCTGCCCTTTCGGATTACGGGCTTCAAACAGCTCTTGGATACGAGGCAGACCTTGTGTAATGTCATCTCCGGCAACTCCGCCTGTATGGAAAGTACGCATCGTAAGCTGTGTACCAGGCTCACCGATGGATTGCGCGGCAATAATTCCTACCGCTTCTCCTACTTCCACATTAGAACCGGTTGCTAAGTTACGGCCATAACATTTCTGACATACGCCGTGTTTGGTGTTACAAGTAAAGGCAGAACGGATAATAACCTCTTCAATACCGGCTTCAACAATTGCTTTTGCCTGGTCTTCATGAATAAGATCATTTTTCTTCACAAGTACTTCACCAGTTTCCGGATGCTTCACGTTTTCGAATGCTGTTCTTCCGATTAAGCGGTCTAACAGCGGTTCAATCACTTCAGAACCATCTTCCAGAGCCGTTACGCTTAAGCCGCGGTCTGTGCCACAATCTTCTTCACGGATAATAACATCTTGTGCAACATCCACAAGACGACGGGTCAAGTAACCTGAGTCGGCTGTTTTCAGTGCAGTATCGGCAAGACCTTTACGTGCACCGTGCGTAGAAATAAAGTATTCCATTACGGTTAAGCCTTCACGGAAGCTTGATTTGATTGGAATTTCAATGATCTTACCAGCTGGGTCGGCCATCAAACCACGCATACCAGCTAGCTGGGTAAAGTTTGATGCGTTACCGCGGGCACCAGAATCACTCATCATAAAGATTGGATTTCGGTTACTCAAGGATCCCATCAGACGATCTTGAATCACATCTTTTGCTTCTGACCAGGTAGCAATCACACGGTCATAACGCTCTTCTTCTGTAATCAGACCACGGCGGAATTGTTTCAATACTTTATCCACTTTGCCTTGGGCATCGTCTAAAATACCTTGTTTTTCAGCAAGTACAACGATATCCGAGATACCAACTGTCATACCAGCCTTTGTAGAGTAATTGAATCCTAAATCTTTCATACGGTCAAGCATCTTAGAAGTTTCCGTGATTTTGAACCGTTTGAACACCTCAGCGATAATATCGCCCAAGAAGCCTTTTTTGAATGGTTTAACCACTTCACGGCCTTTTATCTCTTCTTTAATGTCTGTACCAGCTTCAACAAAGTAATTTTCTGGTGTTTTTTCTTCTAAATTCCCTTTTGTAGGTTCGTTCATATAAGGGAAAGAATCTGGAAGAATTTCATTAAAGATTAACTTACCGATTGTTGTTAACAACAACTGGCTGTTTTGTTTTTCTGTAAATGTTTTATTGTTTAAGCTGGATGCCTGCACTGCCACACGTGTGTGCAGATGCACATACCCGTTTTGATAAGCAATTAACGCTTCATTTGTGTCTTTGAAGTAAGAACCTTCTCCGATAGCATCTTCACGTTCCAGTGTAAGATAGTAGTTTCCAAGTACCATATCCTGTGATGGTGTAACAACTGGTTTGCCATCTTTCGGGTTAAGAATGTTTTGTGCTGCCAACATCAAGATTCTTGCTTCTGCCTGTGCTTCTGCTCCAAGCGGAACGTGTACAGCCATTTGGTCCCCGTCAAAGTCAGCGTTGTATGCTGTACATACAAGCGGGTGCAGACGAATTGCACGGCCATCAACCAGCGTAGGTTCAAATGCTTGAATACCCAATCTGTGAAGAGTCGGTGCACGGTTAAGAAGTACCGGGTGTTCTTTAATAACATCTTCCAGAACATCCCATACATCCGGGTGTACTCTTTCAATTTTTCTTTTTGCTGATTTAATGTTGTGTGCAAGTCCTCTGGATACTAATTCTTTCATAATAAATGGTTTGAACAGTTCCAGTGCCATTTCTCTCGGCAGACCGCACTGATACATTTTCAAATGAGGTCCAACAACGATAACAGAACGGCCGGAATAGTCTACACGTTTACCTAGCAGGTTCTGACGGAAACGTCCTTGCTTCCCTTTCAGCATATGAGAAAGAGATTTTAATGGACGATTACCTGGTCCTGTTACCGGACGGCCGCGGCGTCCATTATCAATCAAAGCATCTACTGCTTCTTGGAGCATCCGTTTTTCGTTTTGAACGATAATGCTCGGAGCGCCTAAATCAAGAAGTCGTTTTAACCGGTTATTACGGTTAATTACACGACGGTAAAGGTCATTTAAATCGGAAGTCGCGAAACGTCCGCCGTCTAATTGAACCATTGGCCGAATTTCTGGAGGGATGACTGGAAGAACATCTAAAACCATCCAGTTTGATTCGTTTCCAGAATTACGGAATGCTTCCATTACTTCCAATCGTTTAATCGCACGGGTACGGCGCTGGCCATGAGCTGTTTTCAACTCTTCGCGCAATGCATCCACTTCTTTTTCCAGGTCAAGATCCTGCAATAATTTGCGAATAGCTTCTGCACCCATTTGTGCTTTAAAAGTGTTCCCGTATTTATCATAATAAGAACGGTATTCTTTCTCGGAAAGCAATTGTTTCTTTTCAAGCGGTGTGCTTCCCGGATCTGTTACGATATATGCTGCGAAATAGATGACTTCCTCTAACGCCCGAGGAGACATATCTAATACTAATCCCATGCGGCTTGGAATACCTTTGAAGTACCAAATATGGGATACAGGAGCAGCAAGTTCAATATGCCCCATACGTTCGCGGCGTACTTTTGCTTTTGTCACTTCTACACCACATCGGTCACAGACAACGCCTTTGTAACGGACGCGTTTATACTTACCGCAGTGACATTCCCAATCTTTTGTTGGTCCAAAGATACGCTCGCAAAACAAACCGTCTTTTTCCGGTTTTAAAGTACGATAGTTAATTGTTTCTGGTTTTTTTACTTCACCGTGAGACCAAGAACGGATCTTTTCTGATGAAGCAAGCCCTATTTTCATGTACTCAAAATTATTTACATCCAACAAGGGGCAATCCTCCCTTTATAAGTTAAGAAAGTTTAAGAAAATCTGGCTTATCGTCCAATTTTGACGAAAGTCTGGGATTTCTTTCATTGAAGTTTCTTTTAATCACAGCATGAATGTCCGTAAATTCTCCTGATTCATAAGACAAAATACGTATCGGGAGAAAACGGCCGCTTCATTTCCTGCTTAACCCATCTTACATTCAGCGGAAAATGTGACTCTGAATCAAGATTTGTTTTATAGAAAGTGCAGAATGATTCTAGGGAGAAGGCGTCTCTGCGCCCGTTGTATTGCGGGCACAGATTACCCTGACACATGGAAAGTGAACCATCGCTGCACATATTTATTATTGATTTAGTGGTTCTTCTTCCACTTCAACATTCAGCTTTGTTGATGTCTGACCTTCTTCTTCTTCCAGCTCACGCATATCGATTTCATCTTCTGTACTTGAGAGCATTTTCACGTCCATACCAAGACTTTGAAGCTCTTTGATGAGTACTTTAAATGATTCAGGTACACCTGCTTCCGGAGCATTGTCACCTTTTACGATAGATTCATACGTCTTCACGCGTCCAACTGTATCATCTGATTTCACGGTTAAGATTTCTTGAAGCGTATATGCAGCACCGTAAGCTTCCAGTGCCCAAACCTCCATCTCACCAAAACGCTGTCCGCCGAACTGTGCTTTACCGCCGAGCGGTTGTTGCGTAACGAGAGAGTATGGTCCGGTTGAACGGGCGTGCAATTTATCGTCAACCATATGCGCAAGTTTGATCATATACGAGACACCTACAGATATACGGTTGTCAAAGGCTTCTCCTGTGCGCCCGTCATAAAGGATTGTCTTCGCATCCCGCGGCATGCCTGCCTCTTCAAGTGTTTCCCAAACGTCATCTTCTGTCGCTCCATCAAATACCGGACTTGCTACATGCAGTCCAAGCTGTCTTGCAGCCATTCCCAAATGCAATTCAAACACCTGTCCGATATTCATACGGGATGGCACCCCTAACGGGTTCAACATAATGTCGATCGGTGTACCGTCCGGCATGAATGGCATATCCTCTTCCGGTAAGATTTTGGAGATAACCCCTTTGTTACCGTGACGACCTGCCATTTTATCTCCTTCATGAATTTTACGTTTTTGAACGATATAGACACGGACAAGTTGGTTCACACCTGGCGGCAGCTCATCGCCATCTTCACGGTTAAAGATTTTTACATCTAAGACGATTCCATCGCCGCCGTGAGGAACACGCAAGGAAGTATCTCTTACTTCACGTGCTTTCTCGCCGAAAATGGCATGTAACAGACGTTCTTCTGCGGAAAGCTCTGTCATTCCTTTCGGTGTTACTTTACCGACAAGAATATCACTGTCCGTTACTTCTGCACCGACACGGATAATCCCATGTTCGTCAAGGTTTTTCAGTGCATCTTCCCCGACGTTCGGAATATCTCTTGTGATTTCTTCCGGCCCAAGCTTGGTATCACGGGATTCTGATTCAAATTCTTCGATATGAATGGAAGTATAAACGTCATCTTTTACAAGGCGTTCACTCATAATAATCGCATCCTCGTAGTTATAACCTTCCCAGGTCATAAATCCTACAAGCACGTTTTGGCCTAATGCAAGTTCGCCGTCTTCCATAGAAGGACCATCGGCAAGAACTTCTCCTTTTGTTACACGGTCTCCCTCTGCAACAATTGGACGTTGGTTATAACAAGTTCCTTGGTTGGAACGTTGATATTTTTGCAATCCGTAGCGATCCAAATCGCCTTCTACTTGTTTACCATCTATTTCAGATACACGGCGTACAAAAACGGTTTTCGCTTCCACACGCTCAACATATCCATCATGACTGCAGATAACAGCAGCTCCGGAGTCTTTCCCGTTAACATATTCCATGCCGGTTCCGACAATCGGTGCCTTTGGATTCATCAAAGGAACTGCCTGACGCTGCATGTTTGCTCCCATCAATGCCCGGTTGGAGTCGTCATTTTCCAGGAATGGAATACACGCTGTTGCAGCGGAAACAACCTGTTTTGGTGACACGTCCATATAGTCAATTCTATCGCGGGACACAATGATGTTATCTTCACGGAAACGGGCGATGACTTCTTCGTTTACAAAGAAATTGTCATCATCCAACTGGGAGTTAGCCTGCGCAACGATATAATTATCTTGTTCATCTGCTGTCAGGTAATCGATCGTATCTGTTACCCTTCCAGTCTCCGGGTCAACACGACGATATGGTGATTCAATAAAACCAAACTCATTCACCTTCGCATAACTGGATAGCGAGTTAATCAGACCGATGTTTGGGCCCTCAGGTGTCTCAATCGGACACATACGGCCATAGTGGGAATAGTGAACGTCACGCACTTCAAATCCGGCGCGCTCACGTGTTAAACCACCCGGTCCGAGTGCTGATAAACGGCGTTTATGCGTTAATTCACCTAATGGGTTGGTCTGATCCATGAACTGGGACAGCTGCGAGCTGCCAAAGAACTCTTTGATCGAAGCAATCACCGGACGGATATTGATCAATTGCTGTGGTGTTACGCTGGAAGTGTCCTGGATAGACATTCTTTCGCGCACAACACGCTCCATACGGGATAATCCGATGCGAAATTGATTTTGTAATAGCTCACCAACAGAACGCAGACGACGGTTACCCAAATGGTCAATATCATCTGTATCCCCTACTTCATGAAGCAGGTTAAAGAAATAACTGATAGAAGCCAAAATATCAGCTGGTGTGATATTTTTAATTTCTTTTGTTATTTCCCCGTTTCCAATGACTGTCAGTTCACGTTCTCCGTTTGGATCGGTCGGGTCAAGAATTTTAACAGATTGAACGGTGATTTCTTCTTCTAATACACCATCATGCGGCGTATACGTTTTATCACCAAAGCGTTCTTCTTCACGCTCCAGATACGGAAGAATTCTATCTAATAATTTTCTTTCCAGCCGATCGCCTTTATTTGCAATGACTTCTCCAGTCTCAGAATCTACAACAGGCTCTGCAAGCACTTGGTTGAATAAACGATTCTTGATATGGAGTTTTTTGTTCATTTTATACCGGCCCACATGCGCTAAATCATAGCGTTTTGGATCAAAGAAACGGGATACTAATAGACTCTTCGCATTATCTACTGTCGGCGGCTCACCAGGTCGTAAGCGTTCATAGATTTCTAAAAGAGCTTTCTCCGCATTCTCTGTATTATCTTTTTCTAACGTGTTTCGTAAATATTCGTTTTCACCAAGCAAATCAACAATTTCTTGATCTGTTCCAAATCCTAAAGCTCTTAACAGAACCGTGATTGGTAATTTACGAGTACGGTCAATACGGACATAAGCAACATCTTTCGCATCTGTTTCAAATTCTAACCATGCCCCGCGGTTTGGAATAACTGTTGTTGTAATACCGCGCTTACCATTTTTATCAATTTTTTCGTTGTAATAAACGCTCGGTGAACGCACTAGCTGTGATACAATAACGCGTTCTGCCCCATTGATAATAAATGTTCCCGTATCGGTCATTAATGGGAAATCACCCATAAATACTTCCTGTTCCTTTACTTCTCCGGTTTCATTATTGATTAAACGAACCTTCACGCGGAGGGGAGCATTGTATGTCACGTCTCTTTCTTTTGCTTCGTCTACAGGATATTTTGTATCCCCCAAACTATAATCCACAAATTCAAGTGATAGATTCCCTGTAAAGTCTTCAATTGGAGAGATATCCTGAAACATCTCTCTTAAACCTTCTTCCAAGAACCAATCATAAGAAGCGGTTTGAATTTCAATCAAATTAGGTAATTCTAACACTTCATTAATACGTGCATAGCTCCTGCGTTGGCGGTGCCGTCCATACTGAACTAGTTGACCTGTCAACTGCTTCACCCCTTAAATCATCCATTTTAGTAGTTGTTCTACAAAATGTAACTCATATTTAAAAGAACGTCTGAATAAATCATCTGTTCTTTAAAAAATAAAACTATAAACTCATTATCCTATCATCCGCAAACTATTCCGCTATACCATTTTTCAGGTACAGTGACTGCTGATTTTTCCAAAAAAGCATGTTACATTTGTGCACTGAAAAAATCAGTTATTCAAAGGATATTGTTATTTTAGATTGTGCAGATGAGAGAATTTTGATAAACTATAGAAAAGCAAATTGTCGAACCTTTGTTTTTCCTCGATTCTACAAGCTTTTCCCATTTATAAAGATTTTATACGTTCTACCGTAGAAAATCGCCAGGCAAACGTACCCTAATCTTAGCATCTTCCAATCTTAGCACACACCCATACGTTAGTCAATCTTTTTTGCCCGTAATATATAATAACCTTTTTTCTTTGTTACGATTTCCGCATTGCCAAAAACAGCTTCGATTTTGTCTTTTGCAGACGGAGCTCCCTGTTTTTTTTGAATAACCGCCCACAATTCTCCGTATTTCTCCAGATAATGATAAGCATCTTCAAATATAGCATGCACTATTTTTTTGCCGGCGCGTATCGGCGGGTTTGTTACAATCGAAGCGAATGTTTTTTCATGCAGCTGCTCATACAAATCACTTTGCAGAATGATTGTATTGGAGACTTTGTTTATCTCTGCATTTTTTCGCGCCAATTCCACAGCACGTTCATTCACATCAACCATGTAAACACATCTGTCTGAAAAGCTGGAAGCCAAGGATAAACCGATTGGCCCATAACCGCAGCCCACATCCAATATCGATCCAGCAACCCCGGGTTCCTGGAAAGTTTCAATCAGCAGTTTTGACCCAAAATCCACTTCACTCTTTGAGAAAACTCCAACATCACTAGTAAACTGAAACCTCCTCCCACGCAGTTCAAAAGACCAATTTTGGGGTAATGATTTTGCCTGAGGCTGTTTCGAATAATAATGATCTGTCATATGGATCAGCACCCACTTTATATGAATTAAGAAAATACTTTATTATATAACTTGAAATTAATATTTTACCTTCTGACGCTCGCTTAATCCTAAGATAAATGACTTCATTTTTAAGCACAAAAGGCAGTTTTATTAATTCAATTTATATAGTTAAAAAAACCACCTGTGAAACTAAAAAATATTCTCGTATATCAACTTGAACTTTTCTAGTAACAAAGTGGTTTTTGGTTTCGTGATAAAAGAGCTCGTCTAAAATACGACGAGCTCTTTTTATATTCGTTAAATTATTTAACTTCTATCGTAGCGCCTGCTTCTTCAAGTTTTTCTTTCACTTCATCTGCATCTTCTTTAGATACAGCTTCTTTGACTGGTTTAGGAGCATTATCTACTAAGTCTTTTGCGTCTTTCAAGCCAAGACCAGTGATTTCGCGAACTGCTTTAACAACTTTGATCTTAGATGCACCAGGATCATTAAGGATAACATCAAATTCTGTTTGCTCTTCTTCAGCAGCTCCGCCTGCATCAGCACCTGCAGCAGCAACTGGTGCAGCAGCTGATACGCCGAATTCTTCTTCGATTGCTTTTACTAAATCGTTTAATTCAAGTACAGTCATTTCTTTGATTGCACTAATCATTTCTTCGTTTGTCATGATTAAATTCCTCCTAATATAAGTTTGTTTTTTATTAACCTGACTGGTTTATTATGCGCCTTGTTCTTCTTTTTGCTCAGCAACAGCGTTTGTAGCATAAGCAAAGTTACGAATTGGAGCTTGAAGTACGCTAAGCAGCATAGATACCATACCTTCGTAGTTTGGCAGGTCTGCAAGCTCTTTAATTTGTTCAAGTGAAGCTACATTACCTTCAATGATGCCGCCTTTCAGTTCCAGAGCATCATGATCTTTACTGAAGTTATTCAAGATTCTTGCCGGAGCTACTACGTCTTCACTGAATGCGATGGCGTTAGGTCCAGTTAATATATCACTAAGTTCATTCAAACCAGCAGCTTCTACAGCACGGCGAACCATTGTATTTTTATATACTTTGAACTCAATACCTGCATCACGAAGCTGTTTACGAAGTTCAGTGACCTCTGATACATCAAGTCCGCGATAGTCAACTACTACTGCAGTTTGGCTGTTGCGAAACTTGTCGGCAATTTCTTCTACTAATTGTTTCTTTTGCTCAATAATCCCTGACATCTTTCCACCTCCTATTAACAATCACTATGTTTACACCGTCCGGACGTGCTTTTCTATAAGAGAATGTCCATCTCAGGACATTCTCTATTAAAAAAGCTCCCATGTAGACATGAGAGCTTACTTAAGACCGGCAAAACGGTTTGCCACTCTATAAAATAAACACCTCGGCAGGAAGATTAAACTCTTTAGCGAGCCCCTGCTGTCTACGGTATAACATTCGATTTTATGAAACCGGAAATTAGTATATCAAAAGTTGGCTATAAAGTCAACTACTAATTAACGGAAGCTTGAAACGTCCACTTTGATTCCTGGTCCCATTGTAGATGTAATGGAAGCATTTTTAAGGTAGGTACCTTTAGCAGCTTGTGGTTTAATTTTAACAAGCTGATCAGCAAGTGCAGTAAAGTTATCGACTAATTTTTCATCATCGAAAGAAATTTTTCCGATTGGAACGTGAATGTTAGCAGATTTATCAACACGATACTCTACTTTACCAGCTTTTACGTCTTGTACAGCTTTTTCCACTTCAAAAGTGACCGTTCCTGTTTTAGGGTTCGGCATTAAACCTTTGGGTCCTAAAACACGACCTAATTTACCTACTTGAGCCATCATATCTGGAGTAGCTACAATAACATCGAAATCAAACCAGCCTTGGTTGATTTGGTTGATATAATCTTCTTCTCCAACATAATCTGCACCAGCAGCTTCTGCTTCTTTTGCTTTATCGCCTTTCGCAAACACTAAAACGCGTTGTGTCTTACCAGTTCCATGAGGTAAAACCATTGCTCCGCGAATTTGTTGATCTGCTTTCTTAGGGTCTACACCGAGACGGAATGCAGCTTCAACTGTTTCATCAAAGTTTGCTTTTGCAGCCTTTTTTGCAAGTTCTACAGCTTCTTTTATTTCATATGCTTTTGCACGGTCAACCTGCTTCAAAGCTTCTTGATGTTTCTTACCATATTTAGCCATATTAATTATATCCTCCTCTTTTGTGGTTATAACGGTTGTACCTCCCACGGGACAAGAGCGCTTCTCTTGTCTGACACGTGAATCATTTATTCATTCATCACTCTCATGAATAAGGCTGCGGGCATAACAACCGCAACCTTTCCATTTTGTCTACGGAATACCGATTAGTCTTCGATTGTGATTCCCATACTGCGTGCAGTACCTTCAACCATACGTACAGCCGCATCAAAATCTGCCGCATTCAAATCCGGCATTTTTGTTTCAGCGATTTCTTGTACTTGATCGCGTTTAACAGCTGCAACTTTTGATCTGTTTGGTTCACCTGAACCAGACTCGATTCCAGCTGCTTTTTTAAGTAGTACTGCTGCCGGCGGAGTCTTTGTAATAAATGTAAATGAACGATCCTCGAATACAGTAATTTCAACAGGGATAATTAAACCTGCTTGATCTTGTGTTCGAGCGTTAAATTCTTTACAGAATCCCATAATGTTAACACCTGCTTGACCTAGAGCCGGCCCAACCGGTGGTGCTGGATTAGCTTTCCCTGCAGGAATTTGCAGTTTTACTAATTTGATTACTTTTTTAGCCACGAGACACACCTCCTTAAAGTCCGTGATGTGGTAATAGGGTCTCTTATTTTATTTACCCTCCCACTCATTTCCTGCTCTTTATCTAGTAAGAACGAGAATAACAAAAAAATCTTAGCATAAATCCAAAAAAAAAGCAAGTCCTGATCCTAAAAACCATAGAGCCCCCGCTTTTTTGATGATTTTACTATCAAATGGAACAACCGTGCTTACGTAAGTTTGTCTACTTGGGAAAAGTCCAGTTCAACCGGTGTCTCTCTCCCAAACATATTCACATGCACTTTCAGCTTTTGTTTATCTGTATCAATTTGTTCAATGGTTCCTGTGAAATCTGAAAATGGACCATCTGTAACACGGACGCTTTCTTTCACTTCGAAATCAACTTGCACTGCCGGTTCATTGACACCCATTCGTTTCAGCAGAAAATCTACTTCATCCGGCAATATTGGCGTCGGTTTGGCACCATGTCCGCTGGAACCGACAAATCCGGTTACTCCAGGTGTATTACGCACAACATACCATGAGTCATCTGTCATCACCATTTCTGTTAATACGTAGCCCGGAAAAGATTTTTTCTTCACTATTTTCTTCTTGCCATTTTTAATTTCTGATTCTTCTTCTTCCGGAACAATCACACGAAAAATCTTATCTTCCATACCCATGGATTCTACTCTTTTTTCAAGGTTCAATTTTACTTTGTTTTCATAACCGGAATACGTGTGAACCACATACCAATTCTTTTCCATTTGTAGCGGACAATTTATTCTATTGCCCTGTCCCTCCTCTTTATGAGCTATTTTTTTAATGTCTTGCTCCGAGCACCGGATTTAAGAGATTTCATGTCGCTTCTTCCAGTCTGCAAGCATGCATTTTCACTTTTTCTTTTCCAATTTAAAAAACCCGTATAAACCGGGCTTTCACTGACTTTTCTTCTTTTCATTATACCTGCATTATAACGGAACTATTCAAAAAATGCATTTAAAATTTCTGATAGACCCAAATCAACAACGAAAAAGAATACTGCCATAAAGATTACTGTAGAAATAACCACAAAAGTATAGTTTCTAAGTTCTTTCCCTTTTGGCCAGCTTACTTTCTTCATTTCATTTGAAACATTCTTTAAGAACTTAAACATCTTAACTGTATCCCCCCGAACTTACGCGAATCTGTCCATCAACCTATATCTATTTCGTCTCACGGTGCAGTGTATGTGTTTTGCAATGCTTACAGAACTTTTTCACTTCTAGTCTTTGTGATTGATTGGCTGCGTTTTTGTTCGTTGAATAGTTCCTGCTAGAACATACTGCACATGATAAGACAATCTTCTTATTCATATATTCCACCCCAATACACAGGGATATAGACTATATTAACATAGCACTTTACTAATATAATGTCAATATTCCCTGTCGGTTTCACGAAATCAGCTGGCGGTTTATATGTTTCTCACATATATTCAAAAAACCAGCAAGAAGGGTCTATATGCATGCAGTTCAGAGAGAAATATGTCATTTTGAACATGTTTTTCTTTTTCTTTGTTACATTGTCACGCCATTTTCTTCAAGCAGTATTTCCAGTTTTCGTTTCACACGAACTAAAGCGTTATCAATTGATTTTATATGGCGATTTAACCGCTCTGCAATTTCCTGATAAGTGCAGCCATCTAAATACAGCTGCAGTACTTCCTTCTCTAAACCGCTCAACAATTCTGATAATTTAAATGTCATTGCGCCATACTCTTCTTGGTTTATCAGCATTTTCTCCGGATTGCTTCCTTCAGAACTTGAAATAATGTCAAGCAGCGTCCGGTCGGATTCTTCATCATAGATCGGCTTATCAAGAGAGATATAAGAATTTAAGGGGAGATGTTTCTGCCTCGTTGCAGTTTTTATTGCCGTGATAATTTGCCTTGTCACGCACAACTCGGCAAATGCTTTAAAAGGAGTTGTCTGTTTTAAGTCAAAATCACGAATCGCCTTATATAATCCAATCATTCCCTCTTGGACAATGTCTTCCTTATCTGCACCGATAATAAAATAAGCTCTTGCTTTTATCTGCACAAAATTTAAATACCGATTTATAAGGAGATCTAACGCATAGCTGTCGCCTTGATCGATTAATTCCAGCAAATTAATATCTTCTAGTTTGTCCAATTTCTTGCTGCGTGTATTGATTCGCCCGCCATTCACCAACAATCCCCCCTAAACGATATCTCCAAATATCTCCACGATAGGAACTATTATACTAGAGTAGCCAAAAACCCGTCAACGACCCCTTTATGACAGGATTTGTCGTAAATTGTCGTTTGCGCAAAAAAATAAGTCTTTTGACCTGCATTCCAGATATAGCAAAACAGAGCGGAGCAGCTTTCTGCCTGCACTCTTTGAGGTTCTCTTTTATTTATTAAAAAATGTTTAAAATATTTTTATCCCTGTCATGTAATAATCACTTATCATAATACACAGGAGGAACTTCTCAATAATGGCATGAGAAGTATTTCCTGCTGTTGTGAACGTTTCTTGTATGTTTTATTTCCCTCTGCGCATCTCTTCAAAACGTTTTAATAAATCTTGATTTATCGGAATCTTCACAGCCGGTTTTTCCTTTTGATATACATCCAGATTAATATGGATTTCCTGATTCATATCATCCATTTCAATTTGCAGTTCTCTCGCAGATTTCCGCAGCGCACCTTGTCCAAAAATCGTGCGTTGTTCGGCATAATCCGACGTTGCAACATAAACTTGTGTTTGAATGTTTTTCACGGTTTTGACTAATTTCTCTATACATTCATCTGCTGTTTCTTTTTCTTTTGTATAAATTACTTCCACTTTCGATTGTTCTTCTTTTGATTCAATTCCCCGGACATAATAAGCATCAAAGACAACAATAACACGGTCGCCGGTAAATGCCTGATACTCGGCAAGAAGTTCAATCAGCCGATCTCTTGCTTGTCCGATATCTTTTTCTTTCAACTGCTGCAATTCCGGCCAGGCGCCAATGATATTATAGCCATCCACGATAAGTACAACCATTTAGGATCTCTCCATCGGATGTCGCTTTCTGAGCACTTCATAAAGAAGCAAACTGCAAGCAACAGATGCATTTAAAGAGGATACTTGTCCAACCATCGGCAAACTTACCGTCCAATCACATTTTTTGCGCACAAGACGGCTCATTCCCTTGCCTTCATTTCCGATAACAATTCCAATTGGCAGCGTTCCATCCAGTTGCCGGTAATCTTCATCTGCTTCCGCTTCCGTTCCGACGATCCATACGTTTCTTTCCTTTAACGCATCCATCGTATTAGCAATATTCGTCACTCTGGCCACCGGAATATGTTCCAATGCCCCTGCCGCTGTTTTGGCTACAGTAGCTGTCAGGCCAACAGAACGGTGTTTGGGAATAATCACTCCATGTGCTCCTGTCGCATCTGCCGTACGCAAAATGGATCCCAAATTGTGTGGATCCTCTAATTCATCCAATATAATAAAAAAGGGATCTTCTTCTTTTTCCTTAGCTTTATCGAAAAGGTCATCTATCGAAGCATAAGGGTACGACGCAACGGAAGCAATCACTCCCTGGTGATTCCCTTCCTGCATTTTATCCAGCTTTGATCTCGGCGCTTTCTGAACCACTGCGCCTGCCTCCCGGGCAAGCTGCTGTATCTTATGTACAGCATTTCCCTGCAACTGTTCGGACACCCAGACTTTATTCACAGAGCGTCCGGATTTTAATGCTTCGATAACCGGGTTCTTTCCCATAATCCATTCCTGTTCCTGTGTCACTTCAAGCACTCCCTTCTTCTAAAAAATCGATTGCTTTTGTCATCAGTTCTTGCAGTCTTTGTTCATTTTGTAATAAATAATGATAACCAATCAATGATTCAAATGCGGTACTATATCGATAAGTTTGTACATCTATATTTTTAGGTGTACTGCCTGATTTGGCATTCCGCCCCCGAATCACCACACGGCTCTCTTCTTCTGTTAAAAAACCATCCAGATCCAGCCAATGCAGAACTACCTTTGCCTGTGATTTACCGGATACATAACGAATCGCTGCCTGATGCAACTGATTCGGTTTAATAGCTCCTCGCTCCAGCAACAGCTCACGCACATGTACTTCATAAATGGCATCACCGATATACGCTAGAGCGAGGCTTTTCATTTGCCTGACATCACTGGCTTTCATTATTTACCTCTTTTCCACCTTACACCCTGCGGCGTATCTTCTAAGATGATTTGTTCTTGTTTCAACTGGTCGCGTATCTCATCCGCACGGGCAAAATCACGATTCTTACGTGCTTCATTCCGTTCAGCAATCAGTGCTTCAATCGTTTCATCCAGCATTTCTTCCTGCTCCGCTTCGATATCAACACCTAACACCTGGAGCATAGAGAAAATTGTTTCACGAAAAACATCAATCACCTCTGTAGCAGTTTGGTCCTCCTGCACATAGACATTCGCTTCTTTGGATAAATCAAACAAAATGGAAATGGCATTTGCTGTATTGAAGTCATCATCCATTTCCGCTTCAAAGCGTTTTGTATGTTCCGCAATACGGTTCAACCATTCTTGATTATCTTCTCTTACGTCCATACTTGTTTGCCGGCGATGCCCTAAATTAAGATACGCTGTTTCAATCCGTTCTAAACTGGTTTTCGCGCTTTGTAATAACTCTTCCGTGAAATTAACTGGATTCCGATAATGGACAGAAAGCATAAAGAATCGCAGCACTTTCGGGTCATGCATGGCGATTAAATCCCGGGCAAGCACAAAATTCCCGAGTGATTTCGACATTTTTTCATTCTCAATATTAATATAGCCATTGTGCATCCAATAGTTTGCAAAAGTTGTATCGTTATGCGCTTCCGATTGGGCAATCTCATTCTCATGGTGCGGGAACGTTAAATCCTGTCCGCCGGCATGAATATCAATGGTGTCTCCTAAATGTTTCTTAGCCATCGCTGAGCATTCAATATGCCAGCCCGGGCGACCTTTACCCCAAGGAGCATCCCAGGCTATTTCACCTTCTTTTGCCTGCTTCCATAAAGCAAAATCCAAAGGGTCTTCCTTTTTCTCGCCGACTTGAATACGTTCCCCTGAACGTAATTCATCAATGGACTGATGGGAAAGCTTTCCATACCCATCAAAAGAACGCGGCTTGAAGTAGACATCTCCTTCTGCTTCATAAGCATAGCCTTTGTCTATCAATTCTTTGATAAAAACAATAATATCCTCCATGGAATCCATCACACGCGGATTTTGTGTTGCTTTTTTAACACCTAATGCCTGCACATCTTCTAAATAAGCATCAATAAATCGGTCAGCCAGCGCACCGACTTCTTCTTTCGCTTCTTTGGCTGCTTTGATAATTTTATCATCTACATCTGTAAAGTTAAGCACATAGTTGACATCATAGCCCCGATACTCAAAATATCTTCGGACAGTATCAAACACGATAGCCGGACGTGCATTTCCGATATGAATATAATTATACACGGTCGGGCCGCACACATACATGGACACTTTTCCAGGTTCAATCGGCTTAAATTCTTCCTTCTGCCTTGTTAACGTATTATATATTTGAATCGTCATGGTTGTTCATTCTTCCTTTCTTTAAAAACTCCACTTCTGCTTTCAACTCTTTTATCTGCTCTTGTAAGTCATTGCATGTTTCCGCCACCGGGTCCGGCATTTTATGATGATCTAAATCCTTCTTCAGCTTCTTCCCGTCTTGTACAACGACCTGACCAGGAACGCCAACCACAGTAGCATTAGCCGGAACATCCTTTAATACAACAGAACCTCCGCCGATTTTGGAATTTTCTCCAATTGTAATAGCTCCCAGTACTTTAGCGCCGGTTGCAACCATTGCGTTATTTTCAATCGTCGGATGTCGTTTTCCTTGTTCCTTTCCTGTGCCCCCAAGCGTTACTCCTTGAAAAATAGTGACATTATCACCTATTTCACATGTTTCTCCGATGACCACACCCATTCCGTGATCAATAAACATCCGTCGTCCTATTTTGGCTCCAGGATGGATTTCAATACCGGTGATGAAACGTGCAAATTGCGAAACAAAACGTGCGAAAAACTTCATATTTTTATTATATAACCAATGTGCGAGGCGATGTGCCCAAATTGCATGTACACCCGAATAAGTCAACATAACTTCAAAATATGTCCGGGCGGCAGGATCCTGTTCAAATACAACTTTCATATCCTCTTTTATTGTTCGAAAGACCATTTACATAAAGCCCCCTTTGGTTTAAATCATCCGGAAGCACTTTTTTATAATACAAAAGTATATTACTTGCTTCCCTCTCCTTTTATCTTATCCTCTCTAATAAAAAAAGCGCCTCTGTGTTATTGATAACACAGAGGCGCTTTTTAGCGCGGTTCCACTCTGTTCAGGGAAAAGTCTCTTCCCCCACTTTGCTCTTATTAACGGCAGAGAACCGCTACCATGTACTCTATATTCATTCCATGATAGACTCTGAGGCGCACTTCAAAAAGAACTCTTAAAGTCACTCGCAGCAATGTGACTCTCTCTGTATAAGATATTCTTTTTTACTTTACCTCGTCTACGCTTTATAGATATTTCATTTTTATAGTGCGTGTTCAAAAAGTTCCAAATTAGAAGCAAGAAGATCAAGGCGATATGATTTTTACGAACGGAGCGTATGCTTTATAATACGTGAGTATCGGAAAAATCATATCAACGTAGAGATTCGCCGCTTATCATTTGCGGGCTTTTTGAACATCCTCTTATAGGCATTTTCTTATAAGGATAATATATTATATAATGCCGGAAATGTGAACTCCTAAGCATCCATTTCTTTTAATAATTTATCCAGACGCTTTACAACAACATCTCTGCCAAGCAATTCTATCGCAAAAGGAAGCTCTGGACCATGCGTTTGTCCTGTTGTAGCAACACGAATCGGCATGAAGAGTTTTTTCCCCCGATGTCCTGTTTCTTTTTGGGTCGCTTTAAATTGCGCTTTAATGGAGTCCTTATCAAATGACTCTAAATGAATCAACTTATCCGTAAATACTTGCAATACTTCTGGAACCTGCTGTTCTTTTAAAACTTCCCATTCAGCTTCGCCATACGTAATATCTTCCTGGAAGAACAACTCCGTCAATGCAACAATTTCAGCTCCGTAGCGCAATTGCTCACGGTACAGGCTAATGACATTTTCAGCCCATTCACGCGTCGCATCATCCATATTTTCCGGAAGTTTTCCTGCTTTAATTAAGTGCGGCAATGCCAAATCAACAACGCGGCTTAAATCGGCTTTCTTAATATATTCATTGTTCATCCATTTCAATTTGTGCTGATCAAAAATCGCAGCAGAAGTCGATAAACGCTCCGGATCGAAAATGTTAATCAGCTCTTCTTGTGTGAACATCTCTTCCTCGCCGACCGGAGACCATCCAAGTAAGCTGATGAAATTAAACATGGCTTCTGGCAAGTAACCCAAGTTACGATACTGCTCGATAAATTGGAGAATATGCTCATCACGTTTACTTAGTTTTTTACGTTCTTCATTCAGAATTAATGTCATATGTCCATAACGCGGTGCTGTCCATCCAAATGCATCAAACACCATCATTTGCTTCGGTGTATTGGAAATATGCTCTTCTCCCCGCAATACATCCGTGATTTCCATGAAATGGTCATCAATCGCTACAGCAAAATTGTAGGTAGGGATACCATTTTTCTTCACAATCACCCAGTCTCCAAAATCACTAGATTCAAATGTGATTTCTCCGCGGACAATATCCTGGAACGTATACGTTTCATTTTGCGGTACACGGATACGGATACTCGGCGTTCTGCCTTCTGCTTCAAAGTTCCGAATTTCTTCTTCGGTCAGATTGCTGTGCTTTCCGGCATATTTCGGTACTTGTCCATTAGCTCGCTGTTCTTTCCGCTCGGCTTCTAATTCATCTTCTGTCATATAGCATTTATAAGCCAAATCACGCTCTAGCAGTTCATTTACAAATTTTTGATATATATCCAAGCGCTCTGTTTGACGGTAAGGACCGTAATCTCCGCCGATATCTGCACCTTCATCCCATTCTAATCCGAGCCATTTTAAATATTTTAACTGACTCTCTTCACCGCCCTCTACATTTCTTTTAGCATCTGTATCCTCTGTGCGGATAATAAACTTTCCATCAAAATGCCTTGCATATAAATAATTAAATAAAGCCGTACGGGCATTACCAATATGCAAATGCCCTGTCGGACTGGGCGCATAACGTACGCGGACTTCCTTACTCATTAAAAATGCCTCCTTCATTGTGTATATAATAGCTGCCTGCTTTTTCTGCGTCCAAAAATCTGCTGTGACGTTTTTGGAACAGCTGTCAAAAAAGGTATTTTCTACCTTCCCCTTTTAAACAAGCTCTATACGAAAAGTGATAACATATACATGTTATCACTTTTTTTACCCTCTATCAGTTATACCCTTTTTACAGCGCTTTTTCAAGTAATTTTGGTTTTGCAAAGATCATTCGGCCGGCAGAGGTTTGCAAGACGCTCGTAATCACAACCTCAATATTTTTACCGATATAATCCCTGCCTTCTTCTACAACAATCATTGTTCCGTCATCTAAATAAGCGACACCCTGATTATGTTCTTTCCCGTCTTTGATAACTTGAACATGCAGCTCTTCACCAGGGAGAACAACCGGCTTCACGGCGTTGGCAAGATCATTAATATTTAAGACTGACACTCCCTGGAAGTCACATACTTTATTTAAATTAAAATCATTGGTAACAACAATGCCGTCAATGACTTTAGCTAATTTAATCAGTTTGCTGTCTACTTCTGCAATGTCTTCAAAGTCTCCTTCATAAATTTCCACTGGTACAGCCAGCTCTTTTTGAATCCGGTTCAGGATATCCAGCCCGCGTCTGCCTCGGTTCCGCTTCAATGCATCCGACGAATCAGCAATATGCTGTAATTCACCCAGAACAAACTGAGGAATAACGATGGTTCCTTCTAAAAAGTTCGTCTGGCAAATATCTGCAATACGTCCATCAATAATGACACTTGTATCTAAAATTTTCGATTTTGGCGACATAGAAGCTTTATCTGTATCTTCTTCCTCGTTGCCGCGACGTTTTTCTTTTTTCGTCGGCTTGAGTATATTCATAAATTCCTCACGCCGGCGAAAACCAACCTGGAATCCCAAATACCCGAGAATAATCATAATAAAAAGTGGTAAAACCTGTGAAAAAACGCGGATGCTCATATCTTGAAAAGGCATATTAACAAAGTAAGCTATAACCAGACCGACAATTAAACCAATACTGCCAAACAACAAATCCATAGCTGGTATTTTTACCAGTCCATCTTCCACCCAACGAAAGAAATTTACAATATAGTTTACTAGTAAATAAGACAAGATAAAAAATATAATAGCTCCAACAACCATTCCTAATATAGATGAAGTTAACCAGCTTGATTCAGTAACATTTAATAACTGGAAGATTACTGGAAGATAGAGATACCCCATGGTACCGCCTAATATAACAAAAAATAAGTGTACTACTTTTCTCATCATTTCCTTTCACCTCCTGACTATTATAGTAGTATTACCCAAAAACATATAATATATGCTCGGCTGATTGGAATTCGCATTAAAAAATCTACTGCCGCAAACCTATTTCTAAAGCTTCCTGTACATTAGACACGCCAATGACTTCAATTCCTTCTGGGTAATTCCAGCCGTCCAGATTATTTTTCGGGCAAATGACCCGTTTAAATCCAAGTTTCACAGACTCCTGCACCCGTTGTTCAATGCGAGATACTCTGCGAATTTCGCCTGTTAAACCAACTTCGCCGATAAAAATATCATCCGGCTTCGTTGAATGGTCCCGGAAGCTTGAAGCAATACTGACCGCCAGCGCTAAATCAATCGCCGGCTCGTCCAGCTTCACACCGCCGGCTACCTTAATATAAGCATCCTGATTTTGCAGCATCATTCCGACGCGTTTTTCCAATACAGCCATCAAAAGAGGGACACGATTATGATCCACTCCTGTAGCTGTTCTGCGCGGATTTCCAAAACTTGTCGGTGAAATTAAGGCCTGAATCTCTACTAAAACAGGGCGAGTCCCTTCCATCGAAGCGACAACGGTTGAACCGGCAGCTCCTTGCGATCTTTCTTCCAGGAAAATTTCTGAAGGATTCATCACTTCCCGTAATCCTTCTTCCTTCATCTCAAAAATGCCCATTTCATTCGTACTGCCAAAACGGTTCTTTACACCTCTTAAAATGCGGTAGGTATGATGTCTTTCTCCTTCAAAGTACAATACTGCGTCCACCATATGTTCCAACAAACGCGGACCTGCAATCGAGCCTTCTTTGGTTACGTGCCCGACAATAAAGATAGGAATTCCTTTGGTCTTCGCTATTCTCATCAGTTCCATTGTACATTCCCGGACTTGGGAAACACTGCCGGGAGCACTGGTTACCTCTTCTTTAAAAATCGTTTGAATAGAATCGACAACAACAAAGGAAGGATTAATTTCTTCTATCTGCTTGCTGATATCCAATAATTTTGTTTCTGATAAGACATATAATGCATCTGTTTTTATATCTAACCGGTCAGCACGTAATTTCGTCTGTCTTGTAGATTCTTCACCAGACACATACAGAACCGGTAATTCCTTCTCCGCCAGCTGCGCAGATATTTGAAGTAAGAGGGTTGACTTTCCAATACCCGGATCTCCGCCAATTAAAACCAGAGACCCCAATACAACCCCTCCGCCTAATACACGGTTAAATTCCCGCATTCTTGTTGTCATACGAGGTTCCTCTTTCGTTTCTATCGCGGTAATCTGTTCCGGTTTTTGCGAGGAGGCTGTATCAGATGTATACCCTGCTCTGCCTTTTACAGCAGAAGCTTCGACTTCTTCAACCAATGTATTCCACTGCTGGCAAGCTGGACATTTTCCCATAAACTTTACCGATTCATATCCACATTCTTGACAGACAAATTTTGTTTTCCTTTTTGCCAACTTTACAGGACCCCCTTCAAGCAATGGTCAATCTGACAGATTTCACTGCATACTGAACCAGCTTTATTTACTATTATAGACTATTTTTCGATTTCGTAGGTTACAGAAAAACATCAAATTAAAAACACTCTTCCATACTTATGCCACAAGTCTCATTCCGAAAAAGAAGAAAG
The DNA here is from genome assembly GCF_042675985.1 of Oceanobacillus locisalsi. Classification (NCBI taxonomy): domain Bacteria; kingdom Bacillati; phylum Bacillota; class Bacilli; order Caryophanales; family Bacillaceae; genus Oceanobacillus; species Oceanobacillus locisalsi. The sequence goes on from NZ_JBHTKK010000021.1 coordinate 74,487, forward strand.
CTAGAAGAACCGTATTCTTCTAGCTTTCTAATCTTACATCTTGTTTTAAGGAAGAACAACAAATTCTCCTTTGCTGTTTAATCCTATTTTCACTTTCTGTTCTTTTTCGATGTTTCCTTTTAGAAGCTCTTCTGACAATAAATTCTCGATGTTATTTTGAATCGAACGACGGAGCGGACGGGCACCGTATTCTGGATCAAAGCCTTCATTAGCAATTTTTTCAATTGCTTTATCTGTAAGAGAAAGTGTTAATTCTTGCTGTTCCAAGCGTTGTTGCAGCTGTTTCACCATTAAGGATGCGATATCTTTCATGTGTTTTTTCTCCAAGGAATGGAACACAATGGTTTCATCAATACGGTTTAGAAATTCTGGGCGGAATGCCTTTTTCAATTCTTCCAGCACCTTGGATTTCATATCTTCATGTTCTCTCTTCTCATCATTATCTAACGTGAAACCGACATACTTATTACGTCTCAGTTCATCTGCTCCAACATTGGAAGTCATGATAATCACGGTATTACGGAAATCAACAACTCTTCCTTTGGAATCCGTCAGGCGGCCGTCTTCAAGAACCTGCAGAAGAATGTTAAAGACTTCCGGATGTGCTTTTTCTACTTCATCCAGCAGGACAACAGAATATGGTTTACGACGTACTTTTTCAGTTAACTGTCCGCCTTCTTCATAACCTACATAGCCCGGAGGTGATCCGACTAGACGAGACGTCGCATGCCTTTCCATATACTCGGACATATCAATCCGAATCATTGCTTCTTCATCGGCAAACATCACTTCTGCCAGCGCACGGGCCAATTCTGTTTTACCAATTCCGGTAGGTCCAAGGAAGATGAAAGAACCGATTGGGCGTTTTGGATCTTTTAAGCCGGCACGGGCACGGCGAATTGCCTTCGCAACTGCGTCTACTGCTTCGGATTGCCCAATGACACGATTATGGAGAATTTCTTCCATGTTCAACAGACGATCACTCTCATCTTTTGTCATCTTAGCAACAGGAACTCCTGTCCAAATTGACACCACTGCTGCAATATCTTCCATTTTCACTTCCGAATCTGTCTGTCCTTGCTTCTCTTTCCATTCATTCTTCGTTTTTTCAAGTTTTTCACGATAACGTTGCTCAGAATCTCTTAAAGAAGCAGCCTTTTCAAATTCCTGGCTTTGCACGGAAGCATCTTTTTCTTTTCTCACTTCTTCCAGCTTTTGTTCCAGCTCTTTTAGATTTGGCGGCACAGTGTATGAATTCAGACGTACTTTTGAACCGGCCTCATCGATTAAGTCAATGGCTTTATCCGGTAAAAAGCGGTCTGTAATATAACGGTCTGATAACGTTGCCGCTGCTTCAATTGCTTCATCCGTAATAGTTACACGGTGATGTGCTTCGTAGCGATCCCGTAAACCTTGCAAAATTTGAATGGTTTCATCCAGAGTCGGTTCATCCACCTGAATTGGTTGGAAACGACGTTCTAGGGCAGCATCTTTTTCGATATATTTACGGTATTCATCCAGTGTTGTTGCACCGATACATTGTAAATCACCACGAGCAAGAGACGGTTTCAGGATATTCGATGCATCAATTGCACCTTCTGCTCCGCCGGCACCTATAAGCGTATGGAGTTCATCGATAAACAAAATAACATTGCCAGATTGACGAATCTCTTCCATGACTTTTTTTAGGCGATCTTCAAACTCTCCGCGATATTTTGTTCCTGCAACGACTGTTCCCATATCTAATGTCATTACGCGTTTATCGCGAAGTGTTTCCGGTACCTCATTATCAATAATTTGCTGTGCCAGCCCTTCCGCAACAGCTGTCTTACCGACACCAGGTTCACCGATTAATACAGGATTATTTTTGGTCCGGCGGCTCAATACTTGAATCACACGTTCAATTTCCTGCGAACGTCCAATAACCGGATCAATTTTCCCTTCTTTCGCACTGACTGTTAAATCTCGAGCTAAGGAATCCAGTGTAGGCGTGCTAGCGTTTGTTTGCTGTCCTGTACGCCCTTGTCTCCCTGCCTGGGACTCATTACTCCCTAACAACTGAAGAACTTGCTGTCTGGCTTTATTTAAGCTCACACCGAGGTTGTTTAAAACACGGGCAGCAACTCCTTCCCCTTCACGGATTAAACCTAAAAGGATATGCTCTGTACCCACGTAGGAGTGACCCAATTTTCGTGCTTCATCTTGGGATAATTCAACCACTTTTTTCGCTCTTGGAGTATAGTGAATGGATTGGGAAGGCTGTTTACCGACACCGATCAATTTTTCCACTTCCTCTTGAATTTTAGTTACTTCCAAGCTAAGAGACTGTAACGCTTTTGCGGCAATACCTTCCCCTTCCCGTACTAAACCAAGAAGAATATGTTCTGTCCCGATATTATTATGGCCTAATCGTACAGCCTCATCTTGAGATAGTGCTAGTACCTTTTGTGCTCTCTCTGTAAAGCGACCAAACATCATATGTTTTTTCCTCCTACTTGTTTAAATTTAATCTTTCGCGAATAATAGATGCTCTGCGAATATCACGTTCATCAGAGCGGAGTTCTTTATTAGCATAATGTTGTAAGAATCCAGGCTGGGTTAAAACCATCAATTCATTCAGTATATTCTCAGAAATATTTTCTATTATGCCTAAATCGATTCCCAGACGCAAATTAGAAATACAGATAGCAGCTTCCTTGGAATCAATAATTCTACTATTTTTTAGTGTCCCATACGACCGGAATACACGATCCTCCAAGCGGATCTCTGATTGTTCATATATATACTGACGAGCCATGCGTTCATGTTCCACAAGCTGATTCACGATACTTTCCAAGTCTTCCACAATATCTTCTTCCGACTTGCCCAGTGTAATCTGGTTCGATATTTGAAATATATTACCTCTTGCCTCACTGCCTTCTCCGTATATCCCTCTGACAACCAAACCTAATTGGTTAATCGCAGGGATAAGACGGTTCATTTGTTTTGTAAGTACAAGAGCAGGTAAATGCATCATAATGGAAGCTCTCATACCGGTTCCAATATTGGTAGGACAGCTGGTGAGATATCCTTTTGTTTCATCAAATGCATAGTCAGCTTCTTCCTCCATCCAATCATCCAGATAATAAGCTTTCTCCAGAGCGTTTCTTAATTGAAGTCCCGGATAATAGACCTGCATGCGCAAATGATCTTCTTCGTTCACCATAATAGAAGTCTGTTCATTTTCCGATAATAACACAGCTGCATAATCACTATGTTTAATTAAATGTGGACTTACTAAGTGTTTTTCCACCAAAACATGTTTTTCAATCATATTTAACTGCTTCATTGGTATGAAAGAAAGAGAATCCTGTTTTGACTCGTCTTGTTCCACATAATTTTCCTTTATAAATTGCAACACATCTTCCAGTGCTTCTGTACTGCCGGATGTCGGATACAATTTATTTGCAAAATTGCGGGCAAGACGGACACGGCTGCTCATGACAATATCTTTATCCGGACCGTCCTCCAGCATCCACGGGCTGACCGCTTCATTGATAAATGATTCTAATGTCACGTGTTATCACCCGCTTCCTTATTTTGTTGGTTCGCTTTTTCCAATTCCCTGATTTTGTCACGCAAAACTGCTGCCTTTTCAAACTCTTCCTCTTCAATCAGTTGTTTTAATTCCGTTTTATGAGAGGATATTAATTGTTTTTGCTTGATATACTTTCCTGCCCGTTTTGGAATCCTTCCAGTATGCTTGGTATTTCCAGCGTGTACGCGTCGTAAAATTGGTTCTACTTTAGAACCAAAAGAAGCATAACAATCTGCACAACCAAATTTCCCGGCCTCTTTAAATTCACTGAACGTTCTGCCACAAGATGGGCATTTTAAATCCGGAGGCTGTTTAGGCTGGTTCGTATTGGCTGTGCCTGCAGCATTTAAATGTAATCCATCTTTTTGAAACAGTCCTGCTAACAGATCATTTAAAGAGTAGCCTTCTTCCGGATAGGTCAGATATCCTTTTTTCTTTGCACATATTTCACAAAGGCTTACTTTTGTCTCTTGACCATTTACAATATGCTTAAAATGCAATGTTGCCTTTCTTTCATGGCATTCCTGGCATTCCATGCAATCCCCCCTTTTTAAGTCATTAATCGTTCAAATACTTGAGTGTCGTTAATGCAGATTTAAGAATACGTGCCCGTATCTCATCTCTAAGCGGTAACTGAAAAGCCAACGTTGTTCGGTCAATACTTGCTAATATTAACTTTGCTTCACGTTCTGTCAGCAATTCCTCCTCTAACAGGCGGTCTAAAATATCTACTGCAGCACGTTGAGGAATCGAATCGCCAATTAAATAAATAATTTCATCGATTAATTCCGATTTATCCTGATGACGAACACGCATAATACGAATATATCCTCCACCGCCGCGCTTGCTTTCGACGATATATCCCTTCTCCATTGTAAATCGCGTATTAATAACATAATTTATTTGTGAGGGAACACATTGAAACTGATCTGCAATTTCACTTCTTTTAATCTCAATCGCTTGTTGTTCCTCTGCCTGTAATACTTTTTTCAAATATTGTTCAATGATATCTGAAATATTACTCATCCTTCGCACCTCAAATCAAATAATTTATTTAATAAATTATTTCTTTTGACTTTGACTAACTTTGACTATGGTTTTATTATAATATAAATTTCTTCAGTTGCAAATGGATGATACTTCTATTTTTGACAAACAAGCTAAAATCAAAACTAAATAATAGAAAATCTATGAAAATATTTAAGCAGATGTTCTTTAAGTACACATAACAGCCCGAACCGCTATGATTTTTCCATATAAATGTTTATTATTGTTAGAATACCTTTTAAAAGTTAATTTCGCTTTGTTATATTTATCACACCTTGCAGCTTCGATATATCATCAAATAAATAAATTAAATTATTATCCTTTTTCATATTTGTCCATATATGGATTCTGCGCTGTTTTCCTTCTACCTGTTTTATTTCTACTTGTTTAATGCTGAAATTCTTTTCTTCAATTGATTTTACTGCTTCATGTATTTCAAACTCCTCTGAGGCAATAATTTCGATAAAATTACTGGACCTAAACCGCGGGAAGAAATACTCCATTTGATTTAAAAAAATTAAACTGACTAAAATAATAAGTGTCGTTACAATAGCAGCACTATACATCCCAGCTCCAACCACTAATCCGATGCCTGCTACAGCCCATATAGAAGCAGCGGTTGTTAATCCTTTGATAGCTCCTCCATAAACAATGATTGTACCAGCTCCCAGAAAACCGATACCACTGATTACATAGGATGGGATACGGGCAGGATCAAATTGAACGTTATCATATTGATGTATAAAATGAATAAAACCAAAGAACGATAAAATCATCATCAAACAGGACCCTACCCCTACTAGTATATGCGTACGAAACCCGGCTGAATGATTATTAATTTCCCGTTCAAAACCAATTAAACCGGATAAAATTAAAGCAATAAATAATCGTCCTAAGATAACTAAAAAATCGTCTCCGATGAATTGTTGCAATCTGACTTCCTCCTTTCCCCGCTATTTATCATCGTGTAACCGACTGTAAAGCTCTCCTTCGAGAATAGAGGGACATGGAACATTCTAAGCAGAAGTCCGGTTCAGTTTCAGTCAGTAACGAATTGGTTTGCTGCTCGGGCCATAATAAGCCAAATAAGCGCACCTCAGCGTTTCAACCATCAAAACTCCTATTGAATGAAGTACCCCCTTTATTATCAGTTTATTCATATATTTAAATTATCATCTCTTTTTTATGAATAAGCAACTATTTGCATATAAATTAGAAAAGGTACAATATATTTCTGATAAAATAACATAATCTTTCGTTTTTATACGACTTACGTGCTATTGAAATGGTTATTTTGATGCCATTGTATAAAAAAAGACGTCAGCGAATATGCTCACTAACGTCGAAAATTATATTATCAAAAAGCAAAAAGAGCAAAGCATTATGCTTCACTCTTTTTTGTATGCCTGGCAACGTCCTACTCTCGCAGGGGGAAGCCCCCGACTACCATCGGCGCTGAAGAACTTAACTTCTGTGTTCGGCATGGGAACAGGTGTGACCTCTTCGCCGTCGTTACCAGACAATCCATTATGTAACTTGA
>NZ_JBHTKK010000022.1:0-79743 GCF_042675985.1 Oceanobacillus locisalsi
TTCTTAGAAATACCATTTACCTTCAGCTGTCTACGAATTTTTTAGCTTTTCTCGCTTAAAAATAGGAAATCATGAACCAAAAATTTTAATTTGATTCTTTAATCTGCAGGTATGAATAATTCAGGATTATATAATGTAAAAACATAATTATTTTAGATGCCAAATGGCTTCGAGCATCAATAAACGTGAGAAAGAAGTTAATCACACTACAAACATACATAAGTTCTTGTGAGAATAAAAATCTAATCAGCGCCCTATCTCAAAAGACCCACATTATATTCTCCAAGTAGAATTTCCTGCATAAACCGGCTATCCAAGAAACATCTACTCTTTTCGATACCTCACTTCTCCATTAATAATCGTCAGTTCAACGCTGGTATCCAGCAATTCATCCGCATTCTTCATCTGAAATGGATCAGCAGAGTAAACGGTCATATCTGCAAGTTTTCCTCGTGAAATCGTTCCTTTTACCTTTTCTTCGTTCGTTGTATAAGCAGCATATTTGGTAAATAGATAAAAGGCTTCCTGCATGCTTAATTTTTGTTCCGGATACCAGCCGTTATGCGATTCTCCTGGAGCTTTTCGTGTAACGGCAGCATGAATGCCGAGCAACGGATTTAATGGCTCTACAGGCGCATCTGAACCGCCGCCGCAGATAACGCCGGCATCAAGCATGGTTTTCCAGGCATAAGCATCAGGCATGCGTGCGCTCCCGAGGCGGTCGGTGACCCAAGGGTAATCGCTGGCAAGGAAGCGGGGCTGGATATCAACGATGCGGCCAGGGTCAGCAAGGCGTTTGACCAATTCTTGATTGACAACCTGTGCATGAATCAGCCGGTCTCTATAAGCCGCTTGTGGAAATTGATCCAGAATATCAAGGACGTTTTCCAGTGCCTGGTCGCCAATCGCATGGACAGCAACGGGCATGGACAGTTCACGGGCGCGTTTGACAACCGCATACAGCGTATCCTGCGTGAGTAACGCTTCTCCATATTGTCCCGGCTGGTCAGCGTATGCTTCTTTTAACAAAGCGGTTCTTCTGCCAAATGCACCGTCGGCAAATATTTTCACTGCTCCAATCTGCAGGGTGTCATTGCCATAGCCGGCATACATTCCTTCCGCGTGTAAGTCTTCCAGAAATGGATAATCAATCAATAAATTCGTGCGCAGCCCCATGTTTTCTTCATTTAATAATGCATGATAGAGCTGGTAGGTTTGCTGTAGTCCGCCCAAGTATGCCGGATCATTAGAATGTACGCTGGTTAATCCGTAACTGATAGCTGAGGTTATGGTTTGGCGAAGCGCCTTTTTCCAGGTCTGATATGATTTCTCAGGAATTTGCGCTTTAAATAATGCAGATGCAGACTCCAGGACAAGACCGGTCGGGCTGCCGTTTGCATCTGTTACAATATCGCCGCCATCCGGCAGAGGCATCGTGCTGGAATAATGAATTTCTTCGAGCGCTTTGGAATTAACCACGGCAGCATGCTCGCATATTCTGGTAATAAAAAGCGGATGGTGCGGGGCGACTGCATCGAGCTCCTCTTTTGTCGGGAGTCCGCCATCTGTAAACAGATTTTCGTCCCATCCGGCACCAAGCAGCCATTCTCCTTTTTCCAATGTTTCGCCATGCTTTTTTATGTTATGTAAAAAATCTGCTTTCCTGGTTACGCCCGTCACATCCAAATCAATCACCTTCATCGCCTGCAAAGAAAGGTGGAGATGCGTATCCGTTAGTCCGGGAGTCGCTGTTTTGCCGCCAAGGTCAATGACGATATCGCTTTTTGCACGCCAAAATGCAAGCATTTGTCTGGTCGAACCCATATCGATAAAGCGTCCGTCTTTAATGACAACGGCCTCTACAATTGGCTGAGAAGCTTGAAATGTATGTATCACACCATTCGTATAAATAGTTATCATGGTAAGTCTCCTTATCTGCATGTTCGTATATATGTGTATGTAAAGAAAAGCTTGTATCAGACTGCTAGCAGTCCGTAGTAAAGGTATTCTAATCTACAAGACTATCTTTCTATCTTATCAAAATTCTTTCTATATTACAGCAGACAGATTGACTTTTTCAGAAATTTTGTTATATACTTGATTCAACAAAGTTGAATAAAAGGAAACTGAAGTGAATGAAAAAAGGAAAGCGGGTAAGAGCAGGTTTGGATTCATTATTTGCTTCAATATGTGATAGTTGGACTTTTCGATTTGATAGGAAACGAACGTTTAACGTTTATTTTCATAATTTGAAAATGAAAACGCATTCAAATAAGGAGGGATATGCATGGGTGGATTGCCGAGTCATGTTTATTTAAAGGAAGTCGGGCCAAGAGACGGATTGCAGAATGAATCGCAATGGATTTCTACCGATGACAAGGTTGCGTGGATTAATATGCTTTCTGAAACAGGTTTCCGGGAGATTGAATATTCTTCTTTTGTTCATCCGAAAATGATCCCCGCATTAAAGGATGCAAGGGAGGTAGGCAGACGGATCCGTCGTAAAGAAGGAGTCACATACTCTGCTTTAGTTCCGAATATGAAAGGGCTGGAGCATGCCTTGGAAGCTGGTATTGACGGTGCTTCTGTATTTATGTCGGCTAGTGAGACGCATAATCTTAAAAATATAAATAAAAGCATTGATGAAACATACCCGGTATTGTCGGAGGTCATTCAAGAAGCCAAACATGCCGGGAAAGAGGTAACAGGTTATGTTTCCACGGTATTTGATTGTCCTTATGAAGGACGGATTGCGGTGGAGGACGTGCTGCGTGTATGTGATCAGTTAATTGCGAGCGGGGTGGATTATCTCTCCCTCGGTGATACAATCGGGACAGCAGTACCGTCACAAGTGGAGGCATTATTGGAAGGACTCGCTTCTTATTTTTCAAAGGATAAATTGATTTTACATTTTCATGATACACGGGGAATGGCCATAGCGAATATCATGACGTCGCTTCACATGGGCATTACCCGATTTGACAGCACGGTCGGCGGTTTGGGCGGCTGTCCATATGCACCGGGAGCAGCAGGAAATGTGGCGACAAATGATGTGCTATATTTATTAAATGGTCTGGGAATTGAAACAGGAATCAGTGAAAAACGTATTCAAGAAGCAAGTATCTATATTCAAAACAAACTCGGGACAACATTGCCCAGCCGGTCTGTAGCTTATTTAAAAAATGCTTGATATAGCGGAAACTGCTGGAAAAGCCTTGTCAGACAAGCGGGAGACAGGGCTTTTTAGCATGAAGCAGGGGAGCACTGTTTTTGAAAAGTTAGATTGACTGCATTGGTTCAACTGGATTATGATAAAATATACTAACATCCTATTGAAATAAACCTTTGGCAGAGGAAGGAATGAGCGGCATCGAATTACATAAAATTGGCGAAAAAATTAAATATGCCAGACGAAGAGAAAATAAAACACAGCAGGAAATTGCAGATGCTTCCAACATTTCCAAGAGTCTTCTTTCCAAAATAGAAAATGGACAGACGGCTTCCGCAATTGCTACCTTATCCCGGATCTGTGATGCACTGCATATACAATTGTCATGGGTATTGGATGATAAAGAAGAGCAGGATATTGTCATTCAGAAGCAAAGCAATCGTCCGCAAAAAGTAGGCGATGAAAGCATGGGCTACTCCTACGAGGTATTGGCGAATCGCTCTAAATATAGCGGGATTGAGCCGACGATTGTGCATGTTACCCCTAAATCGTTGAATCTGCGGGATGAAAAAACGTATACACATACGCAAGATGAATTTATCTACGTGCTGGAAGGGGAGATTGAGTTATTATATGATGGGAAGAAGCAGCTGCTTCAAACAGGAGACAGTGCCTATTTCGCAGGCTCTAAGGAGCATTTATTTCTTCCGGTGAATGATCAGGAAGCAAAAGTGCTGACCTGTTTTATTGATCGGGTTTGACGGAAGAATGCCGGTAAAGCAAAGGGAACATCAAGAAGTACTTCTGTATGGTTCGTTAAGTGAAGAACAGTTAAACGAAGAGATGGGGGGTTAATAATGCATCTATCTGAATGTCCGTTTTGTTATCCGTATCTAGTGGAAAATCAGCAGATTATTTTAGAAAATGAAAAAGCAATATGTTTACAATTAGAGGAAGCACAGCATTTAGGAAATGTACTTGAAGGCGCAGGGGTGATTGTAACCAAAGCACATCGCGTTTCCCCATTTGATTTAACAGATGAAGAATGGTTGGCAATAAAAGATCTTTTGCAGAAAGTGAAATATTTGATTGATGAAAAGCATGAACCTTCTGGATATAATATTGGCTGGAACAGCGGAGAAATTGCAGGACAGCATATTATGCATGCGCACATGCATGTATTGCCCCGTTATTCGGACGAAAAGATGAGAGGGAAGGGGATAAGGTACATATTTAAGCATCCTTCAAATAGCCGGCCAGGAAATGTATAAAATGAATATAACGCTGGTTCTATTTTTAAACAAGGATCAAAAACCACCAGCTGAATAGCGCTAAAGATGATTAACTATACAAAAAAGATTTTCTCTGATTGGAGAGAAAATCTTTTTTGTTGTTGATAATAAAAACACACTATTTATGATGCAGTGCTAATACATTGTACAAAAAGGAATGTATTATGGAGCAAAGTCCATTTGACCAGTAATCAATAAGAAAATCACGATTAACCAGAATATAAATAAAGAAGAGGAAAGAATCAAAGCTATTACCGGAATAATCTTTTTCTCTGTTTTCTTGAAGATACCGATAATGGATAAAACGATACCGGCAGCTGTCAAGAAAAAGGTGATATAATCTCCCGCCAAATAGCCAATATTAGCAATTCTGGTTGGTGTTACGAAAACAATAAAAAAGCAAACAATGCCTATGATAAGAGAAATATAACTAATCAGACCATGTTTTTTCAACTTCCCAGGTTCGCTTTTCAAATAAACACCTCTTTCACTCACTCTATATTTCTATTATATCAGCTATCCGTGTTTTCCTGCTTTGCATTCGCTGCAGCGGTTTCTGAAATTGCTGCTGATACAGACTCTTGATTATTTTCCCGATTCACATTTCCTTTCGACGCACCAGCCAGTAATTGCTGAATATCGATGCCAGAAGTTTCCTTTAAGTTTTCCTGCAATGTACTGATTAAATTGGTCGCATAGCCGGAGACTTTATTCGCTCCGCCGTTTGCATCGTTGCTGCCTGTATCGACAACCGTAATCTTATCAATATTGGAGAGCGGGCTTGCCACTTCTTTGGCATAATCCGGAAGCATTTTGATAACCATATCAAGAATAGCGGCGTCACCATATTGTTCAAAGGCTTGCGCAACTTTTTCTTTCGCTTCCGCTTCTGCAAGACCTTTCAAGCGGATAACTTCTGCTTCGGATTCCCCTTGTGCACGTTCGGCATCTGCTTTGGCGAGACCGTCCACACGCACTTTCTCCGCTTCTGCTTTGGCCGCTGTTTCGATACGATATTGATTCGCATCCGCTGTATTCATTTCTCTGGTTTTCTCAGCAACGGCAGATTGTTCCACGGAGTATCTGTCCGCATCGGCTTTTTTCTTCACTTCGGAATCATATTGTCTTTCCCGGCGCAGGATTTCTTTTTCTTCCAATTCGATTTGTTTCTGACGCTCGATAATTTGAATTTGCATTTCCTGCTCGGTTACTTCCTGTTTAGAGCGGGCTGTTTCAAAATCATAAGCCTGGTCTGCGCGTGCTTTTGCCGTATCTTGTTCACGGCGGTAATCGGACGTTTTTAATTGATTGTCTTTTTCGGACTCGGCAATTTCTGTTGCCCGTTCTAACTCGGCACGTTTGGCATCTTTGGCCGCTTCCGCACGTTTAATTCTTGTTTCTTTTTCAGCTTCTGCGGTAGCGATATCTGCATCGCGTTTCACTTGAGCAATCCGCGGTCGTCCAAGTGATTCTAAGTATCCATTGGAATCTCTGACATCTTTAATAGTGAAAGATACGATAACTAATCCCATTTTCGCCAAGTCGTTAGAAGCTACCCGCTGCACTTCTTGAGAGAACTTATCACGGTTTTTATAGATTTCTTCCACCGTCATGGAACCAAGGATAGAACGTAAATGACCTTCTAATACTTCTTTTGCTTCCAGTTCCCGGTCGTTTTTGGATTTTCCAAGGAATTGTTCTGCTGCTGTAGCAATTTCGCCGATCGAACCACCTATTTTTATAATTGCTGTACCATCTGCTAAAACAGGAACTCCTTGTTCTGTGTACACCTCTGGCGTAGTGACTTCCAATTTACTGGATAATAGACTGAGTGGTTCTCCCTGTTGAAAGACGGGAACGACAAACGCTCCGCCGCCGCGAATAATTTTAATTTTATTGCCGGCTTCATCCACATGGACATTCTTGCCACCCAAATAACTTCCTGTAACAATAAGCGCTTCATCTGGTCCGGCTGTGCGATACTTTGTCACAAATAAACCGACTAATGCCAATAGAAGCGCAGCTGCTACAATAATAACAATCCAAATTTCTGGCATAATTTTCCTCCTGACTTATTTATTTTTCAGGCTGCTATTATCTGCGGGTCAGAAGATAACAACCTGAATACATCCACTTGCAATCTCTCTATTAAAAAGAGAAAAGAAGTTTCATATATATGAAAAGCCAATCTGTGATCAGCTAATCTAATGATTCATAAGGGCTGACATAAAAAACCCCGTCTTGAATGTCGATAATTAGTACGCGCTCATTTTGAGAAATTGCTTCATTATCGAAACCGACAGCCGGTTTTGAAATAACGCCGCTTTTCCATTGCACCATGACTTCTCCGTATCCATCCACAGGAATGGAAACAATCGCAGTCCCTACACTGCCGATTAAAGCTTCCTCTGAATATCCCAGGGATTGTTCAGCGGATCGGATGGGGACGAGAACAAATATATGCAGGAGCGTGACAAAAATAATACTTAAAATAGAAGAAATGATAAGAATGGCCAGGCTGGACCAATTCATAAACCATTCGAGAATATATCCCATGGCGGATAAAAAAATGAAAAAAGAAAGAATAAGTACTGGGTGGAGGAAAGGAATGGATTCAAAAATACCATCCAATAAGTCTCCAAACAAAAGAACAACAACGGTCAAGATGGCTGCTATAATCAATATCCATAAATATAAATCTTGGATAGCGTAACCAAATAATGTCAATATGTACCCTCCCTTGCGCTTTTCAATACTACTATGTACGTTTTACTTTTTTATTTGGTTTCACTTTTTAATGGATACTTTACTAATATAATAAACAAAAGACCCTTTTATGAAAAGAGCCTTTTGTTTTCTTATGTCATTTATCTAAAAGAACGAGCTGATTCATCAGCTGATCCAGTTCTTGGCTGCAATTTACGGTTTCCTTGGCTCCCAAACCATTTTTTTGTGCTTGTTGTAACATTTCACTTCGCTTTTGAACAATAGACAGTACAATGGTTTCCCTGTTATACATATCCGTATTTCTTTCATACTTCATATCATTTACGATGCACCTTTCCTAGTAATATTTGGCTGTGATTAGTCATACAATAAAACGATTTATTAAAGTACCAAAAGAATTATCGCAAAAGGTGAAAAAAAATGAAATACATTCGACAAAACTAGAATGAAAGTTACATATTTCGACACAGCTTTTAACACTAGTAATCAAGATGATATTTCTTGATTCTTTGATATAGTGTCACGCGGGATATTCCGAGTTGTTTTGCTGCTTTTGTCTTGTTACCGTGACACTGTTCCAGGGCTTGTTCAATCGATATTTTTTCGATATTTTCTTTTTCCGGCGGCGGGGTTTCTGTATGTGCGAAAACTGGATTGGAAAAGGAAACCGGGAGAAAACTCCAGACATCCTGCTTTGTCAGAGTAGTGCCTTCATGCAAAATAATGATTCTTTCCATCAGATTTCTGATTTCTCGTATATTTCCCGGCCAGTGATATGCTCGTAATACGTCCATTGTTTCTGCAGGTATGGCTGGGGCAGAAGACTGGTATTTTACAGCAAATTGTTCTAAAAATGTTTGTGCGAGTATGTCGATATCCTTTTTTCTTTCACGGAGAGGGGGCATTGTTAGTTGGATGACATTCAACCGGTAAAATAAATCCGATCGAAAATGATTCTCTTGCATTAATTTCTCTAAATCCTGGTTAGTTGCAGCGATAAATCGGACATTAATTTGTTTTCCACCAGAGTCGCCGATACGATAAATGCGATTTTCCTGCAGAACACGCAGCAGTTTTACTTGCATATCTAATGGAAGTTCCCCGACTTCATCCAAAAATACAGTTCCGCCATCCGCCATTTCGATTTTCCCTGCTTTTCCACCTTTTTCAGCACCCGTAAAGGAACCGCTCTCGTAGCCGAATAATTCGCTTTCAAACAATGCTTGCGGGATAGCGCCGCAATTGACTGGGATAAAAGGGGCGTTTTTTCTGTTACTGGCATCATGAATCGCACGAGCGCATACTTCTTTACCAGTACCGCTTTCCCCAAGAATTAATGTAGTCGCATCTGTTGCAGCGGTTTTATTGGCCATCCGAATCATCTGGTGAAGCGCCCGGCTGTCCCCCTTTAACTTGGCAAAAGGCGAGTCAGAAGAGGCGGGAGTCATTTGTTGCTTTAATTCCTGCAGTTCTTGCGAAGTACTTTCCAGATTGTCATTCAGTTTGACAATGTGTGTAATATCACGTTCGATGGAAAGGACACCGATTAATTGATTTTCCTGATTAAAAACAGGAGAGGAATTGACGACAACATGCTTGTCTTTTCTTGGTCGGTGATAGGCATTTTTGACAGGTTTTATCGTGTTCAGCACTTTCATGATCATCAAGTCATCATGTGAAAAAAAGTCGGTAATAGGCTGGTTAATAATTTGCTCTTTGGCAATTTGATAGATTTGTTCGGCGGCGTTATTCCAATAGATTACCTTTTGATCCTTGTCAACAATAGTAATGGCGTCATCTTCAGATTGCAGTAATTCTTCAAAGAAATAGGTTTCATTCATACGCTCACCTCAAAGTGTAAAGTAAATTGTAAACTGACTATACAGTATGTGTAAATTTTCTTAACACTATTGTAAATGTAATAGAGACATAAAAGCAACTGAAATTTTAAAAAAATGAAATCGCTGTCATTGTTTGCAAGGTTTTGCAGCGCTTTTTAATCTGTGATTTTAAAATTGGCATATTTTTTGCATGTTATTTGGTAAGAAACAGAATGACATTATTTATTAGGAGGTATTTTACATGGTATTACCATTTAAACATGAGCCCTTTACAGATTTTAAGAAAGAGGAAAATAAGAAAGCATTCGAGGCAGCTTTACGTTCTGTCCGCGGGGAATTAGGCAGAGACTATCCGCTTGTTATTAATGGAGAAAAAATATATACAGAGGATAAATTAATTGCGATTAACTCGGCTAAGAAAGAAGAAGTGGTCGGGAACGTATCCAAAGCTACAAAAGAACATGTAGAGCAGGCTTTTAAGGCAGCTGTAGATGCTTTTGAAACATGGAGAAAAGTACCGGCAGCAGACCGTGCGCATGTTTTGTTCCGCGCTGCAGCTTATGTCCGTCGCCGGAAGCATGAATATTCCGCATGGCTGGTTCAAGATGCCGGCAAGCCGTGGAATCAGGCAGATGCAGATATCGCAGAAGGAATTGACTTTTTAGAATACTATGGCCGTCAGATGCTGGAACTGGACAAAGGAAAACATGTGGAAGATCGTTTTACAGAGAGTAATACCTATTTTTATAAAGCGATGGGTCCCGGCGTTGCTATTCCGCCATGGAATTTTGCGTTTGCGATTGTGTGTGGAACAGTTGCAGCACCGCTTGTTGCTGGAAATCCTGTCTTATTAAAGCCTTCTGAAAACACGCCGGTGATTGCCTATAAATTGGTAGAAGCATTTGAAGCAGCAGGTCTTCCAAAAGGGGTCTTACATTTTGTTCCGGGGGATCCGAAAGAAATCGGCGATTATCTTGTTGACCATAAGGATACGCACTATATCAACTTTACTGGGTCGAGAGCAACGGGTGTCCGTATTTTTGAACGTGCTGCAAAAATTCAGGAAGGGCAGCAGCATCTGAAGCGTGTGATTGCTGAAATGGGCGGAAAAGATACCATCATTGTAGATGAAACAGCAGATTTAGACTTGGCTGCAGAATCCATTGTTCATTCGGCATTTGGTTTCTCCGGTCAAAAGTGTTCTGCATGTTCCAGAGCAATAGTTCATGAGGATGTATATGATGAAGTCATTGAAAAATCTATCGATATTGCCAAGACGTTAACTGTCGGCAATCCATCGGAAGAAAATGTATATATGGCTTCCGTTATTAATCAGGCGCAATTTGATAAAATAAAAAACTATATAGAAATTGGTAAAGAAGAAGGAGAGCTGGCTTTTGGAGGGGAAACAGATGATTCGGAAGGGTTCTATGTTTATCCGACTATTTTCAAAGATCTTGATCCCAAAGCACGTCTGATGCAGGAAGAAATTTTCGGACCTGTGGTTGCCTTTGCAAAAGCAAAAGATTTTGATGAATTATTGGAGATTGCGAACAACACAGAATACGGTCTGACCGGCGCTGTCATTTCTACCGATCGTACCCGTTTAGAGCGGGCACGGGAAGATTTCCATGTTGGTAACTTGTATTTTAACCGCGGTTGTACAGCAGCGATTGTCGGTTATCAGCCGTTTGGCGGCTTCAAGATGTCCGGAACAGATTCCAAAGCAGGAGGGCCGGATTACCTGCAGCACTTTTTAGAGGCGAAAAATGTAACAGAACAATTTTAATGACTCAGGTTTACCTGTGAACAGAAATAGATTTTCTGTTCACAGGAAATTTTTAATATATTTATAAATGAAAGCGTTTTTTTGACGGAAAAGGGGGAATGGATGATGACGAGTTTAACAAGAGATTTCTTTATAGGGCTTTCCAATAGTACCATTTTAAATAAAAGCGCAAAAAAATTTGGCACCCGTTTTGGGGCAGACCGCTTCGTAGCCGGGACGGATTTTGATGCGATTATTCCTGTTGTGAGGGAGTTGAACGAAAAACAGATATCTTGTACAATGGACCATCTCGGCGAGTTTGTTATGGATAGAGCAGAAGCAGCGTATGCAAAAGCGAAAATTACGCATATGCTCCATCAAATCCATGAGCAACAATTAGACTGCCATGTTTCGATCAAGTTGACTCAATTAGGGTTAGACATTGAGGAATCCTTCTGCATTCAAAATGTGGAACAGATTGTAGAAGTGGCTGACAAATATGGCATTTTTGTGAACATTGATATGGAAAAGTATATGCATTATGAGAAAACGCTGGCGATTTTGAAACAGCTCCGCAAAAAATATTCCCATGTCGGAACTGTTATTCAAACTTATTTATATGACGTGGAGAGAGATTTGGATGAATTAGAAGACGTACGGCTGCGTATTGTAAAAGGAGCTTATAAAGAAGATCAAGCAGTAGCATATGCTTCTAAGAAAGATATTGATGAAAATTTCTTGCGAATAGCTAAAAAACGGCTGCTAGGAAAAGCGTTTACTTCGATTGCAACCCATGATCACCATATTATTGAAGAGCTGAAGAAGTTTGCAGATGAACATCATATTTCAAAAGAGACATTTGAATTTCAAATGCTATTTGGTTTTCGGGTGGATATGCAGCGACAATTAATCAAAGAAGGCTACCGCTTCTGTACGTATATTCCTTTTGGAGAAGATTGGTTCGGTTATTTTATGCGCCGATTGGCAGAAAGACCGCAAAACATCAATCTTCTGGTAAAAGACGTTTTTTATACGGAAGATAATAAGGTGAAGAAGCAACCGCTAATCGCAGGGGCTGCAGCGTTAACTTTGCTCGTTTGTCTGGGAAGAAAGAAAAAGAAAGCATCAAAAACAGTATAAATAATTAGGCTGTTGACACGCAAGAGGTGTTTCAAATACAGCCTTTTTTCAACTTTCTATAAGATGAGTAAATCTATTAAAACGCCGCGTTTTCTTTCAAACACATTTTTACATGGACAGAGGAGAGGGAAGGATGTCAGAAACAACTTATCAAATCATTGCGATTATTTTATATTTTTTAGCCATGATTATTATTGGGCTTTATTCTTATCGCAAAACATCCAATTTAGATGACTACATGCTGGGCGGCAGAAGTTTAGGCCCGGTCACATCCGCATTGAGTGCAGGTGCGTCAGATATGTCCCAGTGGCTGCTGATGGGACTTCCGGGCGCGATTTATGTATCCGGTCTTGCTGAAGGCTGGATGGCAATTGGTTTGGCTACCGGCGCCTGGCTGAACTGGCTGATTGTTGCTCCGCGGCTTCGGACGTATACGGAGGTTTCGAATAATTCGATTACGATTCCCAGTTATTTGGATAATCGCTTTAAAAATAATACCAAAGTTCTGCGTATTGTATCCGGTATTGTTATTTTAGTTTATTTTACTTTTTATGTTTCTTCCGGAATGGTAGCAGGCGGTGTCTTTTTCCAGAGTGCATTTGGAGTGGATTATCATACTGGTTTGCTTACGGTAGCAGCGGTAACGATTGTATATACCTTTGTAGGCGGTTTTTTAGCTGTTAGTATTACAGATGTGGTGCAAGGTACCATGATGTTTTTAGCACTTATACTTGTGCCGGCGCTGGCTATTGTTTCTTTGGGCGGTTTTGGCGATACGATAACCATTGTTCAGGATACGAATCCGGATATTTTAAGCTTTTTTGCCGCTGCCTCAGCCACCGGGATTATTTCCTCTTTAGCCTGGGGGCTGGGCTATTTTGGACAGCCGCATATTATCGTCCGTTTTATGGCGCTGAAATCAGCGAAAGAAGCTTCCGCTGCCCGTCGTATTGGTATTGGCTGGATGGTTATTGCGTTAATTGGCGCGGCTGCTACAGCGATTTCCGGATTTGCCTTCTTCCAAGCAAATCCAGAGCTGACACTTGCTGACCCGGAAGCAATATTCATTGTTTTAGGGCAATACTTATTTCATCCGTTTATAGCTGGGTTATTATTGGCTGCCGTGCTAGCGGCCATTATGAGTACCGTATCTTCGCAGCTTTTAGTCACTTCTTCCGCACTGGTGGAAGATATTTTCAAAGCGATATTTAACGCAAATGCGAAAGACAAAACCTACGTGCATTTAGGGAGAATCGCTGTTTTGGTTGTTTCCCTGGTTGCCTTGGTTTTCGCCTGGCAGCAAAATGATACGATTCTGGGACTTGTCTCTTTCGCTTGGGCAGGTTTCGGTGCAGCATTCGGTCCGGTGGTGCTGCTGTCTCTGTTCTGGAGAAAAACAACAGGAATCGGTGCGCTGTGGGGAATGATCGTTGGTGCGGTTGTTGTTTTCGCATGGGGCTATTCTCCACTGGCCGACTATCTGTATGAAATTGTTCCAGGCTTTGTGCTAAACATGCTTGTCATCATTCTGATCAGTCTGAAAACGTATAAACCAAACAAAGACATTGAAGCAGAGTTCGATGAAACAGTGAGGCGGTTGAAAGAGCAGTAATAAGAATGAAAACAGGGTCGGGGGAAACTCCGGCTCTTTTTTATGAAAAAATGACAGATAGTCCTTTTAGATGTAACCGTTTGAAAGAAAATGGTACAATAAATCACATAGGAATATTTATGATGGAAGGATGCATGCAGATGAGTAAATATTTTGGTTATGCAGGAACGTACACTAGAAAGACAAGCCAGGGAGTTTACCGTTTTACCTTAGATACGGAAACGGAACAGTTATCGGCTGCAGAGGTAGCTGCAGTACTTGGAAACCCGACTTATATAAACTTTAATGAAAATCAAGACAATCTATATGCTGTTGCCCAGGAAGGGGACATGGGAGGCATCAATGCGCTTCGTGTAGATAAAACAAACGGAGAATTGCAGCCTGTAAACGGTCAGCTGGTAGAAGGAAATCCTCCTTGCTACGTGGAAGCGGCTGACAATATGGTAGTCACAGGAAATTACCATAAAGGAACGATTGGTCTCCATTTCACGTATGAAAATGGGGAAGTAGAGCAGGGTTATTTTACACAGCATGAAGGAAGCGGTCCGCATGAAAGACAGGAAAAACCGCATGTGCATTTTACCGGATTTACACCAGATAAAAAATATGTTGTTGTTGCGGATTTAGGAACAGACCGTCTGGTAACATATAAGGTGGAAGATACTTCTTTAGTAGAAGTCAGTACGTTTTATACGAATCCGGGAAGCGGTCCGAGACATATTGTTTTTCATCCGAGTAAACCGATTGCTTACTTGCTTACAGAGCTCACATCAGAGGTTATTGTGTTAGATTATAATAGCGAAACAGGAACTTTTACAGAGAAGCAGACGATTCTCGCCAAACCTGCTGATTTTAAAGAAACCAATGATGCAAGTGCCATTCATATCACTTCGGATGGGAAATTTCTTTATACCGGCAATCGCGGACATAATAGCATTACTTCATTCCATGTGGATGAGAACAGCGGCGAATTGACATTTCTCGCATTTACGCCATCCGGCGGTGAATGGCCAAGAGATTTTGTTCTGGATCCGACGGAACAATTCTTAGTAGCGACGAATCAACATAGCGGGAACGCTGTCCTGTTTAAAAGAGATGGAGAGACTGGGGAATTAACGGAAACGGATCAGGTGATTGATGTTCCGGAAGCTGTATGTGTGAAGTTTCTTTCCTAAGTAAATATAAAAACATCCTTCTAGGAGAAGTTTATACTTTTCCAGAAGGATGTTTTTTCATTATCTTTGCTCTAATTTCGCAATCCGCTGATCTAATGGCGGGTGTGAAGAAAAAGCATTGAGCATGCTTGATTTATTACTGATTTTCATTGTTTGAATAGCTGCATCATTACTGTGGTCATCTGCTTCTGCACGGTTAATATGCAGTTTTAGAGACTCAAGCGCGTGTCTCATTTTATCTTTTCCGGCTAAATCAGCACCGCCTCGGTCTGCATGATATTCCCGGTATCTGGAATAGGCGCTGACAACAAGGCTGCCTAAGATAGAGAAAAGGATTTGGAAAATAATAATGCAGGCAAAATGAACAATCCATTGCAACTCAGAGCGCACCATGCGTGACACGATACTTGCGGCAATACGGGACAGGAAGACAACAAATGTATTAATAATACCTTGTAATAACGTCATAGTAACCATATCGCCGTTTGAAACGTGAGCTACTTCGTGTGCAATAACACCTTCTACTGCATCATCATCCATATTATCCAATAACCCTTGCGAGACAGCAACCAACGAACGTTTCTTGGTTGGACCGGTCGCAAAAGCATTGATTTCCTGGGAATGGTAAATACCTACCTCTGGCGTATGCGTGAGTCCTGCAGCACGGGATAAGCGTTCTACTTTTTCATAAACCGCACGTTCCTGCGGGCTGGTCGCTTTGTCCGGGTCAATGACTTTTACCTTCATCATGGTTTTAGCCATCCAGCGGGACATTGCTAAAGAAATAAAGGAACCGGTAAAACCGACAATAATACTAAATATCATGAGGGAAGGATAATCAATTCCTCCATCCGCACGATAACTTGGTCCAATATCAAATATACTCGTGATAATGGACCAGATAATGACAATGGTTGTCATTACTAAGATGTTTGTTAAAAGAAATAACAGAACTCGTTTCCCCATAAATAACCTCCTGATTTATTTTCTATTTTCTAAATCATATCATATTTTGCAGTGCAGGCTAAACTTTCGTCGCGTTAAGGGAGCCAAATTCTTTAAGCTTGAGAATCATAATAAATACTGTAAACGTATTCAATTGCTGATATAATGGAAAGGAACGTTGGCAGAAAGGCGGGGGTTTTAATGAGTGCGTTGCAATGGAACAGTCCTGAAGCTTTACGCCGGCTCTTGAATGAGCTGGTCAGCTGGAAAAGTATCAGTCTTTCGGAAGGAGAGAAGCAGTTTCCCAGAAAGTTATATGCGAAACTGCAAGATGTGGATTATTTTTATGAACATCCGGATTATTTAGCATTGCATGAGGCTGATCAACGCCGGAAACTGTTAACGGCTTTATACAAGCATCCGGATGCTTCCCGGACGATTTGCCTCATCAGCCATTTTGATACCGTAAACACCGAGGAGTATGGTTCATTGGAGCCGCTTGCAACACAGCCGGAGGAGCTTACCAAAGCATACCTGGAACAAAAGGACACTTTTTCCCGGGATATTCGGACAGAGATAGAATCAGTCGAATTTTTATTCGGGCGCGGGACAATGGATATGAAGATGGGGCTGGTGATGCATATGAGCTTGATAGAACAGGCTGCTGCAGAGAAATGGCCTGTGAATCTGCTTTTACTGACGGTTCCGGATGAAGAGGTGAATTCAGCGGGGATGCGTTATGCCATCCCAGTACTTACAGATTTACAAAAGCAGCATCAATTAACCTATACGTTATTTTTAAACAGCGAACCTTCATTTCGGCATGATCCCAAAGATAATACGCACTATATTTACAGCGGCACCATTGGTAAGGTGTTGGCAGGAGCGCTGTTTTATGGAAAGGAAACCCACGCAGGGGAGCCACTGAGCGGGATGACATCGCCATTTATCTCTTCGTTTTTAACGAGAGAGATGGAGTGGAATCCGATTTTCAAGGAGACGGTGCTTGAAGAAACAGCGCCGTTGCCCGTTACGCTGCAGCAGACAGATTTGCGATTGCGCTACTCTACTCAGACACCGTACCGGTCTTCTGCATTGTATAATATCTTTCTATTAGAGAGAACAGCGGAGGAAGCATTTACTTTGTTTGAACAGACTGCGAAGGTTGCTGCCGCACAATGTAATGAACGGTATAAAAAAATATGTCAGGATAACCAGGTGGATCCGATTGGTCATGTGAAGGTGTTTTCTTATAAAGAATTGCTGGAATATGCAATCAATAAATTAGGGCGAGAATTTGTAGACGATTTGAAAAAGGATGTGCATTATCATGATGCGTATGATGACAGGGAGAAGTCATTGCGTATCACGGATAGTCTGATGATTCATTGTCAAGAGCTTGCGCCGGCGATTGTCGTTTTATTTGCTCCGCCTTATTACCCGGCTGTTAATTCCAGCGGTAACCGGCTTGTCGAATTTTGCGTGGATTTTATGAAGACAGAAGCAAAAAAGCAATTTCAAGCAGAGATCAAAAGAAGTCATTTTTTAAATGGCATCTGTGATTTGAGCTATGTGAATTATCAGGGCAGTGATAAAGACTTGCAGGTCTACGAAGAGAACACGCCGGTCTGGGGAGATTCGTATACATTACCATTTTCGTCTATGCGTGCATTGAGCGCTCCTGTTTTAAATATAGGGCCATATGGTCATGACGCACATAAACGGACAGAGAGACTGCATATTGCCAATGCATTTGAGCAATTTCCGTCCTTAATGAGACAGCTTATACTACAAATTTCGAAAAAAGAAGAAAAATCGTTATAATTTTACCTTTTCCCATTAAAAAATAACAGCAAATGATTTATAATGAAAAGAGAATGGAGGTGTTGTTCCATGAACCCAGCTAATATAGGTATTCCGGGTTTAATATTGATTGTTGTTCTTGCTTTAATTATTTTTGGCCCTAAGAAGCTGCCGGAAATCGGAAAAGCAGCCGGACAAACCTTACGGGAATTTAAAAATTCAGCGAATAATTTAATGTCTGATGAAGGTAAAAATAGTGAAACAAAAGAAGAGAAGGATGAATTGGAGAAAGATTCATCAAAATAGGAGCAGCAAGGCGTCAACGGTTTTTTCCATTGTACGCCTTGTTTTTCTATATAAAAAAATGCTTGTAAAGAGATTGATAAGCTGTCTTTACAAGCGTTCATCATCACGATCTATTTTTAGCTTGCCGTACATAAAAGCTAGTTAATTATAGGGAAGAGGAGGAAAAGATTTGTCTTTCATCCTATTGTTAGTACCCCCAATAAGAAGTACCTACAATAATTAATAATATGAAAAGGACTACGAGTAAGGCAAAACCCCCTCCAAATTCATTGTATTTACTCATTTTTACACCCCCCTGTGTGTTTACTATATGATATGTTGCTCTTTTAGGAAGGGTATTTGACCAGAAAAAAAGGATTTTCGCCTGTACATATCGAATCAATAATAATGAACGAAAAACAGAAATGATTTTTTGCGGAACAAGTACTGGTTAATGAAGGTTTTTTCGGTCGGTTTATAAACAGTAATGGATTATAAACCGCTATATTTCAATGAATTAAGCTTCATTTTATGTTTTTTTTATGGCTGTACCATAGTTTTACCACATTTACGTGCTAAAGTAATAGGTAAGATAGAAAAATGAAATGAAAAGGCAAAACGTGTCGTTTTTCATTTTATAGATTATCACTTTGATTCTTGTAATGAATATGTCAAACAATAAGGAGAATGAATATGACAGTGCATATTTACGGAGTATCTTGCTCATCTACAAGAAAAGCCAGACAATGGTTTCGCAAAAATGGAATTGCTTATAAGGAAAGGAATATTCTACATCAACCATTAACTATTGAAGAACTAAAAAATATTTTACAAATGACGGTAGAAGGTACAGATGAAATTCTTTCAACCCGTTCTAAAATTTACAAGGAATTAAACTTGAATGTAGAGGAATTGTCTTTACAAACCTTACTAAAATTAATTCACGAATACCCAAGATTGCTGAAAAGTCCGATTTTGGTTGATGAAAAAAGGTTTCAAGTCGGTTATCATGAAGAAGACATTCGACAATTTTTACCTCGGAAAACAAGACAGCTGCAGTGGTCACAGTGGAAAGTGGATTTAGGATTAATAAAAGGGTAACAACCTTACATGAACCTTAAATCCAAAAATAGATACGAAAAAAGAGACAGCTTATCTGTCTCTTTTTTCGTATTAGTGTTATGATATATTATACATTACGAATAACTTGTAATGCTTGCTCCATATCCGCTTTTAAATCTTCTACATCTTCCACACCTACAGAGAAACGAAGCAGGTCATTACCGATGCCCCGCTGGATTCTTTCCTCTTCCGGCATATCCGCATGTGTCTGGGTGGTAGGATACGTAATAAAGCTTTCCACACCGCCTAAACTCTCAGCAAACACAATGATATTCAGATTAGCTAAAAAGGACTTTACCAGACTTGCATCTTCTAAGCAAAATGAAAGCATACCGCCCCTGTTCGGGTAAAAAACTTGGCTGACTGCCGGGTGTTCTTCTAAATAAGCAGCAAGATGCCTGGCATTTTCTTCATGACGCTGCATACGGAGTGCAAGTGTTTTTAAACCGCGGACAAGAAGCCAGCTGTCTGACGGAGATAAAGTAGCGCCGGAAGCGTTATGCATTTCGAATACTTTCTCGGATAATTCCGGTGTTTTGGTTACTACAAGTCCAGCTAGTACATCATTATGTCCGCCAATATATTTGGTTGCACTGTGTACGACAATATCCGCACCAAGCGTAATAGGCTGCTGCAAGTATGGCGTTAAGAAAGTATTATCAACGATAAGGAACAAATGATATTTTTGTGCCAGTTCCGCATATTTTTTAATGTCAACTTCTTGTAGTAACGGATTTGTAGGTGTTTCCAAAAAGATAGCTTTTGTATTTTCTTGAATACACCGCTCTGTTTCTAATACATCCTGACATTCATCATATGTTACAGAAACATGGTATGCTTTTTCGTAATGGTCAAAAATACGATACGTCCCCCCGTAGATATCTTTTGTCGCAATGAGATGATCACCTGCTTGGAATAAAGAGGAAAGGATTAATTGAATCGCAGCCATCCCGGAACTGCAGGCGAAAGCGGCATCTCCCTCTTCTAACTTCGCAAATCCATCTTCCAGTACAGATCTGGTCGGATTTTTAGTGCGGGTATAATCGTACCCGGTGGAGTGACCAATTTCCTGATGCTGGTAAGCTGTTGATAAATGGATTGGTAAGTTTATCGCTCCTGTCCGTTCATCTGTTTTGTTTCCTAATTGTACTAATGCGGTTTCTAGTTTTTTCATTAATTTTTTCCTCCTTCATAAGAAAAGCGTGCTTGTGAATGTGCTATTTCCCTATGTATTTTCTGTTAAATGAATAAAAAACCCTTCTTATCCAGAGATAAGAAGGGTGTAATATCAACATAACACACATCTCTTATCTTTAAAGGGGAACCCCTTCTGGAATTAGCACCTTGCTAAAATTAGCCGGTTGCTGAGACATCTGCGGGCCAGTCCCTCCGTCTCTCTGGATAAGAATTAACATATTTATAATTACGTTTACTTTACAAGAGAGAAGAAAAAAAATCAAGCCTAAATTATTTTTCATCAGTCAAAAAGCGGGACGCGGTAATGCTGGACCAAGATTTGCAGATAAAAAAACCGAAAAGTATTTGAAAAGGTCCTTCATGGAGATTACAATGGATATGATGATTTTATAGGTGAAAGTATAATTAAAGTTATATGGAAGCATGAAAATACAAGTATTCGTATGATAATTTTAAAAAAAGGAAGAAGATATATGCGCAGAAAAAAACTGTTACTGGTTAACATTTCTTTGTTAGCAGGATGTATTGTCATTATTGGCATGGGCATTTATAAAGACAATGATTCAGTGGAATATTCCATGGAAGTAAGTACCGATGATGACAATAGCGGTGATGGGCAAATGGGAGAAAGTGTCGAGCTTTTCACGACCTCTTGGAATGACCGGTTATTAGGAGACAATGAACAAATTTATCAAACCGCTCATGTAGATCATCATAACAAGCCTCAACAAACAGACAGGGAAACAGAAGTGCAAACAGAGAATAGCTCTGCACAAGAGACAACGGAAGAAGCAGCAGATACAGAAACGGAAACACATACAGATCAGAAACCAGACAAGCAGGAAAGAAATAATGCTGTTTCTGAGGAAACATCCGCTTATCAAATAACGAATAAGAAAACGGATGAATCAAATGAAAACGAAGCACATCATACTTCTCATAGGGAAGGTTATACAACTGAAGAAGATAATGAAAATACGGAAAGAAAAGAAACAGATGAAGATAACTCTCAAAAGAAAACAAATTCTTCAGATGAACAAGTAGAACAGAAGAAACCTGAAAAAAAGAATACTGCCACAGATTCTGGTGAGTCTCTTAATGAAAAAGATAAGAAAAAGATAAATGGTAAACGTAAGCCATCAAAAGATGAAAATTCGAAAAGAGATAAAGAAACAGAAAACGAAAATGGTGAGGAAGATAAAGATAAAAATAAAGAAGATAAAAACGACCAAGAGGACGAAATAAAGTACCCAGAAGAAGAACCGATAGACGATAATGAAAATGGGGATAATGAAGAAGGAAAAGAAGATGCAGAGGACGAAACAGAAGATGAAGAAGAGCTGGACGAAGATCATGAAGACGATGATTCCGAAGAAAATAAACCAAATACAGCTTCCATCTATTCCGAATAAATAAAAAAGATGAAAAACGGTAAATTTGCCTCCACTCGCATTATTTGCCGTTTTTTAATTGCGATAAAAGCAGCATTTTAAATTCGTAAATGCAAGGGGCAAACGTTTGAAATAGGTGGAACAGGGAAAAGTACACTTAACAGAGTGGAAATTTTTCTGAAGAAATGTTGATGAAAATTAGCTTAACACTGCAAAATTTGATATTATAATAGATGCAGCAACTATTAATCGTGATAGTTCAAAATTACATTGCATTTTATTTATGGAAGTATAGAAAGGAAGGAAGATGAAATATGAGTAAACCAAAAGTAGTTGTGCTTGGTGCCGGCTATGCTGGATTAGTGGCAACAAGACGTTTAACACAACAGCTTTCTGCTGAAGAAGCGGAAATTGTTCTGATCAACAAACATAATTATCATTATGAAAGTACATGGTTGCATGAAGTAGCAGCAGGAACGATTAATCCGAACCAGGCACGTTTTATGTTGACAGATGTTGTTAATCCGAAGCGGGTTCGTTTAATTTATGACAACGTTACCGAAGTAAAACGGGAGGACAAGCGTGTCGTATTGGAAAATAGTGAAGTTTCCTATGACTATCTAGTGTTTGCACTTGGATTTGTATCCAACTCCTTTGGCATTCCTGGCATGGAAGAAAATGCTTATGCTATCACAGATATCGATTCAAGCCGTTTAATCGCTGAGCACATCGAGTATCAATTCGCGCAATATTCTTCAAGCGAAGAAAAGCATGATGAACAGCTTACTATTGTTGTCGGCGGCGGCGGTTTTACAGGTATTGAATTTGTCGGTGAACTTGCGGACAAGGTTCCTGAGTTATGTAAAAAATATGATATTGACCGAAGCAAAGCAAAAATTATTAACGTAGAAGCGATGCCGTCCATTTTACCAATGTTTGACGATGACTTAGTTGCTTACGGGAAGCAATCTTTAGAAAATCGCGGCGTGGAATTCCGTATCGGCACTGCTATCAAAGAATGTACAGAAGAAGGCTTCGTTGTCGGCGATGATCATGAGCTTATTAAAGCTGGAACCATTGTATGGACTGGCGGCGTAATGGGCAATCCTGTTCTGTCAGAATCAGGATTTGATATGTTCAAAGGAAAAGTAAATGTTGGGTTAGATTTACGTCCGGAAGGCGAAGAAAGTATTTTCGTACTTGGCGACTGCTCTTGGACAATGGATCCGGAAAGTGGCAAACCTTTCCCTCCAACTGGTCAGTTAGCAGTACAAGAAGGCGCGAAAGCTGCGGACAATATTGTTGCATTAATCCGTGATGAAGTAGTTACTGATTTTGTTTACTCTGATAAAGGGACAGTTGCTTCTCTTGGTTTATCTGATGGTATTGGAAACGTCCTTGACGGTAAAAAACTAAGCGGTAAAGCAGCTGCAGCAATGAAAAAAGTAGTTGATGACCGTTCCCTATTCTTAGTAGGCGGTGCGAAAACAGTACTTAAAAAAGGTAAATTCCGTCCATTCTAAATCTGGATGACATCATCATTAAATGCGTATTTGATAAACTACTCCACAGGAGGTAAGAGATATGAAGAATGTATTTTGTTATGTTTTGCTTGCTTTGACAGCCCTCGTCGGTTACCGTGTTGCAAGTGAATATTTAGAAGATAACAGGGACTTTAGATAAGTTTTAAAAATGCCGGGGAAGCTGCTTCCCCGGCATTTTTTCGCTGCATAGAAATAAAACATCCCCAGCATACTAAAGCGAAAGGGGTGTGCATCATGCGTTATTTATTATTATCTTTTATGTTTTGCTTTTTTTTATTTCCTTCAACAGCACATGCTGCCGTGTTGGAGCTTTATGATGAGCGAAAAGACTCCTGGACAATTGACTTAAATGCTTATGTGTTTGAAATGGATGAAGCACTTTTAGATTGGCGTCATATTCAACATCTAACGAAGTATATGCAAAAGCAAGTTTATCAAGAGCCGGAAAATGCTTATATGGACAAGGATGGAAATATGGTAAAAGAAAAGCCGGGATTTGTGCTGGATGTTACACAATTTCATACACTAATGAGTGAGGTATATTATCATGGTAAAAATCAACAGCTGCTAGTACCGAAGCAGCCGATTCCGGCACGTGTGAATGAAGCACTTTTAAAAGAGATAAAAGAGAAAGAATTAAACCGTTTCACGACTAAGTTCAGAACAAGCAATGCGGAAAGAACACGCAATATTGAACTTTCAGCTGAAGCGGTTAATAATACAGTGATTTTTCCCGGTGAGTATTTTTCTTTTAATGAAGTAGTGGGAGAGCGAACCCGGGAAAGAGGCTATCTCCCGGCTCCGGTTATTGTAAAAGGAGAATTCAGTGAAGATATAGGCGGAGGGATTTGCCAGGTGTCCTCGACCTTATTTAATGCTGTCGATCTTCAAGGGATTGAAGTAACCGAACGCTATGCACACAGCAGAGAAGTGCCGTATGTCCCCAAGGGGAGAGATGCTACGGTAAGCTGGTGGGGACCTGATTTTGCTTTTCGAAATAAATATAATCATCCTGTGCTTATTCAAGCCTCTGCGGAAGAAGGAGCGCTAACCATTGTTGTTTATACAAGCAACGATGCTTCACTGTTTCAGCCAAAAAAGCCCTGATTTTACGGACATCCGTAAAATCAGGGCTTTAGCTTTGTAATTCAATAATGGAGTTACGCGATTATTCTGGTTTGTGTAATTCCAATTCGAAGTTAATTTTTACTTCTTCTCCAACAAGAACGCCGCCGGTTTCAAGGGAAGCATTCCAGGTTAAGCCGAATTCTTTCCGATTAATGCTTGTAGAACCGCTGAAACCTGCAACCATATTGCCGCTCATCGGATCTTTACTTTGGCCTTCAAACTCAACATCCAATGTAACAGGTTTTGTTGTTTCTTTCATTGTTAAATTACCAGTTACTTTATACTCGCTGCCGGATTTTTCGATATCAGTTGCTTGGAAAGTGATCTTTGGATAATTTTCAACATCAAAGAAATCAGCAGAACGAAGGTGGTCATCCCGATCGTTATTCCGTGTGTTGATGCTTGCTACATCAATGGTTAATTCAATTTCTGCATCTGTTAAATCCTCTGCATCTGCATGTATTTTTGCATCAAAATTGTCGAAAGTACCTTTTGCTTTCGAAATCATCATATGCTTTACAGAAAAACCTACTTCACTATGCGCTGTGTCTAAATCCCAGTTTACTTTTGCCATGTATGAAACCTCCTCAAATATTAGTTACTTACTTTCTGTTACCCAGTGTAAAATAATAAACAATGGAAGTCAAGTATATTTAATTAAAAATAGTTTAACTACATATATATTACCCGTATTATAATTTTATAAAACGTATAAAGGTTGATGCCGTTCCTAAAATCATGTGTTTGAAATATGAATATATAGGGTTGTAAAGAGGAGGGGGAAAAAGTGGACAAAGGTACTGTGATTAGTATAATTGCCGTGATGATTGCCGCAGCGAACCAAGTTCTTGTGCTATTTGGTAAGTCACCAATGCTTATCGATAGTACCCTTATAGAACAAGTGGTATCAGCCATATTCACCATTGTAACCGTTCTGCATGCCTGGTTAAGACGAAAAAAGGTAAATATGGCAAAAGAGAAAAAGAAGGATAAAAAAAGTAAGAAATAAAAAATGTAGCCTGTCATAGAATTGAAGTTCTATACAGGCTGTTTTTTAATGCTTTTGAATGAAAAGTTCGATATACTAAATATTAGAGCATAGAATAAATAAAAAAGGGGAGAAGCGAATGATTCAGAATTTACAGTCGACATGGGATTTAGATGTTATTTTTTCGGGAGAAAGTAATTCACAAGCGTTCCATCAATTTGTCTATGAAATCAGCAAAGAGATTGAGACATTGACCGAAGAAGTAACACGTATGGACACGAATGGATCGGTTGAAAACTGGGAAAAGATCGTATGTGATTTAGAACGGATAACGAAAAAGGTACGTGAGATGGGAGCTTATATCAGTTGTTTAAGTGCCCAAGATGTAACAGATAAACAAGCTGAAATCTATGTTGCCAAAAGAGCTCAAATAGCAGCAGCGTATAGCGCGCTTACGAAAATAATTGATCAGAAACTGGCAGCAATAACAGATACTGCGTGGAACCGGCTGCTTGTACAAGACACAATGAAACCGCTGCAATTTATATTAACTGAAAGGAGAGAACGAGCACGTGAACAATTGTCGGAAAACGAAGAAATTTTAATCAGCGATTTAGCAATAGATGGATACCATGCCTGGAATCAGATGTATGAAGCGGTTGTCGGCAACATGACAATCGATATAGAAGAGAACGGAGAGGTGCAGCCTTACTCTGTCGGACAGGCCTCAAATAAATTATCCACTGCTGATCGTGCGCAAAGAGAGCATGTTTTTCGCCAAATCAGTGATGCATGGAAAAAGAATGAAGCTTTATTCGGACAGACGTTAAATCACTTGGCGGGCTTTCGGCTGCAAACTTATAAACATTACGGTTGGGAGAATGTGTTGAAAGAGCCCTTAGAGAAAAATCGGATGCAGCAAGAAACGTTGCATGCGATGTGGGGAGCGATTGAAAAACACAAACCGCTATTTGTTAATTACTTACACCAAAAAGCTTCTCTGCTGGGTTTGGACGAATTAAGCATTTTTGATGTACATGCTCCTATCCGGTCAAATATAGAAAAGATGAGCTATGATGCGGGAGCGGCTTTTATTGTGGAACAATTCCGCAGTTTCAGCCCGCAAATGGCGGATTTCGCACAAATGGCATTTGAGAAACGCTGGATTGAAGCGGAAGATCGGGCAGGGAAACGTCCTGGAGGTTTCTGTACGAGCTTTCCTGTCAGTGAGCAGACCCGTATCTTTATGACTTACTCAGGAACGCCTTCCAATATCGCGACACTGGCCCATGAATTAGGGCATGGTTATCATCAGTATGTGATGAATGATGTAAATGGGTTAAATCAAGGTTATGCCATGAATGTGGCAGAAACTGCTTCCACGTTTGCGGAAATGATTGTCGCAGATGCGTCGGTAAAAATGGCTCAAACAGATGAAGAAAAGTTGACCTTATTAGAAGATAAAGTGTCACGCAGCATTGCTTTCTTTATGAATATCCATGCCCGCTTCTTATTCGAGAAACAATTCTATAAAGAACGCAAACAGGGGATGGTAAGCACGTACCGGTTGAATGAGCTTATGGTAGAAGCACAAAAAGAAGCGTATTGCGAAAGTTTGTCTGAATACGACCCGCATTTTTGGGCGTCCAAGCTGCATTTTCATATTACCAATGTACCGTTCTATAATTTCCCTTATACATTCGGTTATTTATTCAGTCAGGGAATTTATGCATATGCGAAAGAATATGAAGGTAATTTTGAAGAAAAATATATTACATTATTAAGAGATACCGGCCGGATGACTGTGGAACAACTTGCTGAAAAGCATCTGCAGGTGGATCTGACAAAACCTGATTTCTGGGAAAATGCAATGGAAATATGTAAACAGGATGTCCAGGAATTTTTAGAACTAGCCAAGAAACTGGAAAAGTAATCACGTCTATTGCGAATTATCTAAAAGTGATTTATACTACATTTATACAAAAAAGTGAATAAAAAAGCCTGCAAGGGGAGCCTTTGGCTGAGAGTGGACATGTTTGTGTTCTGACCCTTTGAACCTGTCAGTTAACGCTGGCGCAGGGATTGTGGACTTTTTGATGGATATAAAAGTAATGTGTGAGCGGAGTGTAAAATGTTCTTTTATGATTATTGGAAGAACATGACCATCAAGAAGACTCCCCTTGGCATTACTTTTTTGTGCGTTAGGAAAGTATTAAATTATGATTGTTTCATGTAAATGGGGGAGAAACATTTGAAAAATAAAACATTGTTTTTGGTCGAAGTAGCTATCTTTACAGCACTGGCTTTATTACTGGATATTTTACCAATTGGATTTACACTCTGGCCGCAAGGAGGGTCTGTATCTTTTGCAATGATTCCTGTCTTTATTGTTGCTTTCCGGTGGGGATTAAAGGGAGGCTTATTGTCCGGGTTCCTCTGGGGAATACTGCAGGTGGCTACAGGTACGGCTTATATCTTGCACCCGGTACAGGGCATTATTGAATATGGGCTAGCTTTCACTGTTGTCGGACTGGCTGGAGTGTTTTCCAAGCAGGTTATCGACAATATGAAAAAGAAGCAGATAAAAAAATCTTTTATCTACATTCTGACAGGCGTATTCCTGGGTTCAGCAGCCCGTTTTATTTGTCATTATATTGCCGGAATGGTGTTCTTCGGTTCAGCAGTAGAAGGGCAGCCAGCCTGGCTCTATTCATTAATTTATAATTCATCTTATATGATTCCATCTTTTGTTTTAAGTCTTATTATTGTATTTCTTTTGTTTTATAAACAGCCGAGAACATTAGTAGGAAAAATGTAAAGAAAACTCCCTCACACAAAAATCCTGCAGCATGCCTTGCTTCAGGATTTTTATTTCATTTTCTCAACGTTCGCACTAAAGAATAAGTATATAAACCTTGCTGTTTCAGGATGAACACGCTCTCTATTATCATGTTAAGTTTAAACATTCTTTTATTTTTTGATCAGAATATGGTGTATAGCGACTACTCCGGCCAAGCCCTTCGCTTTCCGACGTCCTGGGACTGCGGTTACTCGCTCCATCAAAAACCGTTGTACGTCGGAAAGCAAAACGGTCCGCCGCAGCGGCAGCCTTACACCTTCTACTCTTTTTCAACAGAATGTTAATTTTGTTAAGTTTTATTAACATTCTGTTATGGAATAGGCTATCTGGCTAAATAATGGTAGAATAAAGAAAATAAAGATGAAAGCAATATATTTTTATGTTCCTTTTCCTTCGAGAAAATCTTATTTAAAGAAGGATTTTTTATCAATGGGAACGTATATATGAATTAAGGGGGGATTTTCCAAATGGATAAAGAAATTCTAATCGTAGATGATGAACAATCCATTGTGACGTTGCTAAAATACAATATCGAGAATGCCGGGTTTACGACAGACGTGGCATACGACGGGGAAGAGGCTTACGAGAAAGCTTCATCTAACCGCTATGAATTGATTATTTTAGATTTAATGCTCCCGAAATTAGACGGGATAGAAGTATGCAGGAAACTTCGAAAAAATGATATGGACACACCGATTTTAATGCTGACAGCAAAAGATGAGGAAATTGACAAAATCCTTGGTCTGGAGCTCGGAGCAGATGATTATTTGACAAAACCGTTCAGCCCGAAAGAAGTGGTTGCCCGTGTGAAGGCCATTATCAGGAGGTCACAGCGGCCGGAAGGGGATTATTTTCAGTCTCTGCGAATAAAAGATTTAACAATTTACCCGGAGCGCTATGAAGCAGAAATAAAAGAAGAATTAATTACTTTTACAAGAAAAGAGTTTGAACTCCTGTACTATTTGGCTAAACATAAAGGAAAAGTCATTTCCCGAGATCAATTACTCAGCAGTGTATGGGATTATGATTTCATGGGAGATACGAGAATCGTGGATGTGCATGTAAGCCATCTGCGGGATAAAATTGAACCTGATTCTAAAAAGCCTGTATATATCAAAACAGTTCGTGGGTTAGGTTATAAACTAGAGGAGCCGGTTTAAATGCATATATTATTTTCAAAGCCATTGTTTCCAAATATTCTTGGCATCACGGTGGTCCTGATATTATCAGGGTGGCTGATGGTACAAGCTCAAGGAAATTGGATTTTTATCATAGCTATTATATTAGTAGAATTTTTAGTGATTTCTATTATATTTATGCAATTTTATAACAAATACGCAAGACCGCTTAATAAAGCCTCAAAAACAGTAAATGAAATGATTAAAGGAAATTATTCAGCCCGCTTTAACAACAGTAATAGTAAAGAAATGGAGCAATTAAGCAAAAACATCAATAAATTAGCGCGGAATATGAATGAAATTACGATTCAGGAACAAATGCAGGCAGAGCAATTAACTTCTATTATCGATAATATGAAAAACGGCCTCGCGCTGATTGATGAAAAAGGGTACGTTCACCTGGTGAATCGAGGTTTCTTGGAAATGTTTCAAGGGGAAGATAAACAGTATCGCGGTCATTTATATTATGATGTATTTGAAAATGAAGCCATGCACAATGTTGTCCAAGAAACATTTCTGTATGAACAGCCTGTCAAAGAACAGTTTAAAAACGAGCGCGGGCTGACTAAAAACTATATGGAAGTTATTGCTGCACCTGTTTTTAACGAGCATAATATGATTAAGGGGGCTGTACTGGTTATTTATGATATAACAGAATTGAAGCGGTTAGAAAAAATGCGTAAAGATTTTGTTGCGAATGTTTCTCATGAATTGCGTACACCTATTACGTCTATACGTGGGTTTGCGGAAACATTAAAGGAAAAGCAACATGATGAGCAAGCGGCAGAAGAGTTTATTGAGATTATATATAAGGAAAGCCACAGGCTGCAATTGCTTATAGAAGATCTGTTAGAACTTTCCCGCCTGGAAAGGGAAGATTTCCAACTGGAAAAAGAGCGTTTTAATGCGAAACAAATGATAGATGAAGTGCTGCCGCAACTGGAACAAAAAGCAGCAAAAAAAGATTTAGATTTTACAACATCGATTTCTCCGGATACAGACGTGTATGCAGATTCTGATAAATTGAAGCAGGTTATTATCAATCTCGTAGATAATGCGATTAACTATACACCATCTGGAGGAAATATCCATTTAAGCATAAATGAAGAAAATGAACGTGTTCATATTCTCATTGAGGATACAGGAATCGGTATTGAACAAAAGGCGACTTCCAGAGTGTTTGAACGCTTTTACAGAGTGGATAAGGACAGAAGCAGAAATACGGGAGGAACCGGCCTTGGACTCGCTATAGTAAAGCATATAGTCGAGGTTCACCAAGGGGAAATTGTTTTAGAAAGTGAAGTGGACAAAGGAACAGCAGTCCATGTATATATACCAAAACCTTAAGTCATCACCGCCCGGGTGGTGGCTTTTGTTCTTGTAGGGTAACGGAAGGAAGTGTCACTTTATAAATGAAAGAACTGCCGTTATAAGATAAGGGAGTAAAGGATAACCTACGTATACGCATTATGCAGTTTTCTCTAAACATGATAAAATAAGATTACAATTAGCGATGAAAGATAAAGGAGACAGAATGATGACCCAAAAGCTGATCTTAATTGATGGCAACAGTATTATTTATCGCGCTTTTTTTGCGTTGCCGCTGTTAAATAATGAAAAAGGCGTTTATACCAATGGTATCTATGGTTTTACTACGATATTGCTTCGGATTTTAGAAGAAGAGCAGCCGACACATATGCTTGTTGCTTTTGATGCAGGAAAAACGACTTTCCGCCACGAAACGTATAAAGAATATAAAGGAGGCCGGGAAAAAACACCCCCGGAACTTTCTGAACAATTTCCTGTCTTAAAAGAACTGCTCGATGCGTTTGGTATTAAACATTACCAGCTGGATCAATATGAAGCAGATGATATTATTGGAACATTATCGAAACAGGCAGATAACGAAGAATGGGACATAACCGTGTTCTCCGGCGACAAAGATTTACTGCAGCTTGTATCGGACCAGGTGACTGTCCGGGTGACCAAAAAAGGAATCAGTGAAATTGAAAACTATACACCCTCTTACCTATTCGAAAAGATGCAAGTAACCCCGGAACAGATTACGGATTTGAAAGGACTGATGGGAGACAGTTCAGATAATATTCCTGGCGTTCCGGGAATCGGTGAAAAAACAGCTACCAAACTGTTAACACAGTTTCATACATTAGAGAAAGTGTACGAACACTTAGATGAGGTCAGCGGGAAAAAGCTGAAGGAAAATTTAACAACCTATCGTGATGATGCGATAATGAGTAAGGATTTAGCTACCATTAACCGGGACTCGCCCATTACCGTTCAATTGGATGATGCTGTTTATGAAGGCTTCTCCACAGCATCTGTTCGTAATATGTTTATGGACTTAGGTTTCCAGTCGCTATTAACGCGAATTTCCGGAACAGAAGAAGCGGAAGAGGAGAAAGCAGGATACAAAGAAATAGATTATAGCATCGTGGAAGAAGTAACAGAAGCGCTATTTTCCAAACAGGATGCCCTTGTTGTAGAAATGCTGGGAGAAAACTATCATACCGAACCAATTGAAGGAATCGGGGTTGTCAATGAAAATAAAAAAAGTTTTATTCCTATTTCTGTAGCAGCGGAATCGTCGGCTTTCAAAAAATGGGCGGAAGACCCTGCGAAAAAGAAGATTGTATTTGATGCAAAACGGACAAAAGTTGCCTTATTACGTCGTGATATTCAAATAGAAGGCATTGTGTTTGATGCCTTGCTTGCTTCTTATTTAATTAATCCTGCTGAAAATAACCACGATATTCCGGGGATTGCAAGCAGAAAAGGAAAATATGATGTGTCCTTTGATGAAGAGGTGTACGGAAAAGGAGCGAAACAACAGGTGCCGGAAGAAGCGGTTCTCAGTGAGCACGTCATCCGGAAAACTGATACGCTGCTGGAATTGTATCCTGGGATGGAGAAGGAATTAGAGGAGAATGAACAAGCGGATTTATTAAAGCATTTAGAAATGCCGCTTGCACTGATTCTTGCTGAGATGGAACACCATGGTGTTTTAGTAGATGTGGATCGTCTGAAAGAAATGGGAGAAGATTTGAAGGAACGACTGGATAAACTGGAAAAAGAAGTATATGAACTGGCAGGCAAAGAATTCAACTTGAATTCACCAAAGCAGCTGGGACCTGTATTATTTGAAGATTTAGGTCTTCCTGTTATCAAGAAAACAAAGACAGGTTATTCTACAGCGGCAGATGTGTTGGAACAACTTGCCGATCAGCATGAAATTATACCGAAATTACTGCTGTACCGTCAGTTAGGAAAGCTGCAGTCAACCTATATTGAAGGACTGCAAAAAGTGGTTCATGATGATACGCATAAAATTCATACGCGCTTTAATCAGGCGTTAACACAGACCGGCCGTTTGAGTTCTGTGGATCCCAATTTGCAAAATATTCCTATCCGGTTGGAGGAAGGCCGAAAAATACGGCAAGCTTTCGTTCCATCACACCAAGGATGGAAAATGTTTGCAGCGGATTATTCACAAATTGAACTGCGGGTGCTGGCTCACATTGCGGACGATGAGAAATTAAAAATGGCGTTTCAAAATGATTTAGACATTCATACGCAAACGGCCATGGATGTATTTCATGTAGAACGGGAAGAGGTTACCTCAAATATGCGCCGTCAAGCGAAGGCTGTTAACTTTGGAATTGTGTATGGCATAAGTGATTACGGATTATCTCAAAACTTAGGAATCACCAGAAAAGAAGCCAAGCAATTTATCGAACGGTATTTCAGCAGCTATCCAAATGTTAAAGCATACATGGATGATATCGTCGTAGAGGCAAAGCAAAAGGGATATGTCTCCACGTTAATGAACCGCCGCCGCTATTTGCCGGATAT
Organism: Oceanobacillus locisalsi; assembly: GCF_042675985.1. Lineage (NCBI taxonomy): Bacteria > Bacillati > Bacillota > Bacilli > Caryophanales > Bacillaceae > Oceanobacillus > Oceanobacillus locisalsi. The sequence goes on from NZ_JBHTKK010000022.1 coordinate 33,036, forward strand.
TACGAGCCGGAATTTCAATGTGCGCAGTTTTGCGGAGAGAACGGCAATGAACACACCGATTCAGGGAAGTGCAGCTGATATTATTAAAAAGGCCATGATTGATTTAGATAATCGGATGAAACAAGAAAAACTGCAAGCCAAGCTTTTATTACAAGTCCATGATGAATTGATTTTAGAAGCACCAGAGAACGAAATAGAGACGTTAAAGAAAATTGTTCCAGAAATGATGGAAAAAACAGTAGATATTTCGGTTCCTTTGAAAGTGGATTATTCTTATGGCGAGAGCTGGTTTGACGCGAAGTAAGGGGAAGAAGAAATGCCGGAATTACCAGAAGTAGAAACCATAAAAGAGACATTGACATTACTTGTTCAGGGAAAAACAATCGAAAAAGTAGATGTTTTTTGGGCAAATATGATAAAGCAGCCGGATGATGCCGAGATTTTTAAGCATCTGCTGGAGGGGCAAACGTTTCAAGAAATAAATAGAAAAGGAAAGTTCCTGTTGTTTTATTTTGATGATTATGTCCTTGTGTCTCATTTAAGAATGGAAGGAAAGTATCGTCTGCATCAGCCGGATGAAGAGATGGACAAACATACACATGTTATCTTTCATTTAGAAGGCGGAGAATCATTACACTATAACGATGTTCGCAAGTTTGGAACGATGCACCTGTTAGCAAAAGGAACAGAATTTACACAGGCTCCTTTGCTTGCTCTTGGGCCTGAACCGTTCGAGGAGGATTTTACAACAGAGTATTTTTACCAGAAGTTACAAAAATCATCGCGGTTTATTAAAACAGCGCTTTTGGATCAACATCTGGTGACAGGGCTTGGGAATATCTATGTGGATGAAACATTATTCCGGTCCGGGGTCCATCCTCTGACACTGTGCAATGAACTGACAAAAACAGAAGCAGAAGCAATTCGCCACGCCGCCATTGAAACACTACAGGAAGCAGTAGAGGCAGGCGGCACAACCATTCGCAGTTATGTAGACAGCCAAGGAAATATGGGAATGTTTCAACAGGTATTATTTGTGTATGGTCAAGATAAACAACCGTGTAAAACATGCGGAGAAGAAATTATAAAAATAAAGGTCGGCGGACGGGGGACCCATGTATGCCCTTATTGCCAGCCGCAAAAGGTGAATGATGTATGAGTTTAGTAATTGGCTTAACTGGAGGCATTGCAAGCGGAAAAAGTACAATATCCCAAATGTTTACTGCATCCGATATTCCAGTTATTGATGCGGATGTGATAGCGAGAGAGGTAGTAGAACCTGGAGAAGCTTCCTATCAGCAGGTAGTTGATCTGTTTGGTGAAGATATAGTAAGGGCGGATGGCACAATTGATCGTCCGAAACTCGGTTCGATTGTTTTTTCCAATGAAGAAAAAAGAGAACAATTAAATCAAATTGTCCATCCAGCTGTGCGTAAACGAATGCTCAAGAAAAAAGAAGACTACATCAACCAAGGAGAAAAATGTGTCGTACTGGATATTCCTTTGCTGTTTGAAAGCAAACTCACTTCCTTGGCTGATAAAACGTTAGTGGTATTTGTAGATGAAAACACACAGTTAAAACGGTTAATGGAAAGGAATCAGTTGAGTGAACAGGAAGCGATGGATCGGATCACTTCGCAAATGGCACTTGCAGAAAAAGCCCGGCTTGCAGATGCAGTGATTGATAACAACGGAACGATAGAAGCAAGCAAAGCACAATTCACAGATTTACTAAAAAAGTGGGAAGTAATTAAATAACATGCAGAAACACCATCGGAACTTTTTGAAGTGAAGATGGTGTTTTTTTGGCAGAAAATAATTAGGTTACATTTTTAATATTTTATGACACACTTTCTTGCGTTTGTGTTATACTAATTATAACAAAAGATAAAAAGTATAACATTATTGGGAGGAATAAAGTGCTTATGGAGAAGACGCGTATTGCAATAACAGGTTTTGGTCGAATTGGCAGAATGGTTTTTCGTCAAGCAATGGAAGAGGATCATTTAGACGTTGTAGCTATCAATGCAAGTTACCCGTCGGAAACGCTGGCTCATCTCATAAAATATGATAGTGTCCATGGTCCTTTTCAAGGTAATGTGGAAGCGTTACCGGACAAATTGATTGTGAATCAGAAAGAAATTCTTCTGGTCAATTCCAGAGAACCTGAAAAATTGCCTTGGAAAGACTTAGGTATTGATATTGTTGTTGAAGCAACCGGTAAATTTAAAACAAAAAAGGAAGCCGGGCGTCACTTGCAGGCAGGAGCGAAAAAAGTAGTGATTACCGCTCCTGGAAAAGAAGTCGACAAAACGATTGTTATCGGTGTCAATGAAAATGATTATAATCCAGATGCAGATGATGTTATCTCGAATGCATCTTGTACAACAAATTGTTTAGCTCCTGTGGTTAAAGTGATTGATGATCATTTCACTATAGAGAATGGCTTAATGACGACGGTGCACGCATTTACAAACGATCAGAAGAATATTGATAATCCGCATAAAGACTTGCGTCGGGCAAGAAGCTGCACCCAATCTATTATTCCGACTACGACCGGTGCTGCCAAGGCGCTGGCAGAAGTCATGCCTGGTCTTAAAGGAAAATTACACGGGATGGCATTGCGCGTGCCGACACCAAATGTGTCTTTGGTGGATTTGGTGATTGATATTGAAGAAGATGTTACGGAAGAAGAAGTGAACGCCATTTTCAAACAGGCGGCAGAAGGAAGTATGCGAGGCATTATTCAATATTCAGATGAACCTTTAGTTTCTATTGATTATACAACAAGCACTTATTCTGCAACCATAGACGGGCTTTCCACCATCGTAATGGATAATAATAAGATAAAAATTATTGCCTGGTATGATAATGAATGGGGTTATTCCAAACGCGTTGTCGATTTAGTAAGTTATGTCGGTTTCAGATTAGAACAAAATGTCAGCTTAACCTCATAATACAGCAGAAAGAGCCTGTGTGAGAGATTTCTCGCACAGGCTCTACTTTTACATTTTTCACCCCTTGTCCTTTTACATACTCAATTTTCGCGTCTGAGAATAAGCATACAAACCTTGCTGTTCTAGGATGAACATGATTTCTATTATCATGCTTGCTTTTCGTTACAGCGTCCTTCTATTTTTTGAACAGGGTATGGTGTATAGCAACCGCTCCGGCCAAGCCCTCCGTTTTCCGACGTCCTGGGACTGCGGTTACTCGCCCCATCAAAACCGTTGTACGTTGGAAAGCAAAACGGTCCTCCGCAGCGGTCATCTTACACTTTTCCTTCTCCTCTATCAACAGCTGTACGGAAAAGAAGTTACTTTTTAAAGTGCGAAAGTTAAGTTACATAATAGAGGAGAAAGTGAAATTCTGCTGAAGCGAGCATTCTTTTACAGCCTTTTAACATTCCCTAGTAGTTCACATGCGTAAATCATGTTAAAATAGTATAGATAGAAGTAGATTATAGAGTTTTTTCGGATTTACCTAAAACGATACAATCAGGATGTGTTTGTACATGCCATTGGGAGATAGAATAAAACGATTTTTTAATAATCATGCAGAAACTAGCGATTATCATATAGATAATGAATTAAAAACCAAGTATTATAAAGCAAGTAAGCATGCAGTGATGGAGGAACTGGAGGCATTTTTCAATGCGGACCCTGGTTTTTCCATTCATGCCCGTTCGGAACAGCGCGGGGAGATAAGTGCAGTAAGTAAACGAGGGAAAAATGTTCTGATTATAGCTACGGTTATTATGGTGCGGCCATACCAAACTGCACTTGATTTTTCGGTAACGACAGATACTGCTTTCCGCATCGATTTTGGTTACAGTGATAAGGTAATCAAGAAAATATATCGGCATATAAACCAAAAGTTACCAAAAACGGAAGGTAATTGAGATAGGAGTGAACGAAATGCGTTGTTCCAATTGTAACAACAAAAATACGAAAGTGTTAGATTCCCGCCCCATAGAAGAAGGAGCAGCCATACGCAGACGCAGGGAGTGTGAAAAGTGCGGATTTCGTTTTACTACTTTTGAACGGATAGAAGAAGTGCCGCTTATTGTAGTAAAAAAAGACGGCATGCGCCAGGAATTTTCAAGAGAAAAGTTGACAAGAGGAATTATCAGAGCTTGTGAGAAACGTCCAGTAGCGGTAGATACAATAGAAAGTATTGCTTTGGAAGTGGAAAAGAATTTACGAAATGCTGGAAATTCCGAAGTATCCAGTCATACAGTGGGCGAGATGGTGATGGAAAGACTGGCAGAAGTGGACGAAGTATCGTATGTCAGGTTTGCTTCTGTATACCGTCAATTTAAAGACATCACTGTATTTTTGGACGAGCTGAAAGAGATTATTAAGTCAGACAAGCAGACAGAGGAAGAATAACAGCGAAAAGGATGGATCAGAATGAATGCAATCGGAAAAATTCTTCCTGTTGACGGGTACGAAGTTGTTATGGATGAACAGCCTTCCATTGATTTCAATGCCTCTTTGACACATTTTTACCAGCCTTTAATCGGGATTCAGGCCGTATCTTTATATTATACGTTATTCTATGAGGTGGATCACACCCGGCAAATACAGACGCACCATACGTTAATGACGTATTTGAATCTGTCGCTGGATGATATTTATCGCGCGCGTATTAAATTGGAAGCTATCGGTTTATTGAAGACTTATAAACGGCGGGAAGAAAGCAGAGACTATTATACGTATCGGATACAGCGTCCTTTTTCCCCCGATCAGTTTCTAAGAGAAGCTATGTTGTCCCAGCTGTTACTGCATCATATCGGAGAACAGAAATACCATGCCCTTCATACACGTTATGCAAAGGAGACCTACCCTTATGGGGAAGAGGTAACTGCCGATTTTAATGACGTATTTGATACGGTAACGCCACCTAAATCTGCAGCCGGGAATCATATAGAAATGGAAGAGCAGCATATGGCGTCAGACGTAATGGATTTTTCCTGGATAGAACAATCACTCCGCCAGCGGTTTATTCCAGTTGAAAATGTGTTACATCCAGCAAATAAAAAACTTATTTATCAGATGAAGACATTATATGATGCAGAAAGTGCAGAAATAGAAAAAGCACTTTTCTGGGCACTGGATGAGGATAATCAATTAAATGAGGAAGAATTTAAATCAGCATGCCATGATATGTTTGTTTCCCGTAATAATGGACAGACGATTCAATTAAATGACAAAATGGCCGCATCTGATGTACAGCCTGAAGTGAAAAAACCTTCTACAAAAGAAGAGCAGTTAATTCACGAACTGGAGACAATTTCTCCAAAACAACTGTTAGAGGATTTGTCAGACGGGAACCGGGCTCCAGAACAGGATATTAAAGTTGTTCGTGAAGTAATGACAAAACAAGGATTGCCAGCTCCAGTCATGAATGTACTCATACACTATGTATTGCTGCAATCAAATATGAAGTTGTCTAAAGCTTATATGGAAACTATTGCTGGCCATTGGTCAAGAGTTGGATTAAAAACAGCAAAAGAAGCGATGGATTTTGCCAAGCGGGAGCAGGAAAAATATAAAGCTGCCAAAAATAAACCGCAGAAAAAGAATAATTATAACAATAATTATAAGAAGGAAGTTGTTCCTGACTGGTTTAATACACGGAAAAAGAAATCATCCAAAACAGCAGCTGATACAAATGTAAGTGAAAAAGAGCAGCAGGAGATTGAAGCTAAGCTGCAAAAATATTTAAATGAAAGCTAAGTAAACGAAGAAAAAATTGGAAGTTCACACATATAAAGGAGGGTCGATTGGTGAAACCGATACAATCAGAATTAAAAGCTTGGATGGACAAAAATGAGAATTTCAAAACCAATTACACCAGAATAAAAAAAGAAATTCTGAGCGATCCCTCTATACAATCATTTTTGCGTGAACATCCGGAACTGACTGATCACGATATTGAAAAACATCTTATGCGATTATATGAATATAAGTCACAATCCAAACAATGTGATCGCTGTGCTTCTTATGGAGAGTGCCAGAATATCATTCAAGGATACTCGCCCTTATTAAGTATGGATAAAAATGAAATCAAACTCAGCTATGAAAAATGCCATTTGCGCGTCGAGGCGGAACAACAAGATGCACAACAGAAATTATTGCAAAGCCTGTATATGCCAAAAGAAATTTTGGAAGCAAAAATGTCAGAGGTGATTCAGGATAAATCAAGAATTGCAGCTATCGGCGCCATTCTCAACTTTTTGGAAGAAGCTAAAACAGCGTTGCCGAAGAAAGGATTATTTCTGCATGGCTCTTTTGGTGTCGGGAAGACGTATCTGTTAGGTGCGATAGCAAACGAATTGAAAAAGCATCACTACTCTTCTACATTGATTTATATGCCGGAGTTTGTACGGGAAATAAAAGGATCTTTTAAAGATGATTCATTTAATGAAAAAATTGATTTCTTTAAAAAAGCGGATGTTTTAATGCTGGATGATATCGGTGCGGAATTACAATCAGCCTGGTTTCGGGACGAGGTGCTTGGATCTGTTCTGCAGTACCGTATGATGGAAGGTCTTCCGGTCTTTTTCTCTTCTAACTTTAATTTAAGTGAACTGGAAAAAGAGCTGGCAAGCACAAGAAACGGCGTGGAAGAAGTAAAAGCCGGCCGGATTATTGAACGGATTAAACAGGTAAGTAATATCGTGGAAATGACCGGAAAAAACAGACGAGACGAATAGAAAAATACTTTTCCAAAAAATTCCTATCATGCCAAATGGGAATTTTTTGGTTTTTTACATTGTCTGTCAATATTTTTTAATAATTCAACTTACGCATCTAAGAATAAGCATATAAACCTTGCTGTACTAGGATGAACATGCTCTCTATCTTTTGAACAAGGTATGGTGTATAGCTACCGCTCCGGCCAAGCCCTCCGCTTTCCGATTGTACAACGGTTTTTGATGGGGTGAGTAATCGCAAAAGCTCTTCGATGGGACGAGTAAGCGCAGCCAACCCCAGGAGTTACGCTTTTAGCCTGCAAACCACTTAGGAGTCTCCATGGTTGGCCTGCGCTCTAATAGAATGCTACAGCGTTTGAAAGAAATAACATCCTGATGAAGTGAGATAAAATAATTGCTTGCATGCATAGAAAAGGATGATTGCTGAACATTTTTTACCATGCACCACGAAAAATGTGTTCTGTCTGATCTACATTTATTTGTTTATCTATTTCATGCATAGAACACCCCGCTAGCGGAGGCGGACCGTTTTGGCTCCTGAAAGGAAAGCGGAAAGCGTCGTTTAAAAACGTAACAACTGCGCCCCCGATCTTTGGGGGTGGTTCGACCTTGGTCGAACTTCCATCACTTATGAGATAAAGGAATCACCGTGAGTTTACGAACGGATGATGACTTTCACCCGCGGGGCACGACGGACACGACGTCCTAGTATCGACGTTGGTCACAGGACGTGACCGTTCTTAGTCGATGAAAGTGCGACTTTAGCTCTGTCTGCGCCTGCCGGCTTGCCAATCGCTAAGTCTTCTTTATCGTAGGGCGCTCTCGGGAAGTTGTCTAGTTTTTGACGCTTGTAGCTGGACGAGGGATCAGCACCATCTGAAGATGCCCTTTTGCCAAGCGATCTTCTTGGCAAAAGTTAGATGAAGAGCGTGCCCCTAGGCAGACTAAAGTCGCAACGTCCTGGGGTTGCGCTTACTCACCCCATTAAAACCGTTGTTGCAACGTCTGCACTAGTACGTCCTGTACGTCGGAAAGCAAAACGGTCCGCCGCAGCGGTCACCTTACACTCTACCTTCCCACCTTTGTCTGTCCCTGTTCCTATGGAATGGAAGTTACTTTTTAAAGTACGAAAGTTGAGTTAATATATTTATATCATTTCAAGCAAATTTGCTAGTCTGCATAGTTTAAGCATGTTTCCCCAACCTTGTCCATATAATTGTAACAGTTTGCAAGTGGATGAGGGTGATATGTATTGATGGAAGTGTATTTTGAAACGGATAAGGAAGCTCAAGCTTTTGGTAATCAGTTGATTCCCTATAGAAATCAAATCAGCGTACATCAACAAACGAACACTTGGAGCAGCAGATTAATACTGGAAGGTCACATATCAAAGGTAGAATTAATCCATATAATCAGTTCTGTGATGACAAATGTATTGATAGAAGAACATCTTTCAGACATGATTATTCGTAAAATTACCGATTGCTATTATTTCTCCGATCCGGATGAAATCAACCGCATTTATGATTTTTCTATGGATATTTTATTTGAAAAAGACGAGGATAACCAATCTTTGCGGGAACATGTGGATACCATCCAACTCCTGCAGCATTTATTTTTTCAGCAATTAAAAGAACATACGAGCATTCATTTTAGTGCTATATTACGTTTTCGACTGGAAAGTTTTTTACAATTTGTACATGCGTGTGTCGGCAAGGCAATTGAGGAATTTAAGCGGGAAGAGGATCATCAAGCATTCATGGATGCGTTGCGTCACTATATCGAGAAAAAAGAGCCTTGTGTTGATCTGGTGCATATCGAACAGGGAGAAAACTTTACTTTTTACAATGATAAAGGAGAAACAATTTCAAAAGATATGCTGCGTATGTGGATGTTTCAGGCGCCATTGTACGCACTCGGTTTGCATGATAATGAATTTAATTTAAGTCCGTTGATTGCTATGGCGCCGGCAAAAATAAAGGTTTATGGAAATAATCCTGCTGATCCAAAGACGATGACAATCATCAATATTTTTCATGAAAGAGTGGTATTTGAAAGAAAAGGAAATTCTATTCTTTCCCGGGGAGAATAATGTATTGGACTTGCTTTTCAAACGCAGAAGGAATATAATACGGATAGAGTTTGAAAATGACATTGCAAAGATGAGGACAAGATTATTTTCCGATTATGTACTTAGAGAGGGAAGCCTTGAGGCTGTAAGCTTCCTTACGTAAAGAAATAATTACCACCTCGGAGCATTACTGCTGAAATGAACAGAGTAGGCAGTAACGTATTATCTGCGTTAACGATGAATGAAGCTGAGGATATGTCTATCTTCAGAAATCAGGGTGGAACCACGGCATAAAACGCTCGTCCCTTTGCATGACGCAAAGCGACTGGGCGTTTTTTATATTTGATAAAGGAGTACGATGAACATGGCTGATTTAACAATTATTTTTCCAGATGGAGCGGAGAAAGCTTTCCCGGAAGGAACAACAGGTGAAGATATTGCAGCTTCAATTTCCTCTGGATTAAAAAAGCAGGCACTTGCCATTAAATTGGATGGAGAGCTTGTTGATTTACGCAGACCGCTTTCGGAAGGCGGCAAGGTTGAAATTATTACGTACCGCAATGAGGAAGGACTGGAGATTGCGCGTCACTCTACTGCGCATTTATTAGCGCAGGCAGTGAAACGTTTATACCCGAATGTTCAATTAGGTGTCGGTCCTGTCATTGAAGAGGGCTTTTATTACGATATAGATATGGAAGATACATTAACACCAGATGATCTGCCGAAAATTGAGAAAGAAATGAAGAAAATTATTGATGAAAATTTAGAAATCAAACGTGTGGAAGCATCTCGGGATGAGGCAAAAGCCCGTTTTGCAGAAATTGGCGATGAGCTTAAATTAGAACTGCTGGATGCGATTCCGGAAGACGAAACGGTAACGATCTATGAGCAGGGAGAATTTTTTGACTTGTGCCGCGGGGTACACGTTCCTTCAACAAGTAAAATCAAAGCATTTAAATTATTAAGCATTTCCGGCGCTTATTGGCGTGGAGACAGTAATAATAAACAATTGCAGCGTATTTACGGAACCGAATTTGAGAAAAAATCTCAACTGGAAGAACATCTGCAGATTTTAGAAGAACGTAAAGAACGAGACCATCGTAAACTTGGTAAAGAACTGGGTATTTTCACTGTCTCGCAAAAAGTAGGGCAAGGTCTGCCGTTATGGTTACCAAAAGGTGCTACAATCCGTCGTACGATTGAACGTTATATTGTTGATATCGAAGAACGCTTAGGCTATGACCACGTGTATACACCAGTACTTGGTAACGTGGATCTGTATAAAACGAGCGGGCACTGGGATCACTATCAGGATGATATGTTCCCGATCATGGAAATGGATAACGAAGAGCTTGTATTACGTCCAATGAACTGTCCGCACCATATGATGGTTTTCAAAAATCAATTATGGAGTTACCGTAACCTGCCTGTCCGGATTGCAGAACTTGGTACGATGCATCGGCATGAGATGAGCGGGGCGCTTGCAGGTCTGCAGCGTGTTCGTGCAATGACTTTGAATGATGCGCATATTTTTGCTCGTCCGGATCAGTTAAAAGAAGAATTCATTCGTGTGGTAGAGCTGGTTCAACGTGTTTATAAAGACTTTGGAATCGATGACTATTATTTCAGGCTTTCTTATCGCGATCCAGAGGATAAAGAGAAATATGTAGATAATGATGCAATGTGGGATAAAGCGCAGGCAATGCTGAAAGAAACCATGGAAGATATGAACGTGGAATATGTAGAAGCAGAAGGAGAAGCTGCTTTCTATGGTCCGAAACTGGACGTGCAGGTGAAAACTGCATTAGGAAAAGATGAAACATTATCTACGGTACAATTAGACTTCCACTTACCGGAACGTTTTGATTTAACATACGTAGGAGAAGACGGGAAAGAACATCGTCCGGTTGTGATTCACCGCGGCGTAGTGTCTACGATGGAGCGCTTTGTTGCATTTCTGATTGAAGAATATAAAGGTGCCTTTCCAACATGGCTTGCTCCGGTACAAGCTAAAATCATTCCGGTATCTTTACAAGCGCATCTGGATTATGCCAAAGAAGTAGAAGAAAAACTGCGGCTGGAAGGCATCCGGGTAGAATTAGACAGCCGTGATGAAAAACTGGGCTATAAAATACGGGAAGCACAGACGCAAAAGGTTCCATTTGCACTTGTTTTAGGTGATAAAGAAATGGAATCCGGCGGCGTGAACTATCGTCGTTATGGCGAACAAGATACAGAAACCCTGGAGTTCAATCAATTTGTCGATTTTATCAAAGGAGAAATTGATCAGAAGAAATAAAACAGCTGGTATTCCTCGAAAAGGCTATTCGCATGTATTGTGAAAATAGCCTTTTCGTTTATTAAGAAAGGGCAGATGCAGGGCGGTAATTTTTCCTGAATAAGCTAATTTTTATGATATGTTTTGCAAATAGTATTGACACACTTAAATAACCATGCTATGATGCAATAGTTGTTTCAAACAAAAACATCCAGGTCTTGACAAGATATTGGTGAAATGCTATACTATAAAAGTTAATGATATGATCTAAAGACAAGTAGAAGCACCCGTTTCTCACCTGATTGACACCTGATAAACAGGTAGTTGACTGGTTCATCATGATTCATGTTTACGAATGAGGAGATGTGTGGGTGCAAGTATGTACCGACACTTTTTTTATGCAATGAAAAAATGACTTGTCCAGATAGATCAGTAACAAAATTTCGGAGGTGGCTGGCTATTAGCAAGGATATGAATGTTAACGAAAAAATTCGTGCAAGAGAAGTTCGTCTCATTGATTCAAATGGGGATCAGTTAGGAGTAAAATCTCGTAATGAAGCATTGGATATTGCTGGAAAGCGCAACCTTGATCTAGTATTAGTTGCTCCAAACGCAAAACCGCCGGTATGTCGTATTATGGATTACGGAAAATATCGTTTTGAGCAGCAAAAGAAAGAGAAGGAAGCTCGTAAAAAGCAAAAGGTAATCAATGTAAAGGAAGTACGTTTTACACCTGGAATTGGTGACCATGACTTTGAAACGAAGCTAAAAAATGCGCGTAAGTTCTTGGAAAAAGGGGATAAAGTAAAAGCTGCGGTTCGCTTCCGCGGTCGTGCAATCACCCATAAAGAACTAGGGAAAGAAGTATTGGACCGTTTCGCTGAAGAAGTGAAGGACATTGGTTCAGTAGAAACAAAACCAAAAATGGAAGGCCGGAATATGTTTATGATGGTCGCGCCATTAAATGAAAAAAAATAAGTTTTTATTGTAATGACTGGAGGAAAAAATTATGCCTAAAATGAAAACTCATAAAGGTTCAGCTAAACGTTTCAGAAAAACTGGAACCGGAAATGTAAAAAGATCACATGCATACACTAGCCATATGTTTGCACACAAATCTCAAAAGCAAAAACGTAAATTACGTAAAAGTGCTCTTGTTTCTTCCGGAGACTACAAACGTATTAAACAAATGCTGCCAAAAGAATAAAATCAGAAATGTAATTGAATCAGGAGGGATTTCTTATGCCACGTGTTAAAGGTGGAACAGTTACGCGTCGTCGTCGTAAACGCGTCTTAAAATTAGCAAAAGGTTATTATGGTTCGAAACGAACGCTATTTAAACAAGCAAAACAACAAGTTATCAAATCAGGTCAATATGCTTATCGTGACCGCAGACAGAAAAAACGTGATTTCCGTAAATTATGGATTTCCCGTATTAATGCTGCTGCTCGTTTGAACGATATTTCTTACAGCAAATTAATGCACGGTTTGAAACTTGCTGGTATTGATATTAATCGTAAAATGCTTTCTGATTTAGCGGTTAATGACGAACAAGCATTTACACAATTAGTATCTCAAGCAAAAGATGCTTTAAAATAAGATAAAAAAAGATCGTTTCTTTAATTAAGAAGCGATCTTTTTTTATCTTACATTTTCTCGACATTGCGGCAGCCAGTAACTTGCTTTATGATAAAGAGGTATATGCTAATCATAAAATCAGGAGGAAGAAATGGAAAACGTAACATCATGGCTTATTTACTTACTTATTGCAAATATCATCGGATTTTATTTAATGCTTAAAGATAAACAAAAAGCAAAACAACATGCCTATCGCATTCCGGAACGCACATTTTGGTTATTAGCTATTTTAGGGGGAAGCATCGGGGTATATATCGGTATGCAAGCATTTCGACATAAAACAAAACATATCAGCTTTACTATCGGTATGCCGTTTTTAATCCTTGTTAATCTGGTTTGTTTTACAGGATTCATTTTCTTTTCTGAGGAGATCACCCATTTCCTGACTGAAATCATGTAAAAAAGGGAGCGATTCTTTTATCATAGACAGCTCGTCTTGAAACATATATATGTAAATAGAAGGAACACCAGCTTCCTCAGAGGAGGGATGGCCATGGAATACGTTGGGAATTATTTGCTGGTGATTATTGAGATGGGCGGTGTGCTTTCTCCGCTGTTATTTATTATTCTTCATCTCATTCGGCCGATGTTATTCTTACCAGTTGTCTTTATTTGTATTTCTGGCGGCATTTTATTTGGTCCAATAGCGGGAAGTGTTTATTCTATTATAGGGGTAACGATGGCGAGCTTGCTGTTTTATGTGATGGCAGGCTGGATGCCAAAATCGGTTGATAAATTGATTATATTGAAACAACGTCTGCTAGGTAAAAATACGGAAATGACAACGGCACAAATTACGCTTTTACGGCTTGTTCCATTTATTCATTTTCATTTATTATCTTTATGTTTGATTGAAACCAATCAAACCTTTAAAAAATACGCGAGTTCTTCTTTGATAACAAATATTCCTCTAGCAATTGTCTACACAAGTATCGGTGGTTGGATTTCTCAACTCTCTCCAGTATATATCGCTATTTTTATTATGGCCTTACTTCCATCTTTATATCTTTTAAGAAGAAAAGAAATCATTATTCAGTGGCAGGAATTTTTCGCTTCCCCATCTTCCCGCGGAGAACATCGAGGACTACCGGAACCTTTACATCCAACTAAAACAACCAGCTCTTGAGTTTAAGAGCTGGTTGTTTTAGTATAAATGTAAGAAAAAAGTAAAGGTAGTGAATAATATGAAACTTCCATCTTGCTGGAATTGCGCTCATTCATTTACATATCGTGAGCTTGTCTGGAATTGGAGACTGCGCTGTCCAAACTGCGGGAATAAGCAATTTTTAACAAAAAAAAGCCGCATTCAAATACTTCTTATCGAACTGCCCATGTATATCATCGTCATTCCCTTGATTACGATAGCTGATATCTCCTTATACATCAAATTTCCCGCAGTTCTTATCCTTATCTTAATGACACTCTTTATCTTGCCGTTCTGGTATAGGTTTACTAATAAAGAACAGTCTTTTGTTTAAAGAATAACGATCCCAATCCGGATAGTTATTCTTTTGTGATTTGCGTGATAACAAGTTCATTAATCGGATGTTTCCAAGTGATGGATGCATGCGGGTAATGAATTAATATTTCCTGTTCCAGAAAATACAAATCTTCTCTTGTTAAACCGCGCAGTTCCAGGGGGTTTTTAACGGTCACATGAATATCCACTACTTCAAAAGCGTCTTCGGTTGTCCCTAAATACTTTTCGCCGATGAAAAGACAGCCTTTATACGTTAATTGGAAATTCTTTTTGTTATTATTTTGTTCGTCCAATAAATAGAATTCCTGGTTTTCCTGTGAAATACGCAGTTTTCGCTCAGGGTTTCTTAAATATTGAATCCATGTATAAATAATCAATGCAATTGCAATGATTAATAATATGCGAAAGATAATGATGGCCATAATTATCTACTCCTTAGAACGTCCTGTTACCACTAGTTACGAATAAGTCTCCAAAAAGTTTCAGGAGAATCGATTTTTTATAAAAATTTGTAGAAAGTTTATTATTTAGCAGTAAATTTCCGCAGCTTATGTTGTAAGAAGCATGCTGCCACCGTTTGCTTTTTCCATTCAAGAATCCATATGAACAGGTATTGTAAAAAGCTTTTCGCAGATGTCTGTGATAAAATGAAATAGAAGACAGCAGAACAAGGGAGGTATTGCATTGGATTGGAAACAACTATTTGAAATGCAAAAACAATTGGATACATATATAGAAAACCATCATGATTTGTCAGAGGTCAATTTATTTCAGGAAAAACATTTGGCGCTTCTCGTAGAACTTGGGGAACTAGCAAATGAAACGAGATGCTTTAAATTTTGGAGTACCAAACCAAGGAATAGCCAGCAAGTGATTTTAGAAGAATACGTAGACGTCCTGCATTTTTTAATGTCCATCGGGATAGAGAAAGGTTTTATTTATCTTGAAAAAGGACAGAATGATATGGAAGCGTCCCTTACGGAATCCGAATGCTTTTATCAAGTATATCAAAAAGCCATAACGTACCGGGAAAATCCGACAGACCAACATTATCAGGATTTATTCAGCTGGAGCCTGCATTTAGCTAACCAGCTTGGATTTTCGGATAAAGATATTCAACAAGCATATTGGGAGAAAAACCAAATTAATTATCAACGCCAAGATCAAGGCTATTAATAAATTTCTGAAGGAGAGGTATCGAACATGGAGCAGTTAGATAACACCTTAACCATGCTTAAAGATTTAACAGATGCAAAAGGAATACCGGGTAATGAAAAAGAAGTACGTGACGTATTTGAAAAGTATATCAAGCCTTACGCTGATGAGATTACTACCGATAATCTTGGCAGTTCCATTGCTAAAAAAACGGGAGAGGAGGATGGACCGAAGATTATGGTTGCCGGCCACTTGGATGAAATTGGCCTGATGTTGACACGAATTGATGAAAACGGCTTTCTTTATTTCCAGACAGCTGGCGGCTGGTGGAATCAAGTTATGCTTGCGCAGCGTGTTACCATTATGGGATCAAACGGCGATGTAACAGGAGTTATCGGTTCTAAACCTCCGCACGTACTCAGTCCGGAAGCAAGAAAGAAACCATATGAAATAAAAGATATGTTTATAGATATTGGTGCAACAAGCAAAGAAGAAGCTGAATCATTTGGCGTAAAGCCGGGCGATTCGATTGTACCGTATTTTGAATTTACTCCGCTAAAAAATGAAAAAATGCTGATGGCAAAAGCTTGGGATAACCGTATCGGTTTAGCAATCGCTATCGACGTGTTAAAAGAACTGAAAGGGGAAGCGCATCCAAATTCTGTCTATGGTGTCGGAACCATTCAGGAAGAAGTCGGATTACGCGGAGCAAAAACATCCTCTCATCTGATTCAGCCGGATATTGGTTTTGCTGTAGATGTAGGGATTGCAGGCGACACGCCGGGGATTTCGAAACAGGATGCGGACAGTAAGCTTGGAGACGGTCCGCAAATCGTGCTGTATGATGCTTCCATGGTTTCACATAAAGGACTTCGTGATCTTGTAGTAGATACAGCAGAGGAGCATCATATTCCTTACCAATTTACAACCATGGCAGGCGGCGGTACAGATTCTGGTTCGATTCATATGGCTGGCAATGGTGTTCCATCTCTGTCTGTAACCATTGCAACCCGTTATATTCATTCCCATGCAGGCATTCTGCATCGTGATGACTATGAAAATGCAGTGAAGTTATTGACAGCTGTCATAAAGAAATTAGATCGCGAAACCGTAGACGCGCTGATTAAAACTTAATATAGGTAAACAAAAACGGTGCATGTGATACGTCTTCATATGCATCGTTTTTTGGCTTAAAGCATCTATGATTGACAGATTTCAAAAGCTGTGATAAATTATATTTAATTAAAAATAATTGAATTAAATATAAGGGAGTTTTATAAATGAATCCAATCCGTGGAATGCACCACGTTACAGCAATAACAAGCAGCGCAGAAAAGAACTATGAATTTTTTACTTATATACTTGGTATGCGGCTGGTTAAGAAAACCGTCAACCAAGATGATATTCATACGTATCATTTATTCTTTGCAGATGATGAAGGAAATGCCGGAACAGATATGACTTTCTTTGATTTTCCGGGAATTCCTAAGGGAACGCATGGAACAAACGAAATCTATAAAACCTCTTTACGCGTTCCGAGTGATGCAGCACTGGAATATTGGGTGAAGCGTTTTGACCGCTTAGGCATTGCGCATTCAGGAATTGAACAGCAATTTGACGTAAAAATGATATCTTTCGCCGATTTTGATGATCAAAAATACCAGCTTGTCTCTGATGAAAATAATAATGGCAGAACGGCGGGAACACCATGGAAAAATGGGCCGATTCCATTAGAATATGGCATCACCGGGCTTGGTCCTGTTGTCGTACGTGTCGCTGATTTTAGCTTTTTCAAACAAGTGTTGGAAAAAGTATTTATGTACCATGAAATTACGAGCGACGGAGCTTTCCATCTGTTTGAGATAGATGAAGGAGGAAATGGCGCCCGGATTATTGTAGAACATAATGAATCATTACCACCTGCCAGACAAGGGTATGGTACGGTGCATCATGCGGCGCTATGTGTAGATAAACGGGAAGACTTGGATGCTTGGCAGCAAAGAATTGAAGAATTTGGTTTTCGAACTTCCGGGTTCGTAGAGCGTTTCTATTTTGGTTCATTGTATACACCGGTTGCACCGCAAGTATTATTTGAAATAGCGACAGCTGGTCCTGGGTTTATGGAAGATGAGCCATATGAGACAGTAGGGGAGAAATTGGCATTGCCGCCATTTCTTGAACCGCAGCGCGAACAAATTGAAAGCCAGGTAAGAGAAATTGACACTGTCCGCAGCAATAAAACCATAGAAAAAGAATACGAGTAAGATAAAAAGATTCGTTTATCGTTAATAGATAAACGAATCTTTTTACGTATTTTAAAAGGTATGTTGCAGACGAAGTATTTTAGCGATATTTATTGCCAGTCCTTCCAGATAGCGGGGTCCATTTTCTAACGCATCTTTTAACGTGCAAGGAGACTGCATCATGCTGAACGTTGCATCGATGCCATGGTCATATACTTTTTCATAATTCTGCCCCAATGTACCGCATATTGCAATGACAGGAGTATTGTTTTGTTTCGCCGCTTTGGCAACGCCGACCGGTGTTTTTCCATAAATGGTTTGCTCATCGATTTTTCCTTCACCGGTAATAACAAGATCTGCTTCGGACGCACGTTCGTAAAAATGTGTTTCTTTCAAAACAATATTAATCCCTGGTTCCAGCTTTGCATTGAAAAAGGCCAGAAAAGCCGCTCCCAGACCGCCGGCAGCACCAGAGCCGGGAATATCTTTAACTGATTGACGGGTTATGTTTTCCTGCACATCATGAAAATGACTTAATGCCTGATCCAGTTGATCTACCATTTCTTCACTTGCTCCTTTTTGCGGACCATATACGGCACTTGCTCCGTTTTCTCCTAAAAGGGGATTATCAACATCACAGGCGACAACGATTTCTACATTGTTCAACCGGGCATCTAACTGGGAGGCATCAATATGGTTGAGATGAATCAAATGTCCGCCGCCACGATTTAATTTCTCTCCGTTATGATGATAGAATACAGCACCCAGCGCTTCCAGCATACCTGCACCGCCATCATTGGTAGCGCTTCCGCCAATTCCAAGAATAATTTTGGAAACACCTTGTTCCAACGCTGCTTGAATTAATTCTCCAGTTCCGTAACTTGTTGCAAGCATCGGGTTTCTTTGATGAGGTTGTATTAATTCCAGACCGGAAGCTGCTGCGGCTTCTATGATCGCCGTCGAATGATCTCCAGATATGGCATAGGCAGCTTTGACGGGTTCTCCAACCGGATTGGTGACCGTATGATGATGAAGGCTTCCCTGTAAGGCATCCGCCAAGGATTGTGTAGTGCCTTCTCCGCCATCTGCCATCGGGATAATCTCCAGGTCGATTTCATCAGAAAAAACCTGACGGAAACCTCTGGCAATTGCTTCTGCTGCTTGTTTTGCTGTCATACTTTCTTTAAAAGAATCTGGTGCAATGATTATTTTTTTCTGCTGCAAGAAAGTCAACTCCATTCTTTATATGATGTAAAAACTAAAAATAGTAAGGAATCTATAAAAAGCGGATCCCTTACTATTATATTTCAGCTATGCAATATCAACGCATCCATCCATCATCAGGCGCGGTATGTATTCATTATTTTAGATACATAATCTGTTGTTTCTTGAAAAGGGGGGATGCCCTGATGTTTATCTACATTCCCGGGACCTGCATTGTAAGCTGCTAAAGCTAATTCTGTATTTCCGTTATATTTGTTCAACATCTGGCTTAAGTATTTCGTGCCGCCTTCAATATTTTGGCGGGGGTCAAAGGAATTTGTCACTCCTAAACCTGCAGCTGTTCCCGGCATCAATTGCATTAATCCTTGCGCTCCAGCATGGCTGCTTGCGTTAGGATTAAAATTGGATTCCTGCTGAATAACAGCCTGGATTAACCGTTCATTGACATTGTATTTATCTGCCATTTCTCCAATGATATTTTGGTAATTTCCTCTGCTTTCATGCGCAGATTGATTGTCAGCAGCCGGAGCAGGGGCTTGTGCTGCAGGAGAGGAAACAAAAGCGGCTTTCTGAACATTGGATCCGAAATCCTGCGCCGTACGTTCTTCCGCTTCCCGAATTCGCTCTAATAACAGCTGCTGAAAGGATTTGTTGCCAAAACCATTATTTTCTTCGGGGATACTCCCTGAAGGAGACGCCATTCCTAACGTGTCTGCGGGATTCAATCGTTGATTCGTATTTATTTCCATTGATTTTCACCATCCATCATCACTAAAAGTAGATATATCATCCGTGTATACAACCTAAAATAGCGTCCATTACCATGAATTACTATTATTCTATCTGTTTTATATCCTTTAGGCAATATTAGAAAGAAATAATTTTCATGTTTCTTTCCCGTAATAAATTTTCATAGAATGGGTCGTTTCCTATGCAGATAACAGCATCGCAGATACTTTGAATTTCTTCCATGTCATGCGAGGTATACATAATCATTTTATTGTCAACTTGAGCTTTTTGTTTCAGATATTCGGCAATTTCTTTCTTGGAACGTAAATCAATACCTACTGTCGGTTCATCCAGCAAGAGTAATTCCGGATCATGAATTAAACTGATTGCCAGGTTTAATTTGCGTTTCATCCCGCCGGAAAGTGTATGCACAGGTTCTTTCCATTTGAATAACGCCATATCTTCGCAGAGTTGTTTCAACTCCTGTTTGGAACGGTTTACCCAAGAAAGTTTCTCAAAGAAAATCATATTTTCCTCCACCGTCATATCTTCCCATAAAGCAATATCTTGGGGAACAAAACCGACCAGTCTGCGAATCTGTTTGCGATTTTTCCCATATATCCATTTTCCTAAACGAATGGTTCCTGTATTCGCCTTGGAAATCGTTGCTAAAATATGCAGCAGCGAAGATTTGCCTGCACCGTTTTCTCCGACCAATCCAATAATATCTCCAGACTGAACTTCAAAAGATATATTTTCGAGCACTTTCTTTTTTCCAAATAATTTAGATATATGATCAATTTGCAGCTGCATCTTTGAAAACTCCTTTCACATACCAGATGATAAGGCAAATGGGTGCCAAGAATGTCCAGCCGCTCCATGCTTCTTCGTAAACAACCTGTCTTAGAGGATTTAACGCAGCAACCCATGGATAATTTTCATAAATACCATCCATTGGTAAAATAATACCGCTGATAATTGCTGTTACTAACACAATAAGAACAGCAGTTATATAGTAGGGCAGCTGTTTATTAAAAGCTAACCCGATCAAAAAGACAAACATGCAAATCGTTAAGCGAAAGCTGACGAGGTATCCCCATTGCGGTATACTGAAACTCTCGTTATATAAAATTGAAAAAGCTCCCCATGTCAGCATATCTAATACAAATAAACCGAAACTGTATAGAAGCAGGGTATACAATAAATATGTTTGAAAAGAAAAACGGTTAAATGTAAAGCGGATGCGGGCAAGGGCATTTTTTTCTTTTATCAGCCAATCAAACAAGAAGAAAGTAGATAAAAGTGTGAATAGAGACCATAAGCCCCAAGGGTTTTGAAATAAAGAAAATCCTGTATCATCTTGTGTTTCTTCTCCAAGTAGGTAAAAATCGGTAAATATTAAATTCTCACTTGCTTCGATAGCATGAATTTCATTAATTATCTCGTCATACGATGGAATGGAAGAACGATTTAACGCTTCTCCCAGGTTCATAACGGTGTACGCTGCCCTGGATTTTCCGCTGTCTTCCTGTACAAAGGAAGCTATCATTTCCACTACAGGTGTGTATCCCATCGATAAATCTGTCCGGTAACTGGTAACTAATTGATTTCGCTGGCCGGCCTGAATCGCATCTGCATATCCTTCTTGAATAACAAAAGCACTGTCCAATTCGTGGGTAGCGACCATTTGCCTCATTTCTGTTTCGTTATCGATGTCCACCACACGAATAAATTCAGAGGAATCCAGTTTTTCCTTTAATTGTACAGCCAACTCAGATTCTTCTTCTAACATGACACCGACTGGAATCGAGCTTTGATCTTGTACAATCTCTGTCCCGGATATAAGCAGCCATGTGAAGAGAAGAGGGAAGACCGCCCAAAACAAAACGGACAGAAGCTGTTTTTTTATATGCAGCCAGCGTGTTTGTATTATATCCATCATATGTCTCTCTTCTCCTTCCAGCTTAATAGTCCCAGCAGTACAAAAATCAGCGCCCCAACAATCAGCAGGCTGGAAGTGTATTCAGCATAATGCCTTTGATTAAGTATGATTTCTTGGAGCCAATAAAGGCTGTTATAAGCATAAGAGTAGGGGAGATAATCCTGAACGGCCGATGGCAAGTAAAGTGCCGGTATGATAGCACCGCTGCCTAAAATAATGATGGCTATAAACAGGATTTGCCAAAGCAGCCTCATTTTTAATGAGGAAATAAGTGTTTCCAAAACAGCTAACGAAATAATGAAACCAACTTGATAAATAGCAATAAGTAGCAGCGAACGCATTATATTTTCCTGATTCAGCTGCACATCGAGAAAATGAAGCAATACAAAAAAGGAAGAGCTGGCCAAAATAAGTGACAGCACAAGCGTGACAATGATTTTAGCAAGCATTTGCCTGAGTCTGGTGGCTCCGTATAACCGGATACGTCTGCTGATTAACGGCGGATTTTCTTTTGTAAAAAAATAATATAATGAAAAAAGCCAAAGACTGCTGATGATAAACCAGCCTCCCAAGCTGAAATAAGCAATAGGGGAGGAGCTTGCCTGATTGGACAAAGTTCTTTCCCTGATAACCTGATCTCTGCCGACTGTATACATCAGAAAATCCTGGAATTGTTCAAAAACAAAATCATTTCTTTCTTCATCATCCATTTGAAACTGTCTGGCATATTCGTTGATTGCCAGAATATTGGCTTGCGAAGAACGGATGTGCCGGACGACACTTTGCAATGTTTCGTTCATCATGTAGCTTTCCAGCTGCTGGTTTCTATTACCGACAATGGGCACCTCGACAGAATGTCCCTGATATAAATTCTGGATAAAGTTTTGCGGAAAAGCGATATATGTACTTAATTGATTTAATTCAATCTGTTCAGCTGCTTCTTCCTCGGATAACTGATTCACTTCTAAAAAATCGATAAAACCAGAGGATTGTTCTAATATCTGAACCATTATGTCTGTTTCTGTTGAACGGTCTAAATCAACGAGCCCCAATTGGATGGGTTCGTTTTCATCCTGGGCAAAAAAACTGACAACAATTACCATCATCAATCCCGCTAATGCAAGGGGAAATATGAAAAGAAGAGGAAGTGAATACCACTTCCTCTTAAGCTGCCGTATATGATTTTTGATAAAAAGCCCAGTCTGCTTCATAAAAATCATGATTATGCACACTCTTTTCTTTCTAAATCAATCCATTTCGATTCAGCTTACATTGCAAATTCCATTAACCATTGCTGGAATTGACTGTTAAAGTCACCTTGGAAATATTGCTGCAGTTCTTCTGCAGACATAGCACCAAGATCTACGACATTAGAAGTATCTACACCTTCTACAGCGTCAATGACAGCTCCTTCTGAATGTACATCCATGGAAACATTATCAACGTAACCAGGGAAACTGAATGCAATATTATTGTTT
The DNA here is from genome assembly GCF_042675985.1 of Oceanobacillus locisalsi. Taxonomy (NCBI): domain Bacteria; kingdom Bacillati; phylum Bacillota; class Bacilli; order Caryophanales; family Bacillaceae; genus Oceanobacillus; species Oceanobacillus locisalsi. Next base: position 55,995 of record NZ_JBHTKK010000022.1, read on the forward strand.
GCGCTCATTTGGTCACCTTCATAGGTAGAGTCACCAGTCCAGCCAAGATTAACAGTTTCGTTATCTACTGTGAATTCAAATTGACGGTCAAAGTCGCGGGTGGACCCGTCTAATGTTTCATCTCCTGTATACGTAGCATCGAATTGTACAGGAGCAGCACCATCATCTAATGCAAAGGTAAGGTTTGCATTATCGGTAACAGATTCTCCGGTACCTTGGAAATCACCATTGAATCCAATGTTTGCTTCTGTATTTTCATCGCCCACTGTTAATGTATGGTCGAAATAAATTTGGTCATCATTCAATAATTGTCCGCCGGATAAATTGACCGTAAGCGGTTCTTCGCCTTCCGGTGCCAGGCTGGTAATTAATTCACGCTGGACAACTTTATCATCGGATACCCAAAGTGTAGATTGAACGCCGTCAGGGAATTGGAAGTTTTCAACTCCTTCAATACCTTGGTCGATCGCCGTATCAAATTCTGCAAACATGGTATCAATCTGCTGCTGCATTACCTCTGGATCTTGAAGAGGGGCGCTGGCAGAACGTTCAAATTGATTTCTTAAAATTTCTTGAAACTCTTCGTCATCCTTCATTTTTTCCAAAACAGAAGTGATCACAGATTTAAATTCGTCTTCGGAAAGGTTCATCGTTATTTTCTCAGCACTAATTGATTCCCCATTTACGTCAACGTCTTCATTTTCACTTTCAAAAGCTTCATCAGGAAGTTCGTCATAAACAAACATGAGATATTCATCCTGGAGGTATTCTTTTTCTTCTTCTGTTAACAACTGGCCGTTATTCTCGAAAAACAGCTCTTCCATACCAATCTGTTCATTGCCAGTAAATGTGTAAGGATCTAGTTCAGCTAATACACTGCCGACATCCTCATCCGAAATTTGAAGTACTTCTTCCAGAAATGGAAGTTCTGCATACAAATCAGATCCTTCCACATAGCCGCCGATGCCATCTAAATTCATTCCTGCTGCATTAACGGATAAGCCCATGTATGCCTGTTGGTTCTGCATATCTGTCTCCGTATCTAATGTAAGCTCTGCATTGGACAGCATAGCTGCAATTTGCGGATCAATATAATTTTCATTTTCAAGTCCTTCCAAGTTTAAACCGAGTGTTGCATTTTGTGAAATAGGGTTTTCCATAGATTGTTCATACCAATCAAATTCACCCTCATATCTTGTTTCTGCAAATGTTTGAAGTTGTTCCACGGAATTTTTCTCAGCTTGGAAAAACGTTGCTTTTGGAGAGGTTGCTGTCAGGAAGAATGCTGCTGCACCTCCACCTGCAAGTACGATTACGGCAATAATAATTGCAATAATTCCTTTTGATAGACCTTTTTTCTTTGGTTGTTCTCCATTATTCTCCGCCAATGTCATGCTCCTTTCTAAAGTTGATTTTGCGCAATTTGCACATTTCAGAATGATTGATAAAAGCTTAGCATATGTAGTTTTGCCAGGCTGCTGTTTTGTGCACACTATATATTATATTCCTTAGCTGAGAATTAGAATCATAAATTTATAGTGTGGAAAACGGCACTAATTCGTTATAACATTAATGAAACATGTAGTCAAACCGTTTCAAAACTTACTCCCTACGGCTAAGCTCAATGACCTATACCCCTTTTAAAGTAAGAATAAACAGGAAGTGACAGAATATTTGACAAAACTTGCTTTCTTTTATTCTACTATATGGTACGAAGCTAGTTCATAAAAGGTTTCAATATTTGCTAAATTTGTCGAATTTAAAAAAGGACAAGCCTTTGTCAGGCGTTGTTGTCCTTTTTGAAGAGTATGGGAGAACATAAAAAACATGCCCGTTCTATGCAGGAAGCGGACATGTTTTTCATATTCAACTATATAAATTGAAATTAATATTTTACTTTCTGACACTCGCTACGGAAAAACACTACGCTTTCGGGACGGCTTCAGCTAACTTGAAAAAAACCGCTTTTCAAATGGATCTTTAGCTCGCCCTGCGATGCACAACTCTTTTCGATGGTGTGAGTAAGCGTAACCCCAGGAGTCACGGTTTTAGCCTGCCAACCACTTAGGAGCCTACGTGGTTGGCCTGTGCTCTAATAGAATCTTACAGCATTTGGAAGACATAACATCCTAATGAAGTTAAATGATTTTATTTGTTCAACTATTTCATGTATAGAACATCCCACTAGCGGAGGGGGACCGTTTTGACTCCTGAAAGGAAAGCGGAAAGCGTCGTTTAAAAACGTAACAACTGGACCGAAGCAACTGAGATAAAGGAATCACCGTGAGTTTACGAACGGATGATGACTTATCGTAGGGCGCTCTCGGGAAGTTGTCTAGTTTTTGACGCTTGTAGCTGAAGAGCGTGCCCCTAGGAAAGCAAAACGGTCCGCCGCAGCGGTTATATTACCCTGACAATATTGAGACCTGCGATTACTCGGTCTATTAAAACCGTTGCTGCGCTAACTCGTTCCATCAAAACCGCTGCTAGTTACTTTGCTTAATCCTAAAAAATGACTTGATTGTTTAAACATAAAAGACAGGTTTATTAATTTCAATTTATATATAAGCATTTATTTGGTGGTGTCAGGATAAGTCGTTACGGACGCCGGTTTCTAAAGAGGATATCATTTCTTGTTTTTCGTTTTCATCGGAATGATTCCAAATCAGTTCAAAAAGAACGCCGAGACCCGGCAGCATTTTTTCTTCTCCATTATTGATTGCATCTATAATGGTTGCTTCTAATTGTTCTTGGTCATTGTTCGATATATTTGCGTAAATTGCTTTGCGGATATTTAAATCCATGCTTATTCACTCCTTCATTTGTGATATTAAAAGTAGTTTGACCGGATGTTGTGAATTTATGTATGATATATGTAAAATTAAAAATGGAATAGGATGAATATCGTGATAACATCTGCGAAGAATGAAAAAATAAAGGCTTTAAAAAAACTGCATCAGAGAAAATATCGTAAGCAAACCAATACTTTCCTGATTGAAGGTGATCATTTAATAGAAGAAGCGTTGGTCAGTGATTGGTTAACGTTAGAAATTATTGTCTCGGAGGAGGGCACTGTACCGGAGATAGCTAAACATCTTCCAGTTACAGAGGTCACAAGGCAAGTTTTTAAAGAGCTCTCTTTTACTGCTTCGCCTCAAGGGGTAATGGCCGTTGTTGAAATAAAAACGGAAGAGGCAATAGATGGAGAGTTCATTGTTTTATTGGATGCTGTCCAGGATCCGGGGAATACCGGAACAATCATACGTACTGCGGATGCTGCAGGAGCGGATGGTGTTATCCTTGGCAGCGGCTGTGTTGATTTATATAATGATAAAGTAATCCGGTCTACACAAGGATCTATTTTCCATTTGCCTGTTTTGCATGCTGATTTGGATGAAGAGGCGGACCGGCTGAAAAAAGCGGGTTATACAGTGTGGGCTACAGCTTTAGAAAAGGCGGAGAATTACAAAAATCTGACTGTTCCACAAAAAACAGCGGTTATCTTGGGAAATGAAGGAGCCGGAGTGAAAGATTCATTATTGGAAAAAGCCGATGAACGTGTAACGATTCCGATCTTCGGCAAAGCAGAGTCATTGAACGTCAGTATCGCAGCAGGTATTTTGCTGTATTATTTAAACAATTAGCCTTGCAATAGAGCGATAAATTTTCTATAATAACTGTATTCCATCATAAAAATAAATGATATGTTCTTTTTACGATGAAAAGAACAAATAACCAAACGCAATGAAAGAGCAAGTAACAACCTGTAAAAGTGATGCAGGGAGGAAATGCCTTGACTGGAAGCATTTCTATCATTTGAGGATGTTTACATTTTCACTCTGGAGCGGACACTTGGACCATATAATATGTAAAGGTGATTCGGGCATGCCATCCGTTATGAGGCAAGAGTTGGATTGAATATAGGTATTCAATCAACAAGGGTGGTACCGCGACCATATAGCTTCGTCCCTTTTTTTGGAGACGAAGCTTTTTTATGTTTCAAAAAGTCCATAAAAACTGGAAAGTATTAAAAGGAGGTATTTGACGCAATGAAGGAAGACTTGCAGGCGATTGAGCGTGAAGCTCTCGCAGCTATTGAACAAGCAGAAAACAGCCAGGATTTACAAGATATGAAAGTGAAATACTTAGGTAAAAAAGGCTCTTTAACAACTGTTCTGCGTGGAATGGGAAAGCTTTCCAAGGAGGAGCGTCCTGTAATCGGAGAACTTGCCAATAATGTCCGGGAAACGATTACCGAAGCATTGGACGTAAAAACTGAAAAACTGGAAAGAGAAGCTTTGAATAAGCAGCTGGAAGCAGAAAGCCTGGATGTGACATTGCCGGGGAATCCGGTTCATGTCGGCGGCAGACACTTGTTAACGAGCATTATGGAAGAGATTGAAGATTTATTTATCGGTATGGGCTATGAGGTGAAAGAAGGTCCGGAAGTGGAAACGGATCACTACAATTTTGAAAAATTAAATTTACCGAAAAATCACCCGGCCCGTGATATGCAGGATACTTTCTTTATTTCGAATGAATTGCTTTTACGTACCCAAACATCTCCAGTACAGGCGCGGACGATGGAAGCTTATCAGGGAGAACGTCCGATTAAAATGATTTGTCCGGGGAAAGTGTACCGCCGGGATACAGATGACGCGACCCATTCCCATCAATTCAGACAAATTGAAGGGTTAGTCGTAGATAAAAATATTACATTGAGTGATTTAAAAGGAACATTGGATGTATTTGCGAAAAAAATGTTCGGGAAAGACCGCGAAATTCGCTTACGGCCATCTTTCTTCCCATTTACAGAACCATCTGTGGAAATGGATGTGTCTTGTAAGGTTTGTCATGGAGAAGGGTGCTCTGTATGTAAAAATACCGGCTGGATTGAAATCTTAGGCGGCGGCATGGTTCACCCGCGTGTGTTGGAAATGAGCGGCTATGATTCCTCGGTTTACAGCGGATTTGCATTTGGAATGGGACAGGAACGAATTGCAATGCTGAAATACGGCGTGAATGACATTCGTCATTTCTATACCAACGATATTCGTTTCTTGTCCCAATATCATCAGGCATAAGAGAAGAAGGAGGAGAGTACATGCTTGTTTCTTATAATTGGTTACGAAACTATGTCAATTTAGATCATATAACACCGGAAGAGTTAGCGGAAAAAATAACACGATCCGGTATTGAAGTAGAAGGAGTGGAATACCTGGCTCCTGCCCTTGAAAATATTGTTGTTGGATATGTAACATCTTGCGAGAAGCACCCGGACGCAGATAAATTAAGTCTATGTCAAGTGGATGTCTGGGATACGACGCTGCAAATCGTATGTGGAGCTGCCAACATTGCAGCAGGGCAGAAGGTTGCTGTGGCGAAACCAGGAGCCCACCTGCCAAGTGGAGTGAAAATCAAAAAAGCAAAACTGCGCGGTGTCGAATCGAATGGTATGATTTGTTCCCTGCAAGAGCTTGGATTGGAAGAGAAATACATTCCTGCCGACGTTGCAGAAGGTATCTTTGTATTCCCTGAAGATGCAGAAGTTGGTGCGTCTGTACAGAAATTATTAAATTTGGATGATGCGGTGCTAGATTTGGATGTTTTAGCGAATCGTCCGGATGCATTAAGTATGCTTGGTGTAGCATATGAAGTAGCAGCTGTGTTAAATCAGCCCATTGATTTGCCTGAAGAGACGCTGTCGCCAGATGCATCGTTACAAGCCAAAGATTATATCGATGTGAAGATTGATGCTATTGAAAATAATCCATATTACGGAGCTTTTGTAGTAAAAGATGTAGAAATCAAACAGGCACCTCTATGGATACGTAATTATTTAATGGCTGCTGGTATTCGTCCAATTAATAATGTTGTTGATATTACCAACTTTGTATTATTAGAATATGGACAGCCATTGCACGCGTTTGACTACGATCGATTTGGTTCGAAAGAGGTCGTTATCCGCCAAGCAGAGGCAGATGAAATCATGGTTACACTGGATGGCCAGGAACGTCTTTTAAACGAAGAGAATCTGGTTATAACAAACGGTAAAGAACCTGTTGCATTAGCAGGAGTCATGGGCGGCGCGGATTCGGAAGTAACGGATAACACAACCAATATTCTATTGGAGGCTGCTTATTTCGAATCTGTTTCTGTTCATCGTACAGTCAAGCAAACAGGTCTGCGCAGTGAATCAAGTACTCGTTTTGAAAAAGGTGTCGATCCAAACCGTGTGAAACGTGCAGGCATTCGTGCTTGCAGTCTGCTCCAAAAATATGCCAATGGGAAAGTAGCCAATGGGATCGTGGAAGTAGACGAACTGGACAAGTCAGAAAAAACGGTATCGGTTACCACAGCAAAAGTGAATCAGCGTCTGGGAATGGAGCTGGACGAAGATGCAATCACTTCTGTTCTCACGCGGCTGCAATTTGAATTCACGCAACTAGGGGAAGAAATCATTGTTCAAGTACCGACGCGCCGTCTGGATATTTCCATTTTTGAAGATATTTTAGAAGAAATCATCCGTATTCACGGCTATGATCATCTTCCGTATACGATTCCGCAAGGCTGGGTGCAAGCTGGCGGATTAACAGATATCCAATTATTACAGCGGGAAATAAAAAATAATTTGTCCAGCGCCGGATTAATGGAAACTCTGACTTACTCTTTAACAAATCGGCAGGATGCAAGCCGATTCCAGACACCGGATATAAGCCATCAAACTGTCCGTCCTGTTGGATTGGCGATGCCGATGAGTGAAGAACACAGCCACCTCCGCCTAAGTCTGATTCCGGAAATGTTACGTGTCATACAGCATAATGTGGCTAGAACACAAACGGATTTAGCTTATTATGAAATTGGCAAGGTTTTTGTTTCAGAAGAAGAACAAGTAACCAAACAGCCTGTAGAGAACCTGCATGTTGCTGGTGCTTTAACAGGATTATGGCATAATCATCCATGGCAGCAGGAGAAAAAGCCAGTTGATTTTTATGTTGCGAAAGGGATTGTAGAAGGATTGTTTGCACATCTGGCATTGGATGTGACATTTGCTCAGGTGAAAATGGAAGATATGCATCCGGGACGTTGCGCAGAAATTCGTTTGAACGGACAAGGTATCGGTTATGTTGGTCAAATTCACCCGCTTGTTGCGAAGGACTTTGATATCAAAGAAACATATGTATTTGAAGTGAATCTGGAAACGATATTCGCTGTCCATCAAGAACAGCCGTCCTTTATGGATATTCCGCGTTATCCATCTGTCACAAGAGACATTGCTTTTATTCTGGATAATGACGTTCCTGCAGGAGATGTTCAAACAGTTATTCGGGAAATCGGTGTTCCTTTAGTGAAAGAGGTATCTATTTTTGATGTTTACCAGGGAGATCGTATGGAAGAAGGGAAGAAATCTGTTGCCTATCGTCTTCTGTATCAGGATCCAAGCCGTACATTGAAAGATGAAGAAGTGGATGCGTCTTATCAGGAAATTATTGAAAAAGTAAATAACCAATTTGGATCTTATGTCCGTTCCTGATTTTTAAAGATAAAGCCGTTGTAACAGTTTTTTCGAAGCTGTTACAGCGGCTTTATCTTTGCAGTCAATGATCTGCAGTTACATCCATAGAAAGCTGCCAATCAATAAGGGGCAGATTTTCCTGCTCGAGGATAGCGTTTGTTTTTGAAAAGTGCCGGCATCCAAAAAAACCGCGGTGTGCGGATAATGGGCTGGGGTGGGGCGCTTTTAAAACATAATGTTTCCCCGTGTCAATTAAATCTATCTTCTTCTGGGCAGCAGCGCCCCATAATAAGAAAACGACCGGGTTATCTTTCTGGTTTAATGAATTTATAACCTGGTTCGTGAAGTGTTCCCAGCCTTTATTTTTATGGGAATGAGCTTGGTGAGCGCGGACGGTCAAGACATTGTTAAGCAATAACACGCCCTGCTGAGCCCATTCTTTCAAATAACCATGGGAAGGAATGTTAAAACCGACATCAGCAGCCAGTTCCTGGTACATATTTTTTAAGGAAGGAGGGACTGCTACGCCGGGCTGGACAGAAAAACTTAAACCGTGTGCCTGATTTGGGCCGTGATAAGGATCCTGACCTAAAATAACGACCTTCACGTTTTGAAAGTCAGTGTAGTGTAAAGCATTAAATATATCGTACATATCTGGATAGACGGTGTAAGAACTGTACTCTTGTTTGAGAAATTCACGCAAGTTTTGATAGTAGTCTTTTTGAAATTCTTGCTTTAAAACTTGTCCCCAGTCGTTGGTTAAAGGTATATTCATTATAGCACCTTCCATTATTAATATTTCTTAGCCTTTTCCGTATTCGCAAAATGAAGTTTCGCCACGTGTCCCAGCTGTTTTTCGCCGTGGGTTTTGATATAATTGGCAGCTGCTTTATCCACTGTGCTGGATGCACCTTTTGGCAAGGTGATACCTGCTTCTTCGGATAATTTGTTCATAGCGGTTACGAAACGGGCTCTGGCTAATATGGACGCGGCAGCTACATTAATGGAATAGCTCTCCGCTTTCGTAATAAAGGTTGTATGATCATGAAGCTGTAATGCTTCTGATTGCAGATAGCGTTTATATACTGCCGGTGTACAAAATTGGTCGATAACAATGCCGTCGTAAGCTGTGCCATCTAACTTCTTAATCAATTTATCAATGGCATGATGATGCAGCATTGCTTTCATCTTTCCCTGAGACCAGCCCTTGTTTTGCAGGCGATTGTATTTTTCATTTTCCAATCTGAGGATAGTATACGAAATTGGCAGTTTTACAATTTTTTGTGCGAGCTGTTGAATAAAGTCATCTCTTAAGTGCTTGGAATCCTCCACGCCGAGTTTTTTTAATTGTGCTTGCTGCTCTTCATCCGCAAAAACTGCCGCCACTGTTATTGGTCCAAAATAATCGCCGGTTCCTGACTCGTCTGACCCGATATGGCTCTTTTGGAAAATAGCTGTGTCTATACTGGGGGAATGCTTTGTTTTCTTTGGCTCTGCAGCAGCAGATCCTTCTTGCCACCGGGAACTCTCTTTTTCCGGAGCACTGCCCTGGAAAAGTACTTTCCCAGAGTGATACGCTGTGATTACTGCATCTGGCGTCTTTGCATGGAAAACGGCAGCTTGAGGTGTTTTTTCTAAGTAAGCATAATAATGCTGTTTCATTTGCTTTATTTTATCTGCAGAGACTTTTAATACAATTTGGCCCAAAACTTCATTCCTCCAATCATCCGATACTTTAGACTATAGCAAATATAACGGGATTTTGAAATACTTCTTTTTATGCAAAGTTCATGTTAGTATATAGTAGAATCATCGTTGCACAGGAGGCAGCAAAAAATGACAGATAATGAAAAAAAACGCATACCAGTTGAAATATATAATCGGACGTACCATGTTATTGGTACGGAATCAGAGCGCCATGTACAATTAGTGGCCAGTTTAGTTGATCAAAAAATGAACGAAATCCATGATGTTAATAAACAATTAGACACTGCAAGCTTAGCGGTATTGGCCGCCGTCAATACCATGAATGATTACGTAAAACTAAAAGAAGACTATGCGACGCTTTTAGGCTCATTAAAAAAGAAAGAGGAATAACGAACATGATTAACATAATTATAATGATTCTATTCATTTTTGGGATCATGATGGGGTTGAAGAGAGGATTCATCCTTCAATTATTCCATTTAACGGGTTTTATTATTGCTTTTATCGTAGCAGTAATGTATTACAGCCCGGTTGCGGAAAGGTTGTCCTTGTACATTCCCTATCCCGATCTCTCCAGTGATGGAGCATGGTCATCCTTTTTAGAAAATCTGCCGGTGGAAGATGCATTTTATAATGCCATTTCATTTGCGCTTATCTTTTTTGCGGTGAAATTTATCCTGCAGATTATTGCTTCCATGCTGGACTTTGTAGCAGCTATACCAATTATCAGTTTTGTAAATAAAATTTTAGGAGCTGTACTTGGTTTCATTGAAATCTATTTAATCAGCTTTATCATTCTATATATTCTGGCGTTAACGCCTGTTGGCGGCGTGCAGGAAGCCATTCAGGGATCGTCCCTGGCAATGCTTATTATTGAGCAGACGCCGTATTTTTCCGAACGTATTTATGAATTATGGTTTAATTTGACAGAAACTCTTGGAAAATAAAATAGCAGGCTGGAACAGAACGATAAGCAAAACGGACTCAAACTAACATCAGTAGCTTGAGTCCGTTTTAACGCAATAACCATCCGTTAATGCGTACGCAGTAAATAGTGACAGAATAGGGTGAAGAAATATGAACAAGAAAGATATCATTCGGTTGCTGGAAGAAATAGCTGTCTATATGGAGCTGAAAGGCGAAAATCCATTTAAGATCAGTGCTTATAGGAAAGCTGCACAAGCAATAGAAGCAGACGACCGCAGTTTAAATGAAATAGACAACTTTACAAAGATGAAAGGTATCGGTAAAGGGACCGCACAAGTCATTACAGATTTCGTTGAAACAGGCCATTCCGAAACGTTGGAAGCATTAGAAAAAGAAGTGCCTGCAGGGCTTGTTCCTTTATTGGATTTACCGGGATTGGGCGGCAAAAAGCTGTCTAAACTGTATCAGGAACTCGGTGTCATAGACGGAGAAACATTGAAAGCAGCTTGCCTGGCCGGAAAGGTTGAGGAGCTGCCGGGTTTTGGCAAAAAATCGGTAGAAAAAATTATTGCGGCTATTGAAGATGCAGGGAAAAGACCAGAACGTCTTCCGATAGCCACCATGCTTCCAATCGCGGAGAAGTTAGAAGCCTTTTTAGATGACATTCCGGGAATTATTCGTTATTCTCAGGCAGGAAGTATCCGGCGTATGCGTGAAACAGTGAAGGATCTGGATTTTATCATCGCGACAGAAAGCGCAAGTGAAGTAAAAGAAGCATTAATTACCTTTCCATCCGTCAAAGAAGTGATTGCCGGCGGAGATACAAAGGTATCGGTTACTTTAGAAGAAATGTATGATATCAATGTTGATTTTCGTTTAGTTTCCAATGAAGCATTTGCATCAACCTTGCATCATTTCACCGGTTCCAAAGATCATAATGTCTCCATGCGGCAGTTAGCCAAAGCACGTGGTGAAAAAATCAGTGAATATGGTGTTGAAGTGGAAGAAACAGGAGAAACCCTTCAATTTGAGACGGAAACAGCGTTTTTCAATCATTTTGGCCTGCATTTTATTCCGCCTGAGGTTCGTGAGAATACGGGAGAAGTGGAGCTGTTTAAAGCGAAGCAGGAAATTATTCAGCTCTCCGATATCCGCGGAGATTTGCATATGCATACAACATGGAGCGATGGTGCGCAGTCTCTGGATGAAATGGCAGAACAGGTGAGACGTATGGGGTATTCCTATATGGCTATTACAGACCACTCGAAATATTTACGGGTAGCAAATGGACTAAACGAAGAGCGCTTGCGTAAACAGCGCGAAGAAATTGCTAAGTTAAATGAAAAATATCCGGATTTCCATATCTTTTCAGGGGTGGAAATGGATATTCTGCCGGACGGAAGTCTGGATTTTGACGATGATTTTCTGAAAGAATTGGATTTTGTAATCGGGGCGATTCACTCCAGTTTTCAGCAATCAGAAGAAGATATCATGCGCAGATTGAATAATGCACTTGAAAATCCTTACGTTTCCATTATTGCCCATCCGACGGGACGACTTATTGGCAAAAGAGAAGGGTATAATGTCCAATTAGAACAGTTGATTGAGAAAGCAAAAGCAACCAATACAGCGTTAGAAATCAACGCGAATCCCAACCGTCTGGATTTATCAAGTGAATGGGCGAAGAAAGCCCAGGAAGCAGGCGTGAAGCTTGTCATAGATACTGATGCGCATAATTATGACATGCTCCAGCATATGCAATATGGGGTCGCAACTGCACGGAAAGGATGGATAAAACCATCCACCGTCATCAATACATGGTCAAAAGAAGAAGTTATCAATTTCTTTAACCAGGTGAGATAAATCATTTCATATATAAGATGGAAGGATCAACATGAAAATCTATGGGGGACAAACGAGTTGCTATGGCGATAAAAGTGACCGCTATGGAAAAACACTTGGGCTGGGGCTGCGCTTCCTCGCCCCACCGAAGAGTGTTTGGGCTTTTCCGCAAGAGTCTCCATGTTTTCCCTCCGTTCATGCGTATCCCGGCTGCGCGCATTATCGGAAAATATAGATTTTGATGAAGAGGCAGATTTAATTTTTAATAAAAGAGGGTTTTAACATGAATGAACGAATTTTAAAAACGCTTGAATTTCATCGACTTGCTGAAATGCTTCGTGATCAAGCGGAAACCTCTATCGGAAAGGAATTAGCATCTAAAATACGACCGAAGTCTACACTGGATGAAACAGAAGAACTGCAAGCACAGACAGATGAAGCCGTCCAGATTTTCCGGCTGAATAAAGTAATCCCTCTCGGCGGTATTTCAGATATAAGACCAAGCGTCAAACGCAGTGCAATTGGAAGTATTCTCTCTGCCGATGAGGTCTTAGCTATCGGCAATACGTTATATGGCGGAAGACAGACAAAAAGTTTTTTGGAACAGGTGGAAGATGTAGAAATTCCAATTCTGCAGTCTGCAGCAGCCAATATTATTGCTATTCGTGAACTGGAGCAGCATATTAACAGCTGTATTGATGACCACGGCCATATAATGGATGCAGCATCTTCGGCACTACGCTCTATCCGCAGTTCGATTCGCACGTATGAAAGCAGTGTCCGAAACAAGTTGGAGAGCTATACACGGTCTAACAGCAATATGCTTTCCGATGCCATTATTACCATCCGGAATGATCGTTATGTGTTGCCGGTAAGGCAGGAATATCGAGCTTCTATCGGCGGAATTGTCCACGATCAGTCCTCATCCGGGCAAACATTATTCATGGAACCAAAAGCGATTGTTGATATGAATAATAAATTGCAGGATTTATTTTCTAAAGAAAAACAAGAAATAGAACGTATTTTAAAAGAGCTAAGCGGGCATGTTGCATCTTATGAGCAGGAACTTTTAAATAATATTCGCTGGCTTTCGGAAATTGATTTTATCAGCGCCAGAGGAAAACTTGCGCAAAAAATGCATGCGGTTAGGCCTAAGATGAATATACATGGTTATATGAAGATGCAGCAGGCAAGGCACCCTTATATTCCGGAGGATCAGGTCGTTGCCAACGATATTGAAATGGGAAAAGACTTTCAGGCAATTGTTATTACAGGACCTAATACAGGCGGGAAAACAGTCACTTTAAAAATGGCTGGCCTTTGTACATTAATGGCGCAATCTGGCTTGCAAGTTCCTGCACTGGACGGCTGTGAAATGCCGGTATTTGATGAAATTTTTGCTGATATCGGGGATGAGCAGTCCATTGAACAAAGTTTAAGTACTTTTTCTTCGCATATGACCAATATTGTAGAGATTATGAAGCATGTTACAGACAGGTCTCTGGTTTTATTTGATGAATTAGGTTCAGGGACTGATCCGCAAGAAGGGGCTGCTTTGGCCATGTCCATTCTTGATGAAGTACTTTCCAAAAATGCCAGTGTTATTGCTACTACCCACTATCCGGAATTAAAAGCATATGGTTTTAATCGGACCCAGGTTGTCAATGCTTCGGTTGAATTTGATGTAGAAACATTGAGACCGACTTATCGGCTGCTTATTGGTGTTCCGGGTCGCAGTAATGCATTTGACATTTCAAGGCGTCTAGGTCTGAATGAAGCGATTATTAATCATGCCAAAGAACTGGTTGGCATGGATTCCAATCAGGTAGAAAACATGATTGCTTCCTTGGAACAATCTCATACCGCGGCGGAGAAAGATTACGAAAAAGCGCATGAGGTATTGGAAGAAAGTGAAAAGCTCCATCATGAATTGAAAAAAGCAATGAACAGCTGGGAAGATAATAAGCAAAAAATGTATGAGAAAACAGAAGAAAAGGCTGAAAAAGCACTAACGAAAGCACGTCAGGAAGCAGAAGAAATTGTTCAGATGATGCGTAATATGAAAGATCAGTCTGGTATGAAAGAGCATGAGTGGATAGAAGCCAGAAAGATGTTAGATGAAGCAATGCCGAACCTAAGCAGTGATAAATCAACGGATCAGCCTGAAAAAAGTCAGGAAGAAAGCGAGTTAAAACCGGGAGATGAGATAAAACTGCTGACAGTAAATCAGCTTGGCGAAGTTGTGGAAAAGGTGAATGACAAGGAATATATGGTGCAGGTCGGTATCATGAAGGTGAAGGTGAAACGGTCTGATCTGGAACTTGTGAAGAAGAAGAAAAAGAAACCGGCTGAACCGGTCGCGACAGTGAGAGGCAGTAACCAGCATGTAAAAACGGAATTAGACTTACGCGGCGAGCGCTATGAAGATGCGATGCACAAACTGGAAAAATATGTCGATGATGTATTACTGGCCGGATATTCACAAGCGTCCATTATTCACGGAAAAGGTACCGGGGCTTTGCGGAAAGGCGTTCAGGAATTCGTGAAGCGTCATCCGCATATCAAAGGTTCCAGAGCAGGTGAAGCTGGAGAAGGCGGCAGCGGTGTTACGGTTATCCGTTTTGCATAAGCAGTACTGGAACGCATTTAAATGTTTGGAACAAGGGAAGAAGGGGTCAGGAACACAAAGTTGACAAACCCCCTTCTTCCAAATCAAGGAGCGAGAAAAATGGAAGGTTTTTGGGAAAACATATTAGTAATAACTGCAGCAAGGTACAGTGTCTTTATTTTATCCACCCTATTATTTTTAGCAATAGCAGAGCTGGTAACTTCTTATAAAAATTGGGAAGAAATTAAAAACGGCAACTTGGCTGTCGCGATGGCTACTGGAGGAAAATTATTCGGTATCGCCATGATTTTCAGATTCTCTATTGAACATAATGATAGTTTACTGGTTTCAATGGGCTGGGGCATGTATGGTTTTATATTGTTAATAGCCGGTTACCTGTTTTTTGAGTTTTTAACGCCATTTATGAAAGTAGATGAAGAAATCGGCAATGGGAATAAGGCTGTCGGTTTCATTTCTATGGTTATTTCCGTTGGTTTAGCATATGTCATTGGAGCAAGCATTGTAGGTTAGGAGTGAAATTCGTGATATTTGAACGTATGGCAAAAATATTAATAGCTGTAGCTGTTGTTTTCATCGTCGTTGGTATTGTTTATCTATTTCTATAGAAAATAGATAATATTTTAAAAAATAGAAAATAATCGTTATAATAGGTATAGAATGATAATGAAGGAGGAATGGTTTGATGAAAAAAAGAACTTGGCATGACCGTTATCCTGAAGATTTGCCGCTCACGCTGGAATATGACAAGTGTCCTCTGTACCAATACTTGGTGGATGCAGCAAGATTATACGGTGATAAGAAAGCGCTTTACTTTATGGGGAAGGAAATGACGTATAAGGCGGTTTATGAGGAAGCGAAGAAAACAGCGAATTACCTGCAATCCATCGGAATCAGAAAAGGAGACCGGGTAGCGATTTTTTTACCGAACACACCCCAATCTGTCATTAGTTACTACGGCATTTTGATGGCAGGAGCTGTAGCTGTTCCGACGAACCCCCTTTATACGGAAAGAGAGTTAATTTTTCAAATGAATGATGCACAAGCAAGAGCTATTATATGTTTGGATATTTTACTTCCGCGTGTAAACAGCGCCCGATCTCATACTACATTAGAGCATGTTATTGTAACTGGTATTAAAGATTATCTTCCATTTCCGAAAAATGTCATTTACCCATTCGTGCAGAAGCGGGAGTATAATCTGTTGGTAAAAGTAGAAGCAGGTAATGATACACATATATGGAAAAAGATAATGGAACAATCGGTGCCTGATTATTTAGAATCTGCTATTGATCCGGAAGAAGATATTGCGCTCTTGCAATATACCGGAGGAACAACAGGAAATCCCAAAGGTGTTATGCTTACCCATTATAATTTAAGTACAAATGTGCAGATGTGTGAAACGTGGCTTTCTCGCAGCGAGGATCAGAACAGGCAGAATGTTGTGCTTGGTATTCTTCCATTCTTCCATGTATATGGCATGACTGCCGTGATGAATTTTGCCATTAAAAAAGCCTCCAAAATTATTCTGATTCCAAAGTTTGACGCGGGTGAATTATTAAAAGTAATTGATAAGCAGAAACCAAACCTTTTCCCGGGTGCTCCGACGATTTATATTGGGTTGTTAAACCATCCTGATTTAGAAAAATATGATTTATCTTCTATCGATGCGTGTATTAGCGGATCAGCCCCGCTTCCGGTTGAAATTCAGGAGCGTTTTGAACGAATTACCGGGGGAAATCTGGTGGAAGGATATGGCTTAACAGAAACTTCTCCAGTAACGCATGCGAATTTTATGTATGCTGAACGTATTAATGGCAGTATCGGTGTTCCGTGGCCAGATACAGACGCTAAAATTGTACAAATGGGCGAAAATGGTTTAGAAGAAGTTCCTGTGGGAGAAATTGGGGAGATAGCTGTAAAAGGGCCGCAAATCATGAAAGGGTACTGGAATAATGAAGCAGAAACGGCAAGCGTGTTAAAAGACGGCTGGCTGTTAACCGGCGATTTAGGTTATGTAGATGAGCGCGGTTTCTTCTATGTCGTTGACAGAAAGAAAGATATGATTATTGCTGGCGGTTTTAATGTTTATCCGAGGGAAATTGAAGAAATTTTATACGAACATGAGGCTGTACAAGAAGCTGTAGTAGCTGGTGTACCTGACCCGTACAGAGGAGAAACTGTCAAAGCTTATATCGTGTTAAAAGAGGGAGCGACACTTACAGAAGAAGAACTAAATGCGTATACCAGAGAATATCTGGCGAGCTATAAAGTGCCGAGAATCTATGAATTCCGTGATGAATTACCGAAAACAGCTGTTGGAAAAATTTTGAGAAGAAAACTGATAGACGAAGAGAAACAGAAACAAGAAGAAGCAGCATCTGTTTGAGCCTCGTGCTCTTTTTTCTTTTGGTGAGAACTAAAAAGAAGCGTTGTAAAGAAGAATTTTATTGACAGAAAAGAGCAAGAACTGTATATTAAAAATATGAATGACTATTCACTCATTTTTATTATGCATGCAAGGAGCTCGCTATGAAAAATCAAAAACCAAAATATCATCAAATTATTGAAGCAGCTGTTAAAGTCATTGCTGAAAATGGCTATCATGGTTCACAAGTTTCAAAAATAGCAAAAGAGGCAAATGTAGCTGATGGTACCATTTATTTGTATTTTAAAAACAAAGAACATATTCTTGTTTCATTATTTGAAGTGAAGATGGGGGAATTTATTGATCAGATTGCCAAAGCCATTGAAGCGTGCAGTACTGCATCTGACCAGTTGTATACGATGATTAAAATGCATTTTGGACAGCTCTCTACAGATTATTATCTGGCGATTGTAACACAGTTGGAGTTGAGACAATCAGATATTTCTTTACGGCTGCAGATTAACCAGGTTTTAAAACCTTATTTAACTATTATTGACGGTATTATTCAAACAGGAATCAAACAACAACAATTTAGAGAAGACCTAAATATACCTCTCGTCCGTCAAATGATTTTTGGGACACTTGATGAGATAGTCACCAATTGGGTTATGAAAGACCAGAAGTATCCGCTTGTTGATATGGCACCCGAAATTCACAGAATGCTTGTCAGCGCTTTAACAGCTCAACAAATAAGCAAGTAAATATAAAAAGGGGTGATTTTTTGTCTGTTATTGATTTCAAAGTAGAAAAGAAGGTTGCTTATTTAAATCTAAAAAGTCCTCCTGCCAATGCATTATCTTCGCAGATTATTGCAAGATTGGATGAGCTGCTAACGAAAATTGAAACAGAAGATGAAGCCAAGGTTGTTGTTTTACAAGGGGAGGGTAAATTCTTTTCAGCAGGAGCAGATATTAAGGAATTTACATCTCTTCAAAAAGCCTCGGATTATGAATCTTTGGCAAAGCATGGGCAGGATATTTTTAATAGAATCGAGCATTTCTCGTTGCCTGTCATCGCCTCTATCCATGGAGCTGCATTAGGGGGAGGGCTGGAGCTGGCAATGGCTTGTCATATCCGGTATGCAACAGTGGATGCTAAGATTGGTTTACCGGAAATGAATTTAGGAATTATTCCCGGTTTTGCAGGAACGCAGCGATTGCCGCGCTATATTGGCAATGCTCGAGCGTATGAAATGATTTTAACCGGAGAACCTATCTCCGGAAAGCAAGCAGAAGAATGGGGGCTGGTTAACCGGGTTTTTGAAGAAGAAGATCTTGAAAAAGCAGTGCTTCAATTAGCTGAAAAAATTGCTTCGAAAAGTAAACCGGGCATTAACCGGATTATGCAGTTAATTCCATATGCAAATACGAGTCAATTGACAGAAGGTATGAAACAAGAGGCGCACTTGTTTGGCGGTGTTTTTGGCTCAGCTGATGCTAAAGAAGGTGTAAGCGCTTTTATGGAGAAAAGAGCAGCTCAATTTCAAGATAGATAGACTTTAGTCAGGAGGAGAAAAACATGAATATTTTTGTATTATTGAAAAAAACGTTTGATACAGAGGAAAAAATTGCTGTTCACAATGGCATAATTGAAGATGACGGAGCAGAATTTATCATTAATCCATACGATGAATATGCGGTAGAAGAAGCAATTGTTCAAAGAGATAAGCATGGCGGAGAAGTAACAGTGGTTACCATCGGCGATGAAGATTCCGAAAAACAGCTTCGAACAGCACTTGCTATGGGGGCTGATAAAGCTGTTCTGATTAATACAGAAGAAGATTTAGAAGATGGAGATCAATTTACAACAGCGAAAATTTTAGAAGCGTTTTTTGAAGATAAAGAGGCAGATTTGATTCTGGCAGGGAATGTCGCTATTGATGAAGCAAGCGGCCAGGTGGGGCCGAGACTTGCAGAACTGCTTGGTATTTCTTGTGTTACGACGATAACCAGTTTATCCATTGATGGAGATACAGCATCCATTGAAAAAGACGTGGAAGGGGATGTAGAGACTGTCGAAACAAGTCTTCCTGTATTAGTGACGTGTCAACAAGGCTTAAATGATCCGCGTTATCCATCTTTGCCAGGTATTATGAAAGCGAAGAAAAAACCGCTGGAGGAATTGGAAATCGATGATCTGGACTTGGATGAAGATGACGTAGAAGCAAAAACAAAAACAGTAGATATCTATCTTCCCCCTGAAAAAGAGGCGGGCAAGGTGTTAGAAGGAGATATAGAGGATCAGGTGAAAGAACTTGTCTCTTTATTGAAAAATGATAAAAAAGTACTTTAAGCGTGTGGCTATTCAGATAGAAGCTGATTGGGAAAGGGGATAATCATAATGAGCGATAAGTTATTAGTAGTAGGTGAAGTGCGAGATAATGAAATAAGAAATGTTTCTTTTGAGGCAATAGCAGCGGCAAAACAAATTGACAGTGAAGCTGAAATTGTCGGAGTACTATGTGGTGATAACGATTTGACAAGTGCCGGTAATGATTTGATTACTTACGGAGCGGACAGTGTCATTACAGTAACGCATGATAACTTGAAAACGTACACATCAGAAGGATATGGACAGGCGCTGTTAGAGGTTATCGATGAATTATCTCCAAAAGGAATCGTTATGGGGCATACAGCAATTGGCAAGGATTTAACACCAAAAATTGCGAGCCGACTCTCTGCAGGTCTTATCTCTGATGTTGTAGCGATTGAAAAAGAGGGCGATGAGAATGTGTTTATTCGTCCTATTTATTCCGGGAAAGCATTTGAGAAAAAAACATTTGAAGATGATTTTATATTTGTAACCGTTCGTCCCAATAATATAGCTGTTCTTGAAAAAGACGATTCAAGATCAGGTGAGGTACGTACGAAAGATGTTGATATTAAAGATTTGCGTACCATTGTTAAAGATGTTGTACGAAAAGCCGCTGATGGTGTTGATCTTGCGGAGGCAAATGTTATCGTAGCAGGCGGCAGGGGCGTGAAAAGTGCGGATGGATTTAAGCCGCTTTATGAACTGGCAGATGTATTAGGCGGTGCTGTCGGCGCTTCCAGAGGCGCTTGTGACGCGGATTATTGTGACTATGCATTGCAAATTGGGCAGACAGGAAAAGTGGTAACCCCTGACTTGTATATCGCTGTGGGTATTTCAGGTGCTATTCAGCATTTAGCAGGAATGTCTAACTCTAAAGTAATTGTTGCTATCAATAAAGATGCTGAGTCAAATATCTTTAATGTGGCGGATTATGGAATTGTCGGAGATTTATTTGAAATTATTCCGCTGCTTATTGAAGAAATTAAAAAGGTAAAAGAATAGACGGCGGTGCATTTGTGTGTTATAACATGAAGCAAGAGGACTGAAGTGAAAATTTCAACACAGGCCTTTTGCGCTTCGTTCACACTTGTTCAAGCAAACTATTATACAGTATACTTATACGGTGATATACTCATACTAAGCTTATGATAAGCTGTATGATGTTTTAAGGAGGTAATAAATTATGGCAATTAAACATGCGTCAGATCAAAACTTTACAGAAGAGACGTCAAAAGGTCTTGTACTTGTTGATTTCTGGGCTCCATGGTGCGGTCCTTGTAAAATGATTGCTCCTGTTTTAGAAGAAATTGATGGAGAAATGGAAGACAAGGTACAGATCGTCAAATTAGATGTTGATGAAAATCAGGAAACAGCTGGAAAATTTGGTGTGATGAGCATCCCGACACTGCTTTTATTAAAAGACGGTGAAGTGGTGGACCAAGTTATCGGCTTCCAACCAAAAGAGGCATTAACGGATTTAATTAATAAACATGCCTAATAAAATAAGGTCTCTATTTTGAGTGATAATACAGCACAAAATAGATTCTTTGATTCTTTATTAGAGAAAAGAAAATCCCTTTCTCATCAAACAGATGAAAAGGGATTTTCTGATGTATTTTAAGAGGACTGGTAATATGAAAGAAGCAATTGAAAAAAAACTGTCCATTCTTCCTATGCAGCCTGGGTGCTATTTGATGAAGGATAAGCACGGAACGATTATTTATGTGGGGAAATCAAAAAAATTAAGAAATCGTGTCCGGTCGTATTTCCGAGGGGCAAATGACCGCAAAACACAGCGTTTAGTACAGGATATTGCGGATTTCGAATATATGGTTACCTCTTCGGAACTAGAAGCATTAATTTTGGAAATGAATTTAATCAAAAAGTATGATCCGAAATATAATGTGATGTTGAAAGATGATAAATCGTATCCTTATTTAAAGATTACATCAGAACGGCATCCGCGGTTAATTATTACAAGACAGCTGAAAAAAGATAAGGGCAAATATTTTGGGCCTTATCCGAATGTGATTGCAGCCAGAGAGACGAAAAGGTTATTGGACCGGATTTATCCGCTTAGGAAATGTAATAATCCGCCTGGAAGACCGTGTCTTTATTATCATATGGGGCAATGTCTAGCTTGCAGTAAGCACCCGCCTTCCAAAGAAAAATACCAGGAAATTGTTCAAGAGATTACTTCTTTTTTACATGGCGGTTTTAAAGATATACGCAACCGTTTGACAAAAGAAATGACAGAAGCAAGTGAATCGTTGAATTTTGAAAGAGCAAAAGAACTCCGGGATACGATACATCATATCGATGCCACAATGGAACAGCAAAAAATGGCTGCTAACGATTTGGTGAATCGGGATGTATTTGGGTACAGTTACGATAAAGGCTGGATGTGTGTACAGGTCTTTTTTATCCGGCAAGGAAAGTTAATAGAACGGGATGTCAGTCTATTTCCATTTTATGATGAAGCGGAAGAAACGATTATCAGTTTTATTGCCCAGTTTTATTTGCAGGAAAATCACTTAAAGCCGAAGCAAGTGCTTGTTCCTGTCGGCATAGATGATGAAATACTGGAAAAATTACTTGAAATTAATGTGCATACACCGCTTCGTGGCCGTAAAAAAGAAATGGTAGAATTAGCTAATAAAAATGCAAGTGTTGCTTTAGATGAAAAATTTCAATTAATCGAACGAGATGAAGAAAGAACGTATCAAGCGATAGAAGACTTGGGGAACTATCTGAATATAGAGATGCCGCGACGGATTGAAGCGTTTGATAACTCAAATATCCAAGGCACGGATCCTGTATCTGCCATGATCGTTTTTGACGACGGAAAACCGAATAAAAAGGAATATCGGAAGTATAAAATTAAAGATGTGAAAGGCCCGGATGATTATGACACCATGCGGGAAGTCATACGGAGACGTTATACAAGAGTGCTACGAGAGAACCTTCCATTGCCTGATTTAATTATTGTCGATGGAGGGAAGGGGCAGATGTCAGCGGCTTCGGATGTGCTGGAAAATGAGCTTGGTTTAAGTATCCCGCTCGCTGGTCTTGCTAAGGATGACAGACATAAAACAAGTGAATTGTTGTATGGTGACCCTCCGGAAGTGATTCCGTTAAAACGACAGTCGCAGGCTTTTTATTTGGTTCAGCGGATACAAGACGAGGTGCACCGCTTTGCTGTAACTTTCCATAGACAACTGCGAGGGAAAGGTGTAATTCAATCGGAGCTTGACCGTATTCCCGGCGTTGGAGAGAAACGTCGTAAACTTCTGCTGACCCATTTTAAAACAGTAGAAGAGATTAAAAATGCATCTTTAGAGGAAATGCGTAAGATTGGTATTCCTCAAAATATTGCGACTGAAATTATAGAACATTTAAAAAAACAGGATACAGAAAAAAACGATCGTGAAATCGAATAAGTTTCGCGATCGTTTTGGTGTTCTTTAAAATAGCAGCTTTGTCATGCATAAATCACGGCTGTTGATAATTTCAAGCCGGAATAACCGGTATTGCCTCTTTACTGCTTCAGCAGATAATTAGTCTTGTATATAGACGGTAAATTCAATTTGTTTCAGACGGTGATGAACAGATTCAATACACTCACAGTCCACGCCTTCCAACTGCAGAAATGCTTCGGCTATGATTCCTGCCTCTAATCGAAAATCGGTTTCCATATTTGATTTTAACCTGGTAATTACCGCTTCGGATAAAAGATAAAACGTTTTTACATTCTTTTTTTCTTTTGCAAGTTCTAAGGTTCCCAAACCCATCTTTTCAAAAAATACATTCACATCTTCAAAACTATTAAATTCAAAATTACGTGCTACATTTCTGCCTAAAAAATAGAGTAAGGTTTCTTTTTCTTCACCAAAAAGCTCAGGCAGACCGATATATCGTAAAATATCATATCCTGCTCCATCGCTATATAATTGTTCTAACGTGTTTACATCCAATTTTTGATTGCTCCCGTACTTTGACACTACTTTCATCCTTTCCTGCCTGCTTCGTTCCTTTAAAATATCTATGATTATTATCTATGGTTGTTTCGTAATTAGCAAGTATTGGAACCAAATTATATGAACTTATCATAACATCACCGGCGATTTTTCTAAATCTTTTTCTAGTTATTTGGTATTGGACAGCTATCTGTTATTTACTATTCACAGCCACCAAAATAAAAATAATATATTTTCAGAGCTCTTCATCAAAATTTATGGTAGACAAATTAAGTTTTAAGGGTATCACCGCTACGGCGGACCGTTTTGCTTTCCTAGGGGCACGCTCTTCAGCTAACTTTTGCCAAGAAGATCACTTGGCAAAAGTGGATCTTCAGATGGTGCTGATCCCTCGTCCAGCTACAAGCGTCAAA